>JAGSPR010000707.1 GCA_018262455.1 Deltaproteobacteria bacterium | reverse complement strand
GAGCTGCTCGGAGGCCGCGCGATCCGCGCCGCGATCCACGGCGCGGACTACAAGGTCGCCGCGGCGGACCAGTACGCCGCGCTGCTCTCGTTCGAGGAGGTCCACCGGAGCCTGCTGCGCTGGTGGATCTGGAACGAGAGCTCGTGGAAGCTCGGCCCCGACGACGTCGCGAAGGCGAAGCCGAAATTCGAGGCCGCCGCCGAGGCGCTGGTCGCGGCACTCGAGCCCGCGCACAAGTTGACCTACGAGGCGCGGACGCAGGACCTGACGATGCGCGGCTTCCCCCTGGAGGTCGCGACGGCGCTCGCGCGTGGCCCGATGCTGCGCGAGGCGTTCGCGCTGCTCGCCACCGTCCGCGACACCAAGGTGAGCCTCGAGGCCGCTGCCCCCGCGCTGCACCGCGTGGGACGCGAGCTGCATGTCGACACGTTCGACGAGATCCTCGCGACCCAGGTCCCGGCGAATCCGTGGGAGCGCCGGTTCTTCTCGTCGCTCGAGCGCGAGGCCTCGAGCGTGCGGCAGCACGCGATCAGCCGGATCGCGGCCGGGCCCGATTTCGTCGACAAGAACCGCGAGCGCATCGATCGGATCGCGGACGGCCTATCGGCGGTCCGCCAGCTCGGCGCGCACGGTCTCGTGCCGCTGTTCCTGATCCTCGAAGATTACCGATCGCTCTCGTGACCCGTCCATCTCAAGACGCGGGGCACCCTGATCGGCTCTCGGACAAGAAGCTGGCATCGCACGTGGTCGATGGCGGGCGCCTGCGGGCGCTCGTCCTCGAGCTCTGGCAGCGAACCCGGATGGACTGGGGGTTCGTCACCGACCGGCTGTCGTCGACGTTCCGCAAGGAGACCTGGATCGGCGCCCACGAGCGGCGCTTCGTCGGCGAGACCCTCTACGGCCTCGTACGCCACCTCCGCCGCGTCGATGCGGCGCTCGTCCGTGGCCGCAAGACCACAAAACCACCCCGCGACCTCGAGCGCCTGCTCGCACTGCTGGTCCTCGAGAAGCTGATCGAGCCGGCACGCGCCGCGCAGCTCGAGCGCGACATCGACTGGAACGCGGTCGCGACGATCGACGACGTGATCGCCGCCGAGCGCAAGCCCGCGGCGCGGATCGCCCTCGCCGCCTCGTTCCCCGACTGGCTCGCCGAGCGGTTCGTCGCCGACTGGGGCAGCGAGGCCGAGAGCCTCGCGCTGTCACTCAACCAGCGCGCGCCGATGACCGTGCGCGCGAACCTCCTCGTCGGGAGCCGCGCCGATCTCGCCGCGGAGCTCGGCCGCAACAAGATCGAGAGTACGCCGGGCACCTGGTGCGACACCGCGCTCCACCTCGACACCCGCACCAACCTGTTCGCGCTCGACGCGTTCAAGCGCGGCGCGATGGAGGCACAGGACGAGGGCAGCCAGCTCCTCGCCGACCTCGCGGTCGGTGGGGTGACGGCCGCCAAGCCCATCGTGATCGATCTGTGCGCCGGCGCCGGCGGCAAGACCCTCGCGATCGCGGCGCGGCTCGGCAACCGCGGTCGGATCATCGCGACCGACGTCGACAAGCACAAGCTCGACGAGCTGCGCCGACGCGCCCGACGCGCGCACGTCTCGACCGCACAACCCGTGCAGCTCGAAGCAGGTGCGTGGCCGCCGTCGCTCGATGCGCTACGCGGCAAGGCCGACGTGGTGTTCGTCGACGCGCCGTGCTCCGGCATCGGCGCGCTGCGCCGCAACCCGGAGGCGCGTTGGCGCCTTCGCGAGCCCGATCTCGCGACATTCGCTGCGCGGCAGACCGAGATCCTCGCCGGCGCGTATGCGCTGTGCGCGCCGGGTGGCCGGATCGTCTACGCGACCTGCACGCTGCTCAAGCAAGAGAACCAGGACGTCGTCGACACGCTGCGGGCCGCCCGTCCGGACCTCGCGCCGGTGCCGCTGACCGAGGTGCTCGGCGAGCGGGGCACGTCCCTCGGCTCGGGCTCGACCTTCACTGTGACCCCGCTCCACCACGGCACCGACGGCTTCTTCGCCAGCGTTCTCCAGCGCGCCCCGTGACCCTGGCGACCCGCGCGCGCGTCCTGGCGGCGCTGCGGCACCGCTGCGCGCCCCGTAGAACCTCCGAGGGCCCTGTCGCAGGTGACCGAGCGACGCTCAGCAAACGCCCCTCACCGGAGCCCCGGTGGGCACTGCCCATGCATCACCCTCGGCGTGGATCCACGTCCTGGCGATGTCACGCCGCTATCGGCAACAACCGGCGTTGCCGATGGCAACGCGCGCGCCCTCGTTCGCCATGGTACGTTCGCCACGCGCATGGCGATCGACGTCTCCGTGGTGCGCGATCTGGCGGCACTGCGCGCCATCGAGGCGGAGTGGCGCGCGCTCGCCAGCCTGGGCACCGGCGCGCTGTTCCGCGGACCTGACTGGCTCCTGCCGTGGTGGCACGCCTATCACAACACGCTCGCCGCCGAGCTCCACGTCCTCGTGGGCCGCGCGACCGACGGCGAGGCGGCCGGCGAGATCGTCTGCATCGCTCCGCTGTACCGGCGCACCGTCAAGGTCGCGTTGCTCGACACCCGCGAGCTGCGGATGATGGGCGATGCCGGGCCGCGGCCGCCGTCGCTCGATCTGCTGTCGCGTCCAGGCTGGGAAGATCGCGCCGGCGCCGCGATCGCACGCAAGCTGATCGACGACGCCTCGACCTGGGATCTGCTCGATCTCGAGCCGCTCGCGGATCCGTCGCGGATGCGCGCGAACATGATCCAGCGCCTCGCGCC
>JAGSPR010000706.1 GCA_018262455.1 Deltaproteobacteria bacterium | reverse complement strand
ACCCGTCGCCGTACATGTTCCACCTCGAGTTCCCCGAGGCGCGGGTCACCGGCGCGTCGCCCGAGACCCTGGTCCGGCTCAGCGAGGGCCGCGTCGAGCTCCGGCCGATCGCCGGCACGCGCCCGCGCGGTGCCACGGCCGACGAGGACGATCGCCTCGCGGCCGAGCTGCTCGCCGATCCGAAGGAGCTCGCAGAGCATCTCATGCTGATCGACCTCGGGCGCAACGACGTGGGCCGGGTCGCCGCGATCGGTTCGGTGCATGTCGCAGAGACCATGGTGATCGAGCGCTACTCGCACGTCATGCACATGACGTCGCATGTCGTCGGAACCCTCGCGCCGGGCAAGTCGTGGCTCGACGTGCTGCGCGCCGCATTTCCTGCGGGTACGCTGTCGGGAGCTCCGAAGATTCGTGCCATGGAGATCATCGACGAGCTCGAGCCGCATCAGCGGGGCATCTACGGCGGCGCGGTGGGTTACGTCAGCTACACGGGCAACCTCGATCTCGCGATCGCCATCCGCACGCTGGTCTCGGCGGGCGACACCGTCTACGTCCAGGCGGGTGCCGGCCTCGTCGCGGACTCGGTGCCCGAGACCGAGTACTGGGAGACCGTGAACAAGGCACGCGCGGTGCTGCGCGCGGTGATCATGGCCCGCACCGCCGAGCACGATCCGAGAGGCGAGCCGTGAAGCTGCTCTTGATCGATAACTATGACTCGTTCACGTGGAACCTCGCGCAGTATCTGGGCGAGCTCGGCGCCGAGGTCAGCGTCGAGCGCAACGACGCGATCACGGTGGACGCGATCGCGAACAGCCCGCCCGACGCGATCGCGATCTCGCCGGGCCCGTGCACCCCGAACGAGGCCGGGATCTCGATGGATGTCGTGCGCCGGTTCGCGGGCGAGCTCCCGCTGCTCGGCGTGTGCCTCGGGCACCAGTGCATCGGCCAGGTGTTCGGCGGTCGCATCGTACGAGCGCCGCGCGTGATGCACGGCAAGACGTCGAAGATCTTCCACGACGAGCGCGGGCTATACGCCAGCGTCGAGAACCCGTTCGTCGCGACCCGCTATCACTCGCTCGTGATCGCGCCCGAATCGATGCCGGACACGCTCGAGGTCACGGCCAAGACCTGGGACGACGAGATCATGGGGGTCCGCGCGAAGGGCCGGATCGGTGCCGGCGCGCCGCTCGAGGGGGTGCAGTTCCATCCCGAATCGATCATGACCACCGCGGGCAAGGCGCTGCTCGCGAATTTTCTGCGGCTCGCCGGGGAATACCGGGGAGCATCCGCATGACCGTCGCGATCGTGCGTGCGATCGGCCGCGCGCTCGATGGCACCGACCTGTCGCGGGCCGAGATGGCCGAGGCCATCGGCCAGATCATGGATGGCCAGGCGACGGCGGCGCAGATCGCGGGGCTGCTCATCGCGTTGCGGGCCAAGGGCGAAGCCGTCGACGAGCTGGTCGGCGCAGCCTCGGCGATGCGCAGTCGCGCGACCCCGCTTGCGTGCCCGCGCATCGAGCACAGCATCGATACCTGTGGGACCGGCGGCGATGGCGCCGGGACCTTCAACGTGTCCACGCTCGCTGCGATCCTGATCGCCGCGTGCGGCGGCGTCGTCGCCAAGCACGGCAACCGCGCCCTGACGTCGAAGTGCGGCTCCGCGGACATTCTCGAGGCGCTGGGGGTCGTGATCGATGCAGAGCCCGCGAACGTCACGCGCTGCATCCGGATCGCCGGCATCGGGTTCGCGTTCGCACCCCGGTTCCACGCCGCCACCCGCCACGCCGCCGGGCCTCGTCGCGAGCTCGGGACGAGGACCATCTTCAACCTGCTCGGCCCGCTGACCAACCCCGCCAACGTGCGTCATCAGGTCGTCGGCGTCTACGATCGCCGATGGTGCGAGCCGATGGCGGCCGCGCTCGGTGCGCTCGGGCTTCGCCGTGCCGCGGTGGTCCATGGCCACGATGGGCTCGACGAGATCTCCGTGCGCGGCGAGACCCACGTCGCGATCTACGACGCTGGCGAGCTGACGAGCATGACGCTGTCGCCTCGCAGCTTCGGTTGCCGCGAGGTCGACCCCGAGGGGCTCGCCGGCGGTGATGCCACCCACAACGCCGCGGTCCTGCGGCGCGTCCTCGCCGGTCACGTTGGCCACCACGAGGCGATCGTCAACGCGGCCGCGATGACCGCCGCGCTCGGCCTCGAGTTGCTCGAGCCTGGCGCGCTCGATCTCGATCGGCTGCCAGATCAGTTCATCCGGGCTCATACCGTCGCGGTCGATGGCGCCGCCCGGCTCGCGCTGTACCGGTGGTGTGAAGCGAGCCAGGCCGATCTGGGGGCCGATCTCTCCGCGCTCACGACGAAGACAGCGGCCGACTTCCAGGGGGTGGAGTGAGATGTCGATCCTCGAGACGATCCTGGCGGCCAAGCGCGTCGAGGTCTCCGCCGCACGGGCCGCGCATTCGCTGAGCCAGGTCGAGGCGGTGGCACGTGCGGCGGATCCCGTGCGTGGCCTGCGTGCCGCCCTCGCGCGAGCCCCGGGGCAGCCCGTGCGCGTGCTCGCCGAGATCAAGCGTGCCTCGCCCTCGGCGGGCCAGATCCGGCCCAACGCAGACCCCGCCGAGATCGCGGTGGACTACGCAGCCGGAGGGGCCGCCGCGATCAGCGTCCTCACGGACCGCGCATTCTTCGACGGTGACCTCGGGTTCCTCGCGCGGTGTCGCGAGCGGGTGGCGCTGCCGCTGCTGCGCAAGGACTTCATCA
>JAGSPR010000339.1 GCA_018262455.1 Deltaproteobacteria bacterium | reverse complement strand
GACGGCGACGTGGAGAGCGCAGGCGTGATGACGCTACCCGTCGCTGACGCCGTCAAGGTGACACGTTGCCGTCGCCGTCGCCGATCACGCCCACGACGGCGCCCACGACGGCGCCCACGACAACGGCCCGAATTTCCGGGGAAGCTCTAAGTCAGCCGCGGCCCGTTGGCTCGTTGCGGATCCGCGGCAGCAGCATCACGAAGTTGCACGGCTTGAGCCGGTGATCGAGCTGCGGGATCAAGATCTTCTCGATGCCCAGCCGCACGCCGCCCATCGAGCCCGGCAGCAGGAACACGTAGGTCTGGCCGCACAGCGCGGCCTCTGCGCGGCTCTGGATCGTGGACGTCCCGATCTCCTCGTACGACAGCCAGCGAAACAGCTCGCCGAACCCGACGATCGACTTGGTGACCAGCGGCGCGAGCGCCTCCGGCGTGACATCGCGCGGCGTGACCCCGGTGCCGCCGGTCGCGATCACCACGTCGACCCCGGGATCTGCGATCCACTGCGCGAGCTGGGCGCGGATGATCAACTCGGAGTCGACCACGATCGTGCGCGCGACGATGTGATGGCCGACCTCGGCGAGCCGGTCCGCGATCAGCTTGCCCGAGGTATCGGTCTCCACGGTCCGCGTATCGGAGACCGTGAGGACGGCGACGTTGACCGGGATAAACTCGCGCTCCATGTTGGCCACTATACTTGATTTCCTTGGTTTTATAGACAATTGATGCGGCGCGTTAGAACTTGTCATCAAGCCGAACGTGCGCCGTGACGCAGTGCGTCTTAAACTGCGTCCATGCCCAAGGACACCACGATGGCAACCCACAACACCGACTCCAAGACCGACTCCAGGACCGACCGCCACGGACTGATGCCCAACGTCGTTCACCTGGCCCTCGACGTCGCCGACCGTGGTCAATCGACCGCGATCTCCGTGCTCAACGATGCGCGGGTCGAGCTGCGCGCCGCGATGGAGAACGGCATCGAGCTCGCCGAGAAGCTCGCGACCGGCGCGTTCCGGTTCGCGCGCAAGCTCACTCAGCGGATCGACGAGGCCAGCGGCGAGGCCCTGACCGGCGCCGAGCGCGCGCTCAGCAACGCTGTCAAGACCGCCCGCGAGACCACGCTCGCCGCGCAGCACCTCGCGGCGACGGCGACCAGCCAGGTCACCGGTCGCCAGGCACAGGCCTGAGCGCGTCAGCGCACCCGATGGACTTCGAAGTCACTGCACGACTCGTGATCCAGGGTGCCGCGTAACCGGCGCGCGCTCCGGACCGTCTCGACCGTCAGCCCGACCATGAAGTAGCCGTCGGGCTGCTCGATCCATCGCCGCGCTTCGAACTCGCCTTCGAACGAGGAACCGCCCGTGTTGCGCAGCGTCCCCTCGAGCTCGTACGCACCGCTCGGTTGATCGGGGTTCTCCGCGATCGGGCCGAACTCGTACCGGATGGTCGCGTGCCCCGTCGGCTCCGCGTCGATCGTCAGGCGCGCCGCGCTGACGCCCTGGTTGCAGCGATACCGACCCATCCACACGCTGTGGAGCGGGAACCCGACGCGCGGAGCCGCCGGAGCCGGCACGCTCGGAGAGGGTGGTGGTGCGCCGGTCCAGCAACCCGCGATGAGCGCGATGATCGCGATGAGCGCGACGGTCGCGATGCGGTCCGGCATCACACCACGAGGTTGACGAGCCGTCCCTTGACGTAGATCTCGCGCTTGATCGGCTTGCCGGCGAGGAACGGCTGCACCTTGTCGTCGGCCTTGGCGGCGGTGAGGATCGTCTGCTCGCTGGCGTCGAGCGCGACCTCGATCTGGCTGCGCAGCTTGCCGCTGACCTGGACCGCGATCACCATCACGTCACGCGCGAGCTTGGCCTCGTCGTGGACCGGCCACGGCTCGTACGTCAGCGTGGAGGTGTGACCGAGGCGCTGCCACAGCTCCTCGGCGATGTGCGGCGCGAACGGCGCGAGGATCTTGAGGAACGCCTCGAACCACGGACGCGGCACCGCCGGAGCTTTGGTCGCCTCGTTGACGAACACCATCATGTCCGCGATCGCCGTGTTGAACCGCAGATCGGCGACGGCCTGCGTCACCTTCTTGATCGCCGCGTGGAGCGCGCGCTCGAGCTCGCGGTTGTCGTGACCCGCGTCGCCGACCTTGTCGGTGAGCTTGTCGGTCTCGGGGTCGGAATCGACCATCAACCGCCACGCGCGATCGAGGAACCGGCGAGTGCCGGCCACGCCGGAGGTCTCCCACTCGACGCCTTCCTCGAGCGGGCCCATGAACAGCTCGTAGAGCCGCATCGCATCGGCGCCGAACTCCGCGCCCATGTCGTCGGGGTTGACGACGTTGTAGCGGCTCTTCGACATCTTATCGAGCTTGGCCACGACGGGCGTCGCGGTCCCCTTCAAGAACCACTCGCCGTCGCGCCGCTCGACCTCGTCGTCCTGGTGGTACTTGCCCTGGGCGTCCTTGAACGAGACCTTGTGGATCATGCCCTGGTGAAACAGCCGCTGGAACGGCTCCTTCGTCGAGACGTGACCGGCGTCGTACAGCACCTTGTGCCAGAACCGGGCATAGAGCAGGTGCAGCGTCGCGTGCTCGGACCCGCCGACGTAGAGGTCGACGGGCATCCAGTACTTCTCCTCCTCGGGATCCCACGCGACGTCGTCGCGGCCCGGCGAGAGGAAGCGCAGGTAGTACCAGCACGACCCCGCCCACTGCGGCATCGTGTTGGTCTCGCGCTTCGCGGGCAGGCCGGTCTCCTTGTCGGTCGTGACGAGCCAGTCCTTGGCGCGCGCGAGCGGCGGCTGGCCATCCTGCGTCGGCTTGTACTCGTCGATCATCGGCAGCGCGACCGGGAGGTCGGATTTCGGCACGAGCTTGATGCTGCCGTCGGGGAGCTCGTAGGTCGGGAACGGCTCGCCCCAGTAGCGCTGCCGTGAGAACAGCCAGTCGCGCAGCTTGTAGCGGATGCTCTGCTCGCCGAGCTTGCGGTCAAAGAGCCAGGCGATGACCTGGGTCTTGGCGGCATCGATCTCGAGGCCGTCGAGGAAGCTCGAGTTCACGTGCGGCCCGTCACCGGTGTACGCGGCGTCGTCGACGCTCGGTGCCTCCTTCGGTGGCTTGACGACCTCGATGATCGGCAGCCCGAAGTTCTTCGCGAACGCGTGGTCGCGCTCGTCGTGCGCGGGGCACGCGAACACCGCGCCCGTGCCGTAGCTCGCGAGCACGTAGTCGGCGATCCAGATCGGGATCTGCTTGCCGGTGGCCGGGTTGACGGCGAACGCGCCGGTCGCCACACCGGTCTTCGGCGCATCGGCTGCCTCGGTGGTGCGCTCGCGCTCGCTGCGCTTGCCGACCTGCTCGCGATAGCTCGTGACCGCGGCGCGCTGCGCGGGCGTGGTGACCTTGTCGACCAGCGGGTGCTCGGGCGCGAGCACGACCCACGTGCCGCCGAACAGCGTGTCGGGGCGGGTCGTGAACACCGTGATCGCGTCGTCGCTGCCGGCGATCTTGAACACGACGTTGGCGCCGATCGACTTGCCGATCCAGTCGCGTTGCGCCTTGTGCGTGCCCGCGGGCCATTCGAGCCCGTCGAGATCTTCGACGAGCCGGTCGGCGTACTCGGTGATGCGCAGCATCCACTGCTTCATCAGCCGCTTCTCGACCGGGTCACCGGTCTCGATGTACTTGCCGTCGTGGACCTCCTCGTTCGCGAGCACGGTGCCGAGCGCCGGGCAGAAGTTCACCGGCACCTCGGCGCGGTACGCGAGCCCGCGCTCGAACAGCACCTCGAAGATCCACTGCGTCCACTTGTAGTACCGCGGGTCGCTCGTCGCGAGCTCGCGCGTCCAGTCGTACGACAGCCCGAGCTTCTGGAGCTGGCTCTTGAAGATGCCGATGTTGCGCGCCGTGATCACCGACGGGTGCTCGCCCGTGCGCTCGGCTCGGCGCTCGGCCGGCAGGCCAAAGCTGTCCCAGCCCATCACCCGCAGCACGTTGAAGCCCATCATCCGCTTGGCGCGCGCGACCACGTCGGTCGCCGTGTAACCCTTGGGGTGCCCGACGTGGAGGCCGTCACCCGACGGATACGGGAACATGTCGAGCACGTAGTACTTGGGACGCGTCCGATCGGTCGGCGTGGCGAACGTCTGCTCGCGCTCCCAGAAGGCCTGCCACTTGGCGTCGACGATCGTGTGATCGAAGCCTGCCATCAGCTTGCCAGCACCGCGGTGATCCGCGCCGTGACCATGTCGGGGTCTCCCACGCCATCGACCCGCTTCAGGATCCCCTTGGCCAGGTAGAACGGCACGATCGGGGCGGTTTCGGAGTGGTACTTCTGGACGCGCATCGTCACGGCCTCGACGGTATCGTCCTTGCGATGGACGAGCCGGCCGACGATCTCGGCCGGCGGTGGGTTGTACTTGAGGTGGTAGATCGTGCCGGTCTCCGGGTCGGTGCGCCGGCCGCACGCGCGCTCCTCGAGCAGCTGATCCGGCACCTCGATCAGGACGACGGCGTCGAGATCGAAGCCGGCCGTGTGCATCGCCTGGTCGAGCGCCTCGGCCTGCGGACGCGTCCGCGGAAACCCGTCGAGCATGAAGCCCTTCGCGCAATCAGGCCGCGCGATCCTCTCGAGGATCATCCCGATCACGACCGCGTCGGGCACCAGCTTGCCGGCCTTCATGAAGGTGTCGGCTTCGAGCCCGAGCTTGGTGCCCTCCTTCACCGCGGCGCGGAGCATGTCGCCGCTCGAGATGTGCGGGATACGATAGGTGTCGACGAGGCGAGCCGCCTGCGTACCCTTCCCTGCACCGGGAGGACCGACGAGGATCATGCGCATGGCACGCATCCAAGCATGTAGGTGACGCGCGTGCAATTGCGTCCGGCCACTCAGGGTTGCCGGAGCATGTCGACGTGGGGAATCCCGTCCTCATCGTACGGGGCCGACGCCACCACGAACCCGAGCTCGCGGTAGAACCGTTCGAGGTGGGCCTGAGCCCCGATCCGGATCGGCACCGCGCCGCACGCGGCGATCCCCCGCCGCATGAGCTCGCGCCCCAGCCCGGTGCCGCGGGCCTCGGGCGCGGTGATGACCCGGCCGATCGACAGCTCCGCGAACTTCGCACCCGCGGGCACGATCCGGAGATACGCGCGGAGCGCAGCGTGCTCGGCCTCCCCGTCGGTCGCCCACAGGTGGCGCGACCTCGGGTCGAGGCCATCTGCATCGAGATATGCGCACCGCTGCTCGACGATGAACACGCGCTCGCGCAGGGTGACGATCGCGTAGAGCTCGAAGATCGTCAGCTCGGCGAACGAGCGGTCGTGCCAGCGCATCGGCGGGCAGCGTGGCATGGCCGGATCGGTCGCGCCAAGCGGGTCGCGCCAGGCGGGTCGCGGGAGCAATGAACGGCGATCATCGGCCACGATCCGCTCCCCGCGGCTGCCCCGCCCGCCTGGCTTGGCCGTAGGATGCGCGCGTGCGTGCCGTGACCGTGTACCTGTCGTCCTCGCCGGGCCCGCACTACGTCGCCGCGATCGAGGAGCTCGGCCGCGAGCTTGCCCGCCGCGAGCTGACGCTGATCTACGGCGGTGCGCATCGCGGCCTGATGGGCGTGCTGGCCGATGCCACGCTCGCAGCCGGTGGCCAGGTCATCGGCGTGATCCCGCAGGCGCTCGTCGATCTCGAGGTCGCCCATCGCGGACTCACCGAGCTCCACGTCGTCGACACGATGCACCAGCGCAAGGCGATGATGTTCTCGCTCGCCGACGCCTTCGTCGTCGCTCCCGGTGGGTTCGGCACGCTCGAGGAGGCCTTCGAGACCCTGACCGGACTCCAGCTCGGCTATCACGCCAAGCCGGTCGTGTTCCTCGACGTCGATGGGTTCTGGCCTCCCCTGCAGGCCTTCCTCGACCACGCGGTGACGGCGGGTGTGTTGCTGCAGGGAGTTCGTAGCTTGTTTCGCACCGCGGCGTCGGCGCCTGCCGCCCTCGATGCGCTGGCCGCGTGGTAGTCTGCCCGCCATGTCCTCTCGCGTCGCCGGCGCCGTTCTCGCGCTGACTGCGGCGGTGTTGCTCGCCGTCTCGATCGTGACGGCCGGGTGGTGGTCCGGTCATCCCGAGATCAACGGCAAGCCGTCCGAGCGCCGGGCAGTCCATCTCGGGCTGCTCCCCTCGGCCCACCAGGGCTGCTTCAGCGACGACGGGGTCGATTCCCGGTGCTCGTCGCTCGAGGTCGGCGGCGGGTTCAAGGTCACGAAGTGGATCGAGCTCGTGAGCGTCAGCGCGCTCGCGCTCGCGCTCCTCGGGCTCGGCATCACGGCGCTGACGGCGAGCGACTGGCGGCGGATGTTCAGCAAGCTCGTGCTCGCTGCCGCGGGGGCGAGTGCGATCGTGGCGATCGCGCTGATCGTGCAGGGACCCGACATCCGCAACGACGGCAAGACCGTCGCGATGGCGATCCCGATCGGCTACGGCATGTTCCTGTTCTTCGCCGGCACCGGCATGGGGATCGCGGCCGGCATCCTCGCGCCGGCCGCCGACCGGCCGAAACCCGCGCCAGCGTGGGTGCCGCACGCGCCTACCGCGCCCGCTCCCGATCCCGTCCCCCAGGCCCCGCCCCCCATCGACATGCACGCGCTGTTTCGGGAGGACGCGCAGCGACCCGCGCCACCGCCATTCTACGAGGCGCCGGTGGCCCCGTTCGCGGCGAACGCGCTCCCCCCGCCGGCCCCCGCACTGCGGCTGCCGCTGCCGCCGCTCACCCCCCCGCCACCGCCTCGACCCGCGACGTTGCCGCCACCCAACCGCAACCGAGCCCCGTCGGTGGCGCCGCCGGTCGCGCCACCCAGCCCGCGGCCGACCCATCGCACGACGCCGTCCCGCGCGCAGGCCACGACCGGGGGGAACCCTGCCGGCGTGCCGGTAGGGGGGCGGAGCCCTGGAACGATCGCCGCGGCGGTGGCGCCGCCGCCGAGCCAGCACACGCTCGCGGGCTTACCACCGCCGGCGGGCGCGCCGCCGATGATGATGCTGCCGATCCGCTCCGAGACGGAAGCGTTCGAAGGTCTCCGGACCGTCGAGCACCAGCGCGAAAGCGACCGGTTCGACGCGGCCGCCACCGTGGGGCACGAATCGGCGACCGACGTCCACGAAGTGCCGTTCGCCGCCACCGGCGACATCACCGCCCCCAGCGAGCCGCTCGAGCAGCCGACCATGGAGGCGCGTCCGTTCTCCGCCACGATGCCTGCCGTCCACATGGCCGGGCACGATGATCAGATCGCCGCGAGCGTCCGCGCGAACATCGATTTCGGCCACGCCGAGACCGAGCTCGAGCCACCACCGACCAGGCGCGCACCGACACCCGCGCCTGGTTCGCGAGTCTCGGCACAGCTGCCCAAGGTGAAGCTGCCGATCTCGACCGCGTCGATCTCGTTGCCGCCGCCGAGCGCGGACCAGGCCGCGAGCGCCGGCCCGTCCCCGGCGTGCCCGCAGTGCGAGTCACCGATGTCGTGGGTCGAGGAGCACCTGCGGTTCTACTGCAAGAGCTGCCGGATGTACTTCTGACCGATCGA
>JAGSPR010000338.1 GCA_018262455.1 Deltaproteobacteria bacterium | reverse complement strand
ATGCCCGACGACATCAGGCTCGAGGCCGCCCGCCGCTACATCGCGAGCTACGAGCTCGTCACCGGCAAGACGTTCATTCCCGATCCCGCCGAGCCGGTCGCGCGGATCGCGGCCGCCCTCGGAGCAGCCTGACATGGTGATCTTCCGGGGCAGAGCCGCGCTGAGCTCGCCCCGACGAGCCCGCGCATTCGCGAAGGCGCAGGCGGTGAGCCCTGGGCTGGCGAGGCTCGACACCCGCTGGGTGCACCTCGTCGCGACCGAGCACGCGCTGACCGACGCCGAGACGGCGCAGCTCGAGCAGATGCTGACCTACGGCCCGCACATCGAGCCGATGGCACCGGCGGGCGCGCTGAGCTCGACGCCCGCGAGTGCCGCGCCGGCCCAGGCCACGTTCTGGATCACGCCGCGGATCGGAACGACCTCCCCGTGGTCGTCGAAGGCGACCGACATCGCGCACGTCTGCGGGCTCGCGGCAGTGACGCGGATCGAGCGCGTGCTCGAGTACACGGTGGCGGGCATTGCGCTCGACCCGTCCGCGATCGGGCGCGCGCTGTCCGACCGCATGACCGAGAGTGTCGTCACGCGGGAGGTCGATCTCGAGCCGGTCGTGGTGCACGGTGGCGCACCACGGCTGCTCGCGTTCGTCGCCCTAGGTAGCGACGGCGCGGCGACGTTGCGCGACGCGAGCAAGCGGCTCGGGCTGGCGCTCGCCGAAGACGAGATCGAGTACCTCGTCGCGGGCTATCGCGAGCTCGGTCGCGATCCGACCGATGTCGAGCTGATGATGTTCGCGCAGGCGAACAGCGAGCACTGCCGCCACAAGATCTTCAATGCCGAGGTCTTCCTCGACGGCAGGCAGCAGGAGCGCTCGCTGTTCCAGCTGATCAAGCGCACGAACGAGGTGAGCCCGGGCGGCGTGCTGTCGGCGTACAAGGACAACGCCGCGGTGGTCGAGGGCAACGTCGCCGAGCGGCTGTTTCCCGACGACGACGGTGTCTACCGCGGCCATCGCGAGGCGTCGCACATCCTGGGCAAGGTCGAGACCCACAATCACCCGACCGCGATCTCGCCGTTCCCCGGCGCGGCGACCGGATCCGGTGGCGAGATCCGCGATGAAGGCGCGACCGGTCGCGGTGGCAAGCCGAAGGCAGGCCTCGTCGGGTTCACCGTGTCCGATCTCCGGATCCCCGGCGCGCTCGAGCCGTGGGAGCCGGCGGCGGACGACTGGGTCGGCTCACCCGCCCGGATCGCGTCCGCGCTCGAGATCATGACCGACGGTCCACTCGGCGGCGCGGCGTTCAATAACGAGTTCGGCCGGCCAGCGATCCTCGGCTACTTCCGCAGCTACGAGCGCGACGATCGCGGTTTCCACAAGCCGGTCATGCTGGCGGGTGGGATCGGCGCGGTACGCCCGGGGCACGTGCAAAAGGCCCCGGTGCCCGCGGGTGCTGCGCTCGTCGTGCTCGGTGGCCCGGCCTTCCTGATCGGCCTCGGCGGCGGCGCGGCGTCATCGCTGGCGCAGGGCGCCTCGGCGGAGGAGCTCGACTACGCGTCGGTGCAGCGCGAGAACGCCGAGGTCGAGCGGCGCTGCCAGGAGGTGATCGATCGCTGCTGGGCGCAGGGCGATCGCAACCCGATCTTGTCGATCCACGATGTCGGCGCGGGCGGGCTGTCGAACGCGATGCCGGAGCTCGTGCACGATGCCGGGCTCGGGGCACGCCTCGAGCTGCGCGCGATCCCGACCGGAGAGCCCGATCTGTCGCCACTCGAGCTGTGGTGCAACGAGGCGCAGGAGCGCTACGTGCTCGCGATCGCGCCCGATCGTGTGGCCGACTTCGGCGCCCTGTGTGCTCGCGAGCGCGCGCCGTGGGCGCAGCTCGGGACCGCGGCCCCCGACGGGCGGCTCGTCGTCACCGACAGGGCAGGCGGCCCGTCCCCGGTCGATCTGCCGCTCGAGCTCGTGCTCGGCAAGGTCCCTCGGATGGTGCGTCACGCCGACTCGGTGATGCCCGCCGGAGCACCGCTCAGGCTCGCGGGCGCGACGGTTGCGCAAGCGCTCGACCGCGTGCTCGGGCTGCCGACCGTCGCGGACAAGAGCTTCCTGGTGACGATCGGCGATCGCACCGTCGGGGGGCTCGTGTCGCGCGATTCGATGGTCGGCCGGTTCCAGGTGCCAGTGGCGGACTGCGCGCTCACCACGGCCGGCTTCGACACCTACGCCGGGGAGGTGATGGCGATCGGCGAGCGACCGCCGGTGGCGTTGCTCGATGCCGCCGCTGCATCCCGACTCGCGATCGCGGAGGCCGTGACGAACCTCGCGGCCGTCCCGATCGGCCGGCTCGGTCGCATCAAGCTGTCGTGCAACTGGATGGCGGCAGCGGGGCACCCTGGCGAAGATGCTCGGCTCTACGCGGGCGTGCGCGCCGCGAGCGAGTGCGCGATCGCGCTCGGCATCTCGATCCCGGTTGGCAAGGACTCGATGTCGATGCGCACGGTATGGACCACGCCGGTCGATGAGCTCGACGACGCGACGATCCGCGAGGACGCCCTCGCGACGCCGCGCACGTACGCGGATCCGTTCGCCGCCGCCGAAGCCTCGATCGACCGCGCGGTCACCGCGGTGGATGCGCTGTCGGCACGCGTCGCGCAGGGTCCGGCAAGTCTTCCGAACCAGGCGGCGTGCTCGGTGCCGATGCTCACGCGCACGGTCGTCTCGCCGGTCACGCTCGTCGTCACCGCGTTCGGGCCCGTCGAGGACGTCCGACTCGCCGTGACTCCCGAGCTGCGCGGCGCCGGTCGCGAGCTGCTGCTCGTCGATCTCGGCGACGGCCAGGGCAGGCTCGGCGGCTCCTGCCTCGCCCAGGTGTTCGGCCAGCTCGGCGATACGCCACCCGACCTCGACGACCCGACCCGTCTGCTCGGATTCTACGGCGCCCTCCAGCAGCTCGTCGCTGGGCGCAAGCTGACCGCGTACCACGATCGTTCGGACGGCGGGCTCGTGGTCACGCTGCTCGAGATGGCGTTCGCGTCCGGCCTCGGGCTCGAGCTCGACACCACCGCCGTCCACCCCGACCCGTTCGCGGCGTTGTTCGCCGAGGAGCTCGGGGCCGTCGTCGAGGTTGCCTCCGCTGACGTCGCGGGGGTCCGCGTGGCACTCGCGATCGGCGGCGTGAAGGTTCACAGCCTCGGTCGCGCGGTGGCAGGCGATCGCGTGCACATCATGCATGGTGGCCGCACCGTGCTCGACGCAAGCCGCAGCCAGCTGCGCGCGCGGTGGTCCCACGTCACCCACCAGCTGGCCCTGCGCCGCGACGATCCTGCGTGCGCAGCCGAGGAGCACGCCGCACGCGTCGATCCCGATGCCCCCGGCCTCACCGCCGAGCTCACCTTCGATCCGGGCACGGCGCCCTCGGTGCTACGCGGTGCGCGTCCTCGTGTCGCGATCCTGCGCGAGCAGGGCGTCAATGGTCAGATCGAGATGGCTGCTGCCTTCACGCGGGCTGGATTCGACGCGATCGATGTGCACATGACCGATCTCGCCTCGGGCCGGATCGATCTTGGCGATTGTCGCGGTGCGGTCGCCTGCGGCGGGTTCTCGTTCGGCGATGTGCTCGGCGCCGGTCGCGGCTGGGCCGCGACGTTCCGGCACAACCCACGCGCCCGCGACGCGCTCACCCGGTTCACCGCGCGCACCGACACGTTCGTGCTCGGCGTGTGCAACGGCTGCCAGGCTCTCGCCGATCTCGCCGACCAGCTGCCCGGCGCAGCTGCGTGGCCGCGGTTCGTGCGGAACCGCTCCGAGCAGTTCGAGGCGCGCGAAGTGCTGCTCCGTATCGAGGACGGCCCCTCGATCTTCTTCCGCGGGATGGCCGGCTCGCGGATCCCGGTCGCCAGCTCTCACGGCGAGGGCAGGGCCGAGCTCGATCCAGCCCAGCTCTCCGCGCTCGAACGCTCGGGCCTGATCGCCGCGCGCTTCGTCGACGGTCGCGGCACGATCGCGAGTTCCTATCCCGCGAACCCGAACGGCTCGCCGGCAGGTATCGCAGCCCTCACCACCGCCGATGGCCGGCTCACCGTGATGATGCCGCATCCCGAACGCGTGTTCCGGACCGTGCAGCTCTCGTGGCATCCCGACGGCTGGGGCGAAGACAGCCCGTGGATGCGGATGTTCTACAACGCGCGCGCCTGGGTCGACTGAACGGCACGGCCTGAGACCGAGCGCAGGCTCAGAGGATGGGCAGGAAGGTCGCGACCAACCCGATCACGACCAGCGCGGCATGGAACGCACGGCACGTCCCGCGGGTACGTGGACGCCCGGTGACGAGCACGAGCGCGGCGGCGGCGCGGCGCATCCTCAGGATACCGGGCACGACCGCGACCAGCGAGCCGAGGGCTGCGACCCGCGTGACGAGATCTCCATTCGCGAGAAATGCGCGCGGCCAGACGGTGGGAATCAGCAGCAACTCGGCGATGACGATCACGGCGATCGCCCATCGCTGACCGGCGAGCATCGACGTGGCCGCGACGGCGAGCACCGCCGCGACCTCCGGTCCATGCCAGCTCGACTGCGCGAACGGGAGCGCGAGCATGGCAGCGAGCATCGCGGTCGCCGCGATCCAGACATCTCGACGGCGGCGCAACCTCGCTGTCTCGGCCCTGAGAGCTCGCGGCGCGAACCCGACCATGTCACCCATGAGATAATTGTAATCGAGACGCGACAATTGTCGAGAACTTGTATCGAGATCTATACACACGGAGCCTCCTAAGATAGCGAAAACGCTAGCCTAATCTGCGAAGTCAGCGAGCGGCGCTGCGACCGTTACAAGATCCCGATCCAGGGCGCACCGAGGCCCAAGCGGTCCCTGCCCACCGACCCCGCCGGCGAGGGCTCGCGGCTGCGGATGGGGCGTGCCAGACTGACCTCATGAGCGGAGCCACCGGGATCCTGATCAAGCTGGGCGTGCGGCTCCTGCTGTTCGGCATCGTGTTCTTCATCGCGGCGCGCAAGAACCCGAAGGTCGTGATTCCCAAGCGGTGGGCGACCCCGATGATCGCGCTGGTGTTCGCGGTGCTCAACACCGGGCTTTACTGGGCGCTGACGCCGATCCTGAACATGGCGACGCTCGGGGCCGCGGGCTTCGTGATGCCGTTCATCGTCAACATGATCCTGCTCGTCGCGACCGTGCGCGTGTTCCGCTGGAACAAGCTGCCGCGGTTCGAGAGTCAGATCGGCGGCAAGACCGAAGTTCGTCCCCTGTTCCAGATCCAGGGGATCATGACGACGCTGTGGATGGCGGGCATCCTGACGCTCGCGCACGGCGTCCTCTACGTTGCGCTCGACTACCTGCCGAACCGGTAGCTACTCGGCGATTCCGCGGAGCCGGCGCAGCAGGTCGCGGGCCTCGTCGCAGTGCGCCGACGCATCTTTCAATGACTGGTTGATCATCTCGAAGCTCGCGCGCGGCATGCTCATGCCGTACTGCTCGAACTGACCCTCCGCTGCCCTGATCTCCATCCGTAGGCTCGCGAGCAGGTCGTGGAGCGAAGCGGCGGTCTCGGCCGTCATCGCGGAGACCTGGTGGCCAGCGCCGGCGAGCCGGCCCTTGAGGTTGTCGCGCTCGATCTCGATCCTCGAGAGGTCTCGCTCGAGGTCTTCCATCCGGCGCGCGGTCTCCTGGTTGAACTTGTTCGAGCGATAGACGCGGAGCTCGGTTTGCAGCTGCTCGACCCGGCGCCGGAGCACGCCGATCTCGATCTCTGATTCGCTCGCTGCCGCGTCCGAGGCGGCCACGCTGGAAGGCTGTGGAGTCTGAACGGGCGCCGAGAGCGGGACGTTCATCGTGCTGCTGACCGCCTCCGCGACGTCGACGTGACCCGTCGGGCCGGCCGGTGCGATCGCACCCATGCCGGGGTGCTGCATCATCGGGGCAACGTTCGCCTGCGGGGTCGCGCTGACGCTCGCTTGACCGAGGTCTACGAAGCGCAGCCACAGGCTGCCGCATCGCACGGCATCGCCATGCTTGAACCGGTGGCTCTGGACGCGCTGCTCCTGGAAGTAGACCCCGTTGGCCGATGACAGATCCTCGAGCACGTAGCCGCCGCCGCCCCAGAACACGCGAGCGTGATGCCGCGACACCATCGCGTCATCAGTACGAATCGCACAATCCATGGCGCGACCGACCCGGATCTCGGTCGACGCAAGATCGAGAGATCCCTCGATGCCCTGCGCATCACGCCAGAGAAGACGAGCCACGTCGGAAAAAAGGTAAGCCAGGCCCGCGAGATCCACAAGTTTGCTGCTGAGGATCCCCCCCTACGTGCTAAATGAGCTGCACATGTGCGGCGTCTTCGGCATCCACGGGCACGAGGAGGCGGCCAACATCGCCTATCTGGGCATGCACGCCCTGCAGCATCGTGGGCAAGAGTCCGCCGGGCTCGTCGCCGTGGACGATGGTCGATTGCGACGCCATGTCGCCATGGGGCTCGTCTCGGACAACTTCAACCGCGAGGCGTTGGCGAAGCTCCCTGGTCGTTCGGCGATCGGCCACGTCCGGTACTCGACGGCCGGAAGCTCCGAGCTTCGCAACGCGCAGCCGTTCCTGTTCGAGTCGGTCGGCCCTGGTGTCGGGCAGCTGGCGATCGCGCACAACGGTAACCTCGTCAATGCCGCCGAGCTCCGGCTCGAGCTCGAGGCCCAGGGGTCGATCTTCCAGACCTCGAGCGACACCGAGGTCATCGTCCACCTGATGGCCAAGGCCCGGTCGAGCGACGGCTCGGCAGACGTGCTCAGCAAGCTGATGTCGGCGCTGCGGCGGGTCCGCGGCGCCTACTCGCTCATCATAGCGACCCATGACGGGCGGATGATCGGGGTCCGCGACCCCAACGGATTCCGTCCACTGGCAATCGGCCGGCTCAAGGACGCGTTCGTGCTCTCGAGCGAGACCTGCGCGTTCGATCTCGTCGAGGCGGAGTTCATCCGCGAGGTCGAGCCGGGCGAGATCGTCATGATCGAGAAAGGCGGGATGACCAGCCACAAGCTGGCGTTCTCCGCCGAGCACGTCAAGACCACGTTCTGCGTGTTCGAGCACGTCTACTTCGCGAGGCCCGACAGCCTGGTGAACGGCAAGTCCGTCTATCGCGCGCGAGAGAAGATGGGCCAGAAGCTCGCGCAGGAGTCTCCGGTGGAGGGTGACGTCGTCATCCCGGTGCCCGACTCGGGCGTACCCGCCGCGATCGGGTACTCCAAGGAGAGCGGGATCCCGTTCGAGATGGGACTCATCCGCTCGCACTACGTGGGCCGGACCTTCATCGAGCCCCAGGACTCGATCCGCCACTTCGGCGTCCGCCTCAAGCTCTCGCCGGTGCGCTCGATCGTCGACGGCAAGCGAGTCGTCGTGGTCGACGACTCGCTGGTCCGAGGCACCACGTCTCGCAAGATCGTCAAGATGCTCCGCAACGCGGGGGCCCGCGAGGACCACCTGCGGATCAGCGCACCGCCAACCACCCACCCCTGCTTCTACGGCATCGATACGCCGAACCGCAGCGAGCTGGTCGCCGCGTCGCACACGGTCGACGAGATCGGTCGG
>JAGSPR010000337.1 GCA_018262455.1 Deltaproteobacteria bacterium | reverse complement strand
CGCCGCTCCACGCGGTGCTCGTCTCGCGCGACCTCCAGGTCTCGTTCGCCGATCTCGCGCCCTAGCTGGTCAATGGTCAGCGACCTCGTCGCCGAGGCGCGCTTCGCACGAGCGTCGGCCAACTCAGTGGGCGAGCTCGTACGCGCGGACGCGGGTGACCTTCATTGCCTTCGTAGGTGCGGCATTATGAAAGTTGACGATCGCCTCGGCGTTCGCGCGCTCGAGCCTATCGGCGACGTCGCGTCCGAGGTTCTTGTTCTCGCGGACCGCGGCCCCGCGGCGCTCGATGACCTGCTGCGCGGCATCGGCGCCGTGCGTCTCATAGACCTGGCTGGCCTCTTCGAGTGCTTGCGCCGAGAGCGCCTGCTCGACCGACTCGATCGCATTGAGATCGGCACTTGCCTGCACGGCAGCAGGATCATCGACGATGTCGGCCCGGGCGGTCGTCGTGGCGTGGCGGGCCGCCCCATCGGAGACGCGGCGCCAGCCGAGCTCCACGCCGATCACGGTGAGCGGTCCGGTGCGGGCGGGTGTGACATGAACGCGGAGCACGACCTTGCGGGTCTCGCCCGCGCGCAGGTCGGCGATCGGCACGATGACGTGGTCTCCGGTACGCATCATGGGGTAGCCGTAGGCTTCTTCGATGTGGACGCCGGGACCGTCGGCGAGCAGGAGGCGAGCATCGGCAGCGATCGTCTCGGTGAGCCCACCGAGCTCGCGGCTGAACATCGCGTCGAGCTCGCGGGTATGCTCGACGAAGTAGTAGTTGCCGTGGCCGACGTTGGCGAGGTTGGTCATCGTGACTTCGTCGAAATCGAGGCCGACGCCGACCGATGAGATCGACACGCCGTGCGCTGCGGTGTCAGCCGCGAGCTGAGCCAGCTCGGACCGATCATAGATGCCTTCGTTCGCTTGACCGTCGGAGATGAGGACCATCCGGCGCAGCCCGCGGTTGATCGGAGTGCGAGCGAGCTCGTTGGCGCCCCGCGTGATACCGCACGAGATGCAGGTGCCACCGTCTTCCGAGATGCCCTCGATCCCAGCCAGCGCGGCGGCCTTGTTGGATTCGGTGGCACGTGCCATGGCGGTGACCGTCTCGTCACCAGAGGAGTACGTGACGACCGCGAATGCGTCGGCGCCATCGAGCTGTTGGATCAAGCGGGCGGCCGCGGCCTTCGCGTTGGCGAGCGGCTCCCCTGCCATCGAGCCCGAGCGGTCGATCACGACTGCGAGCGAGAGAGGAGGTCTCGCCTCGGCATGGGCGCGCGGGGCGGTGATCGTGATGGCCACGTTGTGGTCCATCGCGCCCGGCAAGATCTGACTCGAGGTCAGCCGTGCATCGACGCGCATCCCATCGTCGGCGATGTCCTCGGCGTCCGGACCAGGCGGACGCGTACGAACATGGAGGAGCAACGCGGCGACGATGGTGCCGGCGGCACCGGCGAGGGCGAGCGAAGTACGGACACGGTGCGCGGCGGGAACCATCGCCTTATTGACGCATACTTCGTGATTTCGGTTTCCGGGAAGTATGGAACGTACTCATGAATACCGTTAGATCAGAAACGTGATTCAGACTCCGAGGTGAGGAGATCTCAGCGAAGTATGCGAGAACACTGGCGATGTTAACCTCGGGAATCTACGAGGTAATCGCCTGCTACATCTTCAAGCTTGACCCGACGCGTCACCAATACTACACGACCCTTCATGACGAACGCTCAAGAACGCAAGGTGCAGGAGCGACAGGCCCGCCGCCGCCGGATCCAGGAAGCGGCGCGGACGGTGTTTGCTGAGCGCGGCTATGCCGGCGCGTCGATCGAGCTCATCGCGCGTGCTGCGCAGCTCTCGGTCGGTGCGATCTATCTGTACTTCCGCTCCAAGGAGGACCTCTACGTCTCCCTCGTGGAGGACACCCTGACCGTGTTCAATGTCGACATGGCCCAGGTCCGCGAGCAGTCCGAGGTCGCGAGCCGCTTGCGTGACACCTGGAGCCTGCTCGTCCGCTGGGCCGAGAAGGATCCCGAGGGCCCGCGGATTCTTCGCCTGCTCGCGCAGCCGGCGATCCGGCCCCAGCTGTCCGACGAGGTGGTCGCGGCTGTGTCGGCCGGCATCGGTCGGATCCAGGATCATATCGGAGCGTGCGTCGCTGACGGGATCCATGCGGGAATCTACCGGCAGGTCAACGCCCGGGAGATTGCCGACCTCGCCTGGTCGGTGCTGCTCGGCAGCCTCGACGCTGCCGAGATGCACACGAGCCTCGGGCTCGCCACCGAGGTACTGGCCGACCGCACCGATCGCGCCCTTGCGCTGATCGAGACAGCACTCACGCCGCAAGTCGCGGCGACGCTCCGCGCGGTCGCCTGAGCTCCAGCGTCGCGCGAACCGCAGCCCGGCGATCACGTAGCTGCAGCGGTTCGAGCCGACACTGACAGTCCGGACCACGGGTTCCGGATCGGCGCGAGTTACGGGTCCGCACGCTGCCAGATCCACATGGCTACAAGGGGATCCGGAGCACTCCCACCGTCCCTCGGTCGCGGCTGCTACCTTCGAAGCAGCCCGTGCAGATCTGCCTCGCCTGTTCGACCACGACCGCCGAGTCGGGACGATTCTGCCCCGCGTGCGGCGCCGTGCTCACCGAGCAGGCGGACGGCAACAGCGCGATGGCGGTGGCCGCAACCCAGACAGCTGCGCAGACCGGCGCGAGCCTCGTCGGGATGACGGTCGATGGGTTCGCGATCGAAGGAGTGGTCGGTGGGGGCGCGTTCGGGACCGTCTACCGCGCCCGCCAGGAGCGGCTCGATCGGTTCGTCGCGCTCAAGGTGCCGTCTTACGAGATCGCCGCGGACCCGATCATGGCGCGCAGATTCGCGCGCGAGGCGCGCTCGGCGGCTCGGATCTGTCACCCGGGCGTGGTGTCGATCTACGCCGTGGGTGAGCTCGCGGATGGCAGGCCCTATCTGGCGATGCAGCTGCTCGATGGACAGCCACTCGATCACATCCTCGCCGATGGCCCGATCGACATCGCGCGTGCTCTCGGCATCGCGCGCCAGATCGCGAGCGCGCTGTCGGAGACGCATGCCGCCGAGGTCGTCCATCGCGACCTCAAACCGACCAACATCATGTGGCGGCGCGATCGCAATGGCGATGATCGGATCACGCTGGTCGACTTCGGCATCGCAGTCTGCAAGCCCGGCAGCGCCGATGCGACGAGGCTCACCTCGGGAGGCCTGCTCGGGACGCCGCACTACATGTCACCCGAGCAAGCACACGGCGAAGTTGTCGATGCACGCGCCGATCTCTATGCCCTCGGCTGCCTGCTCCACGAGCTGCTCACTGGTGTCCCGCCGTTCGAGGGGTCGGGCTTCGAGGTCCTGCTCGCCCACCTCGGCCGCCCGGCGCCGCGTCCAAGCGAACGCAACCCGGCGGTCTCCGAAGGTATCGACAACCTCGTGCTCGCGCTGATGGCCAAGAAGCCGGAGGATCGCGTCGCGAGCGCAGATGCCACCGTGGCCATGCTCGACGAAACCTTGGACGCGCTGGAGGGCCAGGCAATGCCGGGCTCTCCACCCCTGCCCCCTCGCCCCCGCCGCCCGACCGCGAAGACCAGGCGCGACCGCCCGCTCCCCAGACCCGCGCAGTTCGGTGGTGAGGTCGTCGCGCCCGACACGGCGGCGAACCACCCCGCTCGGATCCCATCACGCACGCGCTGGATCGCGGTCGGCGCGGCGGGGGCGCTCACACTCGCCGCGGCAGGGTTCGCGGTGCTCGAGCTCCGACGTGGTGACCGGGCCGGATCGGTCGAAGACGAGATCGGATCGAGCCGATCCATCAAGCGCCGCGAGATCTTTCGCGACGATGGCGAGACCCGCCTGCGCGTCTGGGTCCCCGACCCGCTGGTGGTCGGGGAGTCCCGGCTCTTCGTCGAGCTCCGCAACAAGCTCGGTGCACCGATCGTCGGCAACCAGCTCATCGTGACGATCGAGGATCCGGATCATCACGCGACCGGCATCACCGCTCGACCGCGCCAGAAACAGCCGGATCAGTTCGGGTTTTCCAGCGAGTTCAAGCAGACCGGCACCTACCGCCTCCGGATCTTCCCACCGGAAGATGTCGCTCGCTCGCCGAGCACGTTCGACGTCGAGCTCGAGGTCACGAAGTAGTTGTTACTCGTCGTCGGATTTCTTGCCGTTCGCTTCGTCCTCGGAGAAGTCGACCTTGCCCGAGAGCTTGTCGCCCACGCCGAGGATCTTGAACCGTGACGAGGCGAGGACCTTGCCCTTGCTCTCCATCGTGATCAACAGGTCCTTGTTCACGCCGACCTGCTTGCGGTCGAGGGTCATGCTCGACATCAGCGAGGTCTGGCCACGCGCGTCGGTGAACTGCTCGAAACTGACGAGCAACTGCTGCCCCTTGCCCGTGAGCTCGTACAGCTTGACCATGTACTCGACGTCGTTGAGCGCGGTCTTCAAGAACCCGGCGAAGTAGATCTTCCACTTCTTGTCCTTGTCCTCGGAGAAGTTCATCTTCGACTGCTTCTTGACCTGCGCGTTGAACGCCGCGAGGCTCTTCGCCTGCTGAGGGAACCGCTTGTCGCTCAGCATGATCTTGCCGGCGAATGTGGGGTTCGGTCTCTCCGCCTTGTCGGCGAACGCGGGCGCCACGACGATCGCGGCTAGCAAGAAGGACGACACGAGGATGCTGCGAACGCTCATCGGGCCTCGATCCTAACCGAGCCCAGATGTAGGAGTCGATGCTAATGGCCGCAAGGCCGGAATTTTTGCCGCGAGTCGTCAGTGACCGGGCGAACCGAGCATCCCGCGAATCGCTTCGAGCCCGGTCCGATCGGGTGCATCTGGACCGTCGATCCGCGCGGCGATCTCGATGGCGCGACGGGCAAGCGCGCGATAGATTTCGGCAAGCTCCGGACGCCCACGCAGTGCATCGAGGTGACGTTGAATCGTCACCGCGTCGCCGCGTCGAACGGGGCCGGTGAGGCCGCCGGTGGTTCCGTGCGCGGTGACGTTGCGAAGCGCGCCCTCGGCCAGCGGGACCAGGGCCTTCGCGGCGACGTCAGGCGCGACACCGGCGCTCGCGAGCACGGCGGCCGCCGCATCGATCGCGGCGACGACGTAGTTCGAGGCGAGTGCCGCGGCGGCGTGATAGGCGGCCATCTGGCTGCCGTCGAGCGGCAGCGTGATTCCGCCGAGCGCGGTCACGAGCTTGGTAGCAGTCGCTCGCCCGAGCTCGTCACCCTCGACGCCGAACACGGTGCCCTTCAGCGCACGCATCGCGGCCCTTCCGTCGGCGATCGCCGACAGTGGGTGCATCGTGCCGACCCCGGCCACCTGGTCGATGACGCCGGCGAGCAGGTCCTTGGCCGACGACGCGCCGGCGCAATGCAGCAACACGTGGCGCTTGTTGACGAGGCCCGTTCCCACGAGCATCTGAGCGACCTCGCCGATCACTTGGTCTCGCACCGCCAAGATCACCACCTCGGTCTCGAGCAAGATGTCCGGAGGCGCCGACGAGAACGCCGCGACACCAGCGGTAGATCCGGCAGCGCGTGCCTCGGGCGCCCGCCTCGCCCACAGGCCGAGCACAGGGACGCCTCCGAGCCGCAGCGAACCCGCGAGGGCGGTCGCGACCGGGCCAGCGCCGACGATGAAGGTGGTGGGGGTAGGGTTGCGGCCAGTCACAGTAGTCACGGGCGGTCAGCTCCGGCCTGGTAGAGATCGTTTGTGGCGATATACCGCAACACCTCGCGCGGCAACAGCCCGCTGAGCCCTGGGGCATTCACCCCGCCGGCAGCCAGGAGGTCTCGAACCTGCGAAGCCGAGATCTCCGGCATGTCGATCCCCGTGACAATGCTGCCGTCGGGGACCGGGAACCCGCTGCGCCCCACCGCGATCAGCGGCGCCGCGGCCGTGACCTCGTCCCAGCGATACCACTTCGCGGTCTCCGAGAGGATGTCAGCGCCGATCACGAGCCGCAGCTCGAGCTCCGGGCGCGCCAGGTACTCGATCAGATCGAGGGTGCGGCTTGCCACGAACCCGGGCCGGGTTGCGAGCTCCTGCTCGGCGCGGCTGACCTTCGCCCGAGGTCCGAGCGCCGCCACGACGAGCTCGCACATCGCAACGCGGTGCTCGTACGACGCGAGTCTCTTGCCGAACGGGTGGGCATACACAGGGACGAACCACAGCTCGTCGACCGGCTGGGTCTCGAGCACATAGAGCGCGGCGAGCTCGTGCGCGACGTGCGGCGGGTTGAAGCTGCCACCGAACAGCGCGATCCGGGTCATGACTCGGCGTAGAGCAGATGCTCGACCCTCTCCTCGGCGAATGCGCTCTCGTCGCGCGGCCAGTGCGCGGCGAGCTCATCGAGGCTCGCGCCCCCCTCGATGCCGGTGCGCAGGGCCGGCGACCCGGCGAGCAGGTCGATCGCGGGGATCTGGTCCACGAACTCGTACGCACGGATGCGCCACGCAAACCGCTCCGGATCTTGATCGTGGCATGCCTTGAGAAACGCAACGCCCGTGCGGTACGGCCGGTAGGTCTCCGGATTCGTGACGTGGATCTGGATCCCGCCGCACGGCTGGTGCGCGTGCTTCTGGAACATCGGCGTGTAGACGACCGGGCGGAACCTCACGCCCGGCAGCTTCATGGCACCGAGGTCCGCGGCGAGACGTTCGCCATCCACGTGCGGTGCCCCGGCGAGCTCAAACGGTCGAGTCGTGCCGCGCCCCTCGGACAGCTCGGTGCCCTCGACCAGACACATGCCCGGATAGACGAGCGCCGTGTCACGGGTCGGCATGTTCGGTGACGGCATCACCCACGGCAGGCCGGTGTGCTCGAACCGCATGTCGCGCTCCCAGCCCTTCATCGAGATCACCGAGAGCTCGAGATCGAGCTTCTCGACGGTGTGGCGCCACCGCGCGATCTCCCCGGCGGTCATCCCATGACGGTTCGGGCAAGACACGAGCCCCACGAACGACTCGAAACCGGGCGTGATGGAGCCTCCCTCGAGGTGCACGCCGCCCAGCGGATTCGGCCGATCGAGCACGCAGAATGCCTTGCCCGCGGCCGCGCACGCGCGCATCGCGAGCACCATCGACCAGACGAACGTGTAGTAGCGGCTGCCGACGTCCTGGACGTCGTAGATCATGACATCGATGTCTTCGAGCATCGCCTGCGTGGGGGTCAGCGATTCGAGGGTCGAGCCGTAGAGGCTGTGCACCGGCAGGCCCGAGCGCGTGTCGCGCGCGGTGTCGACCGAGATCATGTCCTGGGCATCGCCGCGCACGCCGTGCTCCGGCCCGAACAACGCGGTGAGCTGGAAGTCGCCCCGCGCCTGTAGCAGCTCGATCGCGTGGACGAGCTCGGTGTTCACCGCGGTCGGGTTGCACAGCAAGCCGAGGCGGCGCCCTTCGAGCAACGGGCTGCCCTCTGTGACGACCCGTGCAAGACCGGTCTGGACGGTCATCTAACTGATGCCGGCTACGCGAAGATGGGCACGGGCTTGAGCGTGACCTTGCCGTCCTTGGTGACGACGCGGAATCGCACGGCGCGGCATTGGTACTGCGCCTTCAGCTTGCCTTCGTTGACCTT
>JAGSPR010000705.1 GCA_018262455.1 Deltaproteobacteria bacterium | reverse complement strand
TGCCGATGGGTGTTCAACTCATGGCCGCGCGGTTTCGCGAGGATCTGTGCTTCGCAGCGGCGCGCGCGATCGAGCTTCGCGCGCCGCGCATCGTGCCGATCGATCCGGTCTGACGCGGCGCGCATCGACCCCGCATGCTCGGCTTTCTCACCCGCCGCATTCTGTCGACGATCCCCGTACGCGCGGGAACCAGGGGGCGATGCCCCCTCGTTGCTCCCCCAGGCTAGAGGATCGCGACGCCCATGCTCGGCTTCCTGATCCGCCGAATCCTCTCGACGATCCCCGTCTTGTTGATCGTCGCCGTCCTCGTATTTCTGCTCCTTCGTCTGACCCCCGGCGACCCGGCGGCGATCATCGCCGGCGACGCGGCGAACCCCGAGCAGATCGCGGCGATCCGCAAGGGGCTGGGTCTCGACCGGCCGATCCTCGCCCAGTTCGGCATCTGGTTCTGGAGCCTGCTGCAGGGGAATCTCGGGGAGTCGTTCTACTTCAAGATGCAGGTCACCGAGCTGATCGCGCAGCGGCTCGAGCCGACCTTCGCGCTCGCGACTGTGACGATCATTCTCGCCGTGCTGGTGTCGCTCCCGCTCGGCGTGATTGCCGCGTGGCGACAGGGCGGCTGGCTCGATCGAGCGCTCTCCGCGTTCTCGGTGCTCGGGTTCTCGATTCCCGTGTTCGTGCTTGGCTACATCCTCATCTACATCGTCTCGGTGAAGCTCGGCTGGCTGCCGGTCGCGGGCTACACGCGCATTGCCGAAGGCTTCGTGCCCTTCATCCGGCACCTGATCCTTCCGTCGATCGCGCTTTCGGTGATCTACATCGCGCTGATCGCGCGCGTGACCCGCGCCGCCGTGCTCGAATCGCTCGGCGAGGATTACATCCGCACCGCCCGGGCCAAGGGCCTCAAGGAATCGCGCGTGCTGATCTGGCATGCGCTCGCGAACGCGGCGGTGCCGATCGCGACGGTCATCGGCATCGGCATCGCGCTGCTCATCGGCGGCGTTGTGGTCACGGAAAGCGTGTTCGCGATCCCCGGCCTCGGGCGGCTCACTGTCGACGCGGTGCTCGCACGCGACTTCCCGACCATTCAGGGCGTGATCCTGTTCTTCTCGTTCGTGTACGTGCTGATCAACCTGATCGTCGATCTGTCGTATCTCGTCTTCGATCCGCGAATCCGGTACTGACGGCGAGCCGGACAGCCTGATGCAAGACAACCCCGACATCGAGCGCGAAGCGGTCCGCGAGTCGTTCCTCGAAAGCGAGGCGGCCGAGGCGGGCGTCCCGCCGTCGCGCGAGCCGGTGTGGGCACGGCTCCGTCGCAGCTGGACGGTGCGCGTGGGCGGCACCGTGCTCGCGATTCTCGTCGCAGTCGCGATCCTCGCGCCGATCCTCGGCACCGTGGACCCGTCCTATTTCGATCCGGGGATCCGCGACCTGGTGCCCGGCACGACTTCGGAATTCACGGACATCGACGGAAACACGGCGACACACACATTCTGGATGGGCACCGACAGCTTCGGGCGCGACATCTACAGCCGCGTCCTGTACGGCACGCGCGTGTCGCTCATCGTCGGCATCGCGGTGGCGATCGTCGCATTGTCGCTTGGGATCGTAGCGGGGCTCGCAGCGGGCTACATCCGCTGGCTCGACGGGCCGCTCATGCGTCTGATGGACGGCGTGATGGCGATCCCGGGCATCCTGATCGCGATCGCCCTCGTGGCGTTGTGGAAGGCGAGTCTGCTGACCGTGGTGGTCGCGATCGCGATTCCCGAGATTCCGCGAGTGACGCGCCTGGTTCGCGCGCTCGTGCTGTCGATTCGCGAGGAGCCCTATGTCGAGGCGGCGGTATCGCTCGGCACGCCGACGCTCAAGATCATGTTCGGCCACATCCTGCCGAACACCATCGCGCCGCTGATCGTGCAGGGCACGTATATCGCGGCCTCCGCGATCGTCATCGAGGCGATTCTCTCGTTTCTCGGCGTCGGCCTGCCGACCGACATTCCCACGTGGGGAAACATCATGGCCGAGGGTCGGGTGCAGTTCAACGACTACCCGCACAACGTGTTCTTCCCGGGAATCTTCCTCGCGCTGACGGTGCTCGCGGTGAACATCCTCGGCGACGGACTGCGCGACACGCTCGATCCGCGGATGGCCAAGCGGCTGTGAACGGCGAGAGGCTTCAACGCAGAGGGCGCGGAGGACGCGGAGAAAGACTCTGTGTGACCTCGATCGCCGGTGCCGGCGAGAGAGCAACGTTCTGCTGAAGGGTGGTCGAATGGCGCTGACGCTCTGCCCAACGCAGCAACGCGAAACCCGGACGACCCGCAAGAGTTTCCTCTGCGGCCCTCTGCGCTCTCTGCGTCCTCCGCGTTGAAGCTTCGATCCATGAGCTTCCCACCCGTCCTCCAGGTCCGCGACCTCGCTATCGCCCTCCCCAAAGGCGGCGACCGTCCGCACGCCGTCGCCGGCGCGAGCTTCGACGTCCGCCGCGGGGAGATCGTTTGCCTCGTCGGCGAATCGGGCTCCGGCAAGTCGGTCATCGCGCACGCGACAATGGGCCTGCTGCCGAAGGCGCTCACGGTGACTGGCGGCTCGATCGTCCTCGAGGGCGAAGACATCACGAAGGCGCCGCTCGACCGGCTGCGCGAGCTGCGCGCCGCGCGCATCTCGATGATCTTCCAGGAGCCGATGACGGCGCTGAATCCCGTCATGCGCTGCGGCGACCAGATCGACGAGGTGCTGCACACCCACACGAAGCTTGCACCCGCCGAGCGCCG
>JAGSPR010000704.1 GCA_018262455.1 Deltaproteobacteria bacterium | reverse complement strand
CCGGATGGCAGCCATCAAGCAGTCGCCCGAGGCGACCGTCGCGCTCGAGGTGCTGGGGGCGATCGGGATCGTCCCCCGGCCGGTCGAGGATCTCGCGATCGCGCTGTTCACGCTCAAGGCCAGCGTGATGATCACCAACATCGCCGGGCCACCAGGACCGCTCCACCTCGAGGGAGCCCGGGTCGCGGGCATGTCGGTGTGGGCACCGGTGTCCGGGCTCCTCGGCCTGGGGATCAGCATCCTGAGCTACGCCGGCACCGTTCGGATCGGCGTCGCCGCGGACGGCGGGCTGATCCCCGAGCCGGCGAAGATCGCCGGTGCGATCGATCGCCAGCTCAAGGTCCTGGCGAGCGCCATGCGCTCCAGCAAGGTCGCGATGGCGTGAGGCGTGGGGACAAGGGACGAGCCGGACCACCACGGCCGAGAGCTGGGGCGAATCGTAGCGTCGCACGCATCGCCATCCGTGGAAGACGTAGCGCCAGCGTCGGCTGTCGTTGTTCGCAGCCTTTCGGGTTGCGTGTCATGCGGCGGCGTAGCCGCCCGGATAGGCACCGTGCTCGATGTCGCGCAGCACCCACGACGCCGCGACCAGCGTGAACCCGCGCGCGATGATCTCGACCGCGACCACCGTGCCGAGCAGCCAGAACGACGAGAACGGCCACGACGCCGCAACATAGACACCGAGCGCCACGGCCACGATCGCGTACACGAGATCCCAACCCCAGCGCGGCTGGCGCGAGACGATCGACGTGATCCCGCGGAACAGTCCGCTCGCGAACATGTACCCAGCGATCAGCAGGGTGAGCGACGCGAGACTCGCGAGGGGCCGGTACAGGAACAGTCCACCCACGACGATCGCCAGCAAGCCTGCGAGAACGTCGACAGGGAAGGGGCCGGTGTGACGTACGCGGAACGCCGAGATCACTTCGAGGACGCCCACGACGAGCAGCATCACGCCGATGTAGAGGACCGAGACGATGCTGGTCAGGACGGATGCGAAGAGCGCGAACGTCCCGCCGAGCATCAGCACGATTCCGATCGCCATCGGCACGCCCCATCCGCGCGTGTGTCCAGGGCTGCGCTGACTGCGAGCTTCTGGGCCGGTCGTGGTCGCCATGGCGCGCTCTCCTTGTCTGATTCCACCCGTTACGGGAGCAACCGACATGCCACGTCGATCACCTGGCGCGCGCTCGGCGGGCACTTCGCGTACCGGATGCTGAGGTCATCCGGCCGCGACATGCAGGCACATGGATCGCAGGCCCCATGGATCGATGGCCCGGCCATGGTGGGTACACGTGGTCCGCGGATTGATCGTGCTCACCGCGATCGCCGAGATGGTGCGCGGGGATGTCCTCTACGGGGTATTCTGCCTGATCGCGGTAGGCGTCACGCTCGTCCCCTCACTCCTTGCGCGCGATCTGCACGCACGGACTCCCGTCGAGCTCGAAGTCGCACTGCTGTTGCTGATGGTTGGCGACATGACCTTCGGCAACCTGCTCGGCTGGTACGTGCGGCTTCCCTGGTACGACAAGGTCGTGCACGTTGGCAGCTCGATCCTCGTCGGTCTCATCGGCTTCCTCTCGATCTATGTCCTCCACGCAACCGACCGCGTCCGGTTCCGGCCATGGCTCGATGGCGTCGCGATCTTCCTTGCGACGGTCGGCATCGGCGCCGTGTGGGAGATCGCGGAGTACGCCGCCGATCACCTGTTCGGCCGAGCGACCCAGGGCTCGCCAACCATGGCGCCGATCGACGACACCATGATCGATCTGATGCTTGACTCCATCGGTGGCATCGTTGCGGCAGTGTTCGGACCGGTCTACATGAGGTGCTCGGCGCGGAGTCGACGACGCGTCGGCGAGCTCGTCGAGCTGATCTCTCGCCGGGCCGAGCGGGGCACGCATGCTGGGTGAGGGACTGCCATCCACCACCCGCGCATCGACGCCAATGCGCTCGAAGAAGCCCTGCTGTGTCACCTGCGCGGCGCCTGCGCAACGCTCGAACCTCACCGAGCCGGCCGCGGACGCGGAGTAGTGATCACCACGAGTCGATGTGAGACCGGTCGCGACGTCCTGCACGCTCCCCCGCTCAAGCGCACGCGGCGAGCAGTGCCGGCCCCCACTCGGCGACCCGCCACTGCCGCATGCCTTCGATCGCCGCGAGCTCGCCGAGTGTCCGCGGTCCGGCGAGCGCGAGGCGCTCGATGAGGCGCAGCGGAATGACGATCGACGGGTCGAGCCGCGAGCGCCTGGCCTGCTCGTCGCGCCAGGCGCGCAGCGCTTCGACGCGCCGACGGGCCGACGCCGAGAACGTCGTGCGCTCGCCGTGCTCGCGAGCCGGCAGCTCGCCCTCGGACAGGTCCAGCCCGCGCTCGATGGCCGCGAACACCACCTCGACCTCTCCGGCCTGGCGCGGATAGGACGACAGCGCGCGCGCCACCTCGTCGACCGTCGTGGCGGGTCGCTCGGCCAGCGCCAGCAGGATCTCGGGGCCGACGATCTTGAACGGGGGCCGATCGGCGGCGGCCGCGCGCTCCTCTCGCCACATGTACAGCTCGCGGAGCACCGCCTGCTGCCGTCTCGACAGCTTCGCCGAGCCCTTGATCCGCCGGAACTCGTCAGGACCGGTCCGCTTCACGGCCGGTGGCAGGCTCGCGAGAGCCGCGAACTCCTCGCGGGCCCACTCGGTGCGCCCGGCGGTGGCGAGCCGATCGGTCAGCCCGGCGGCGAGCGCCATCAGGTGTGCCACGTCGGCCAGGGCGTAGGCCTCTTGCTTCGCGGTCAG
>JAGSPR010000336.1 GCA_018262455.1 Deltaproteobacteria bacterium | reverse complement strand
GTACGGCACCGAGTGGTACACGCCCATCAGCATGCCCGTGTTGAGGTCGACGACGCCGACCGCGAGGCAATCGTCCACCTTCTCGAGGATCGACTTACATACATCCGTTGTGCTCGCCATATCCGGTAGTCCTTTCTCGTGAATCGGCGTTCAGACCGAGGCCTCGACCTCGGACAGGCACTGGCGGCTCTTCGTGAGCACCATGCCGATGTTCGCGTTGCCGCGACAAACGAAGACGACCGCCTGATCGTGCTTCTTCTTCGACCGCAGGAACACGTGCAGCAGGTTCTCGCTGAACACGATGATCTCTCGGAAGTAGTGCGAGCCGTTCTCGCCCTGACCGCGCGCCTTGCGGAACAGCTTCTCGATCGAGGTCACGCTCTGCCCCTGGAACAGATCCGCGGTCGCCGCGGCGACCAGATCCAGGACCTCCTGAGGGTGCGAGTCGACGGTCTTCACGCCGAGCAACATCCCGGTGCTCATGTCGACGTATCCCGCTGCGACGCATTCGGGCATTGCTTGCTGTGCCTTCGCCAGTGTCGTGTCTAGTGCCATGTGGTATCTCCTGTGCGTTTACGAGGTTGCTGCCCGCCATCACCGGCTCGATCGACCTCGCTCGAGGCGGCAGCGGTGCCCCCGAGCGCGGTTGCGAACGAGCGAAGAAAGTCGACCTGGGCGTCCGACTGGACGCAACGCGGGTTGATCGAGCGGACCGCGTCGAGAGCATCGCGCGGCGTCTGGCCGGCGGCGATCAGCTGACAGGCCAGGAGAGTCCCGGTCCGGCCCATGCCAGCCCGGCAGTGCACCGCAACGATCTCGCCGCCGTCGAGCCAGCCAGCGATCTCGCCGCACAGCGCGATCGTCGCGGCGACCTCGGGGACCCCCATGTCCACGATCGGGAAATGGATCGGGCGGATGCCGGCGGCCCCGACCGCGTCGACGTCGACCGTCGGCAGCTCCTCGAGCGTGATCAGGATCGTGACCCCGAGCCGGCGCAGGCCGGCGAGATCGTGAGCGAGGTCGTCGATGATCCCGGGCCGCGGCATGCCACCGATGCGCCCGGGCGAGACCCAGAAGAAGCCACGTGGCCCGACGAACCGGCTGCGCGGCTCATGGGGGGCCAAGACCGGGCTCGCGGACTCACCCGCGGCGAGCGTCGGCACGCCGACGGCCGGCGTGATGCAGCCACCCGTGCGCAGGAAGTGGCGCGCGATCTCGGTGCGCGGCCGTGAGAAGAACGCCTGGGTCAGCGCCTGCTCCTGGATCCGGCCGCCGGCGAGCAGCACGGTCGTCCCGCCGGCGGCGGCCGCGAACCGCTGGTGGTGGGTCACGAGCAGCACCGCACGCTCGCTGGCCTGAAGCCGCAGCATCGCGATCACGCTGGCCGCGTCGCGATCGTCTAGCCCCACCGTTGGCTCGTCCGCGATGATCACCTGGGGGTCGCGGATCAGCGCGCGCACGATCGCGAGCCGGCGCTGGAGCGCAAGCGGCAACTCGACCGCGTTGCGCCCGAGCTGATCGCACAGCTCGCCGAGCCCGGTGGCTTCGAGCCGCGAGGTGATGATCCGCGTCTGGTCGCGCTGCTCGAGCTTGGAGCGATTCGGCAGCGCCGACACCAGGTTCTCGCGCACGCTGTCGAGGAAGAACCGTGCATGCTGGGTAACGAGCGTGGGGCGCGTGTCTGCTACCAGCTCACGACCGTCGAACGTCACCGAGCCCCACGTCGCGAGGGAGGGATGACAGTCATTGAACCCGGCGATCGTGCGAACGAGCGTCGACTTCCCACCTCCCGCTGGGCCGACGAGCACGGTCATGCCCCGCGGCGGGAGCTCGAGGCTGACGTCGGCGAGGATGACCTGATCGCCGAACGCGACGCCGAACGAGCGGAGCGCGAGCCCAGCGGTCATGCCGCCCCCGTTCGAGCTCGGCCACGCGCGCGGGTGAGCGCGGCGAGATACGCCCAGCCGAGCCCTTGCGATGTGCGCCGGTCGAGGAACAGCCACAGCGTCTCGCCGGACTCCTGGTCGAGCTCCGATCCGAAGCACCACAGCCTCGACTCGCCCGACACCATCGTCTTCAGCGAGTAGCCGATCGAATCGAGCGCGCGCTCGGTCTCGTCCGCCCCGGGGAGCGGCGTATGCGCCAGGGCCGGCATGCGCCGCTTCGCGATGTCGAGCGCCAGCTCCGGTTCGAGCACGCTCGACCCGCAGCCGAACACCGGCGCGGTCGACGGATCGCGCGCGAGGACGACGGCACCCAGGACATCCTGCGCGCGGTGCACGAAGCTGCGCACGGCCTCCTCGCTCGTGGGGTCGCACGTGCCGATCGACCACGCCGTGGCATCGGGCCGTGGCGGAGGGCGATCCATGGGCTTCTCGAGGCCGCCCGCGATCGACCAGATCGCCGACACGACCGCGCCGAACGTCGATTCGGCCGAGATCCGGCACCACACCGAGCGAGGCCGGGCCAAGCCCAGCCCGATCAGGCTGCTGCGCGTCGAACGGATCGCCGCGAAGTCGGCCCCGTCGAGCAGCGTCGAGTGGACCAGCCCGAGCGGCACGCGCGGGGTAGGTGACCGCGGGTCGCCGTCGGTCACCCGCTCGTCCTCGTACAGCTCGACCCAGGACAGGCCTTCGACCGAAGCGCGGAGGCGACCCGCGAGGTTTGCCTCCGGGCGCGAGATCTCCTTCAGGGGTGGGGCCTCGACCGGGGGCGGTGCCGACGCCGGCGTCAGTTCCACGACGGGCGAGACCGGCGCGGCTGCGCGCGCGAAGTCCTCGACCCCGAACGTGAGTTGCTCGTCATAGGTTGCGTAGCCGCGCGCCAGGAACAGCATCTGTCCGGTCTCGGTCGTGGCGAGCAGCGAGAACGCCATCGAGATCTGGTGAGCCAGCGCGCCCCGCACCACGTCCCAGGTCGCGAGCCCCCACTCGACGAGCGTCTCGCCAAGCGGTAACCGACCGCGCCGACACTCCTCGACGACCTGGCGGAACGTGTCGACATCGATCCCGGCGGTGTCCTGGAGGTGGGCGGCGAACGCGAACGGGTGGCGCGAGTCCGTCGCCCACGCGATCCGACCGCGCTGGAGGTAGACATGGACCTCCTCGGTCGACGAGGAGCAGATGAACTCCCCACTCGCCGCGGCGGCCGCGAGCGAGACCAGGCGTTCGAGGGGGCGCGTGGTGCTCACCACGACGAACCGCCAGACGGCGCGACGCCCGAGACCCCGAGCTGGATGGCCAGACGGGCGACGATCGCGACAAGCCGGTCCGCGGCCGGTGGCTGCGGCCCCACCACCAGTTGGTCGAGCTCGGGATCGAGCCCTTCGAGCGAGCCGACCGCCTGCAACGTGGCCGCGTCGACCTCGAGTTGCTCACCCTTGCCGAACAGCGCACGGACCGCCCCACCATCGTGGGCGACCAGCTCCTGGCGACGGTTCACCAGGGAGAACATCTCGATCGATGCGGCGAGGTCCTGCCACAGCCGGATCCCCGCCGTCGGCGATGCCTCCGGCCCGCCGCGCAGCCACGCGAGGATGCGCTGCTGGAACTCTCGCAGCAGGAGCCGGTCCTGGACGCGCATCTCGGGGTACACGTCCCAGCCGACGAGGATCGCGATCTGGGTGCCGGTCGCCCGGAACCGGGCCCGCAGCGTCGCTTCGGTCGGCATGCCGTCACCGACGATCCGCGCGCGAAACTTGGCGTACGCGCGACGTACCGCGAGCGACGTCTGGAGCTCGGAGGTGAAGTCGAGGAGCGCTGGCACGGACGCCGCCCGTGCGATCGCCGCATCCACCGCGTTCAGCGCCTTCCGGATCCGGCGCAGCGACGAATCGCACTCGCCGAGCAGCGCGACCACTCCCTGGGTCGGTTTGATTCGCGACAGGCGGTCTTCGCGCTGGCGGAGCTCGAGCTGGGCGATGAACGCGATCTCGTCGACTGCGTGCCGCGAGCCGAGGTTGTTCGCGACCGCGGCATCGATCTCCCGCTCGAACGGCAGATGAGACGCCCAGATCGAGCTGGATTCGTCCTCTCGTTCGATTGCAGGCTCGTCCGCTGGACGGTCGTCTTGGCTGGAGAGGATGGCGTCGAGCACCGCCCTCGCCTCCGCGAGCAACGAGATCGTGACCGGCTGGAGCTCGGCGACGATGCACTCGGCGCTGGCGATCTCGTAGGAGCGGATGTCGATGCCCTTGCCGCGCAGCACGATCGCGCGCATGGGCTCCTGTAGCCGCGCCAAGGCCACCGAATGCGTGGCCGATGCCTGAGTCACCCCCGAAGTCACGAGCCGCCCACTCTGGAGAAGACTCCGGTCGGTTGAAACTGTGCAGTCGGCCACCGCGACTTGCACGAACGAACAGGTCGCGAGCTGCCTCGTGCTTCGTGTTTCGTGCTTCATCGGAGCGGCACGTCCAGCGCGAGCTGCGCGGCTACGCGGCTACGCGGGCACGCTCGCGAGCGAGCTGCTGCGCATCAAGCCTTCGCCAAGGCTCAGCGCCCGAGCACGTCGGTCCGGGTCGAGGCGACGATCTCGCTCACCTCTGCCACGAGCTCGGCCGGGACGCCGAGCTCCTGAAGGGTCTGCTCGAGGAGCTCCGCCACGGCGTCGAAATGGAGGTCGTCGAGGCCCAGCTTCAAGAGGCGCGCGTGGGCGGATCGCAGATCCCTGCCCTGATAGGCATCCCGCCCGCCCAACACCATGGTCAAGAAGGCCCGCTGCTTGTCGCGCAGCGCGTCCACGTCCATGTGTTCGAAGAACCGGTTGATCCGGCGGTCCAGGAGCACCTTGCGATAGAAGATATCGACGGCGGCGGTGACGGCAGGCTCGCCGCCCAGCCTCGAGAAGAGCGTGTTGGTCATTCCCGCCAGGCTCGCGAAACTTCGACCACGCGGGAACTGGTCGAACGGGCACGGCACCCTGCATCCACGAGCGGGTGCGAACGCGCTCAGAACAGCAGCCGCATCAGATCCGCGCGCGAGTCGGCGCCGAGCTTCGCGAGCACGTTCGCCTGGTGATACTTCACCGTGCGCACCGCGATGCCGATGCAGTGGGCGATGTCGTCGACGTTGCGGCCAAGCAGCAGGTACGACAGCACCTCGCGCTCGCGTGGTGACAGGGCAGCGCACGCGGCGAGCTGGTCGACCTTGGCGGCGTGGATCGCATCGAGTGCCTGCTCGGGGAGTAACTGGATGCGCACCCGCGCCTGCGCATCGTTCAGCTTCTCCGCGGTCTTGACCTCGTAGAACTTGGGGGCGTCCCCGCTGCTCCCCCGATGCTTCACCGAGATCCGGGGCCAAGGCGAGTCATCGCCGAGCAGCAACGGGCAGTTCTCGCAAGGTTGCGCGACGCCGTGGATCACCATGAAGCACCGGGCGTCGTGCTGAGGCAGCCGGAGGAACTCGCCCCGAGCGGCGATCTGCGAGAGCGTGCCGAAGTTCGTTTCGTTCGTCGCGACCTCGTATTCGAGGTCCTGACCCTCGAGCGGACCGATCACACTCTGCACGGCGATCGCCTGCGTCGCTGTGATCAGGAGCCCCTGTGCCGATCCTCGTCCGATGAGGGAGAACTCGAAGCGGAACGCGATCCGCTCGTCAGTGCTCGTCACGCCGATGGTCTCGTAGCTACGGAGGGAACCTCGCAGAGCCTCCGTGATCCAGCGGCGAGAGGAGGCTTGCTGGTCGGACGGCGCGCATGTATCGGCCCAGGGCTTGCCCTCGATCTGGAACCGCGTCCACCCGAGGACCTGCTCCATCGCGCGATTGAACAGCCGGATCTTCCCTTGCTTGTCGAGCAGGACGATCGGGCGATCGCTTCTCTCCGCGAGGATGCTCGCGATCGCACCCCAGTCCATCAAGATTTAGTATGATCGAAAACTGCAGCATAAGTTCACTGCTCGATCGGGCAATTCGGACTGGTCGACCGCTCGGATCAGCGATCTGAATACTGCGCTGCGCACGCTGACATCTGCGCGTATGTCCCCGGTTCAACTTCAAGGTGATCGCGGAGGGTCTGGAATGCGAGCGGTGCCCCAACCGCGGCGAACCAACCTCCATCCCACGCCGGCTCACACGCAGCTGTGCGGAAGTGGATGCAACCACCTCTATCGATCAAGCGCACCAGCTCGAGCGCGTGACCCTGGATCTGGATCCTGAACAACCGGGTACGCAACTCGGCAAGCGCGGCTCCATGCCGGTCGAGCCCGAACCGCCCGCGCCAGGCCTCCGCGAACGACGCGTAGGCCTCATCCAGCGGTGACAGCACGGACACCACGAGCTCGAACGGCTCACGTACCAGCGGCGTCCCCGGATCGAGCTCGGCGCAACGGGCACACTCCTCGTGTGCGAGCTCGATTGCATGGGATGGGCTCGACGCGCACGCGATCATCTCCTCGACGCGCGTCGCGAACCGGGCGGCGCGGCCGAGCGAGCCATCCGCGATCGTGACTCGTAATGATGTGACGCTCTTCCGCCGGAGCCCAGCCCCGGCGACGAGGTCCGAGGCGCGACCGGGTTGCCAGTCGATCACGTGGACTCGTCCGCCTGCGGACAGGATGCTGGGGATCGAGATCAACCCGGGATCCGCGACGTTCAGACACACAAGGGAGCGAGGGCGACGTGCTTGGCAGAGCTCGACAAGGTCCCGCGGGACAGCAGAGGCGACTCCAATCGAACGCAATCTGTGGTCGGGAACAGCAAGCAACATGCCGGCGACGACTGTGCACGGATCGGACACTTGGACGAGTCAGTGACAATCTGCGGCGCAGCCGCTGACAACTTCGAGCCTCCGCGGGCTGGTCCGACCTCCTGGCAACCAGTCGATGTGTGGCCGTGCGCAAGATGTGCGCGAAGGCGAGGCGGATGTCGAACGCGGAGAGCAGCGCGCGCGCTCGATCACGCGCACCGTGCCGACCCACCGGCTGGTCGGTCGGCGACAAGCGGCCGACCAGCGCCACCATCAGGCCAGGCCCCAGCCGAAACGATCGATCTTCGGTCCGCAGTGGAGCAAGGATCGAGATCACCCCACGGCGAGGGTCCTCCTTGTGCGGCGGCGTTCCACGACCTGCCGCGGTCGTGCGGCGTGCTCGATCGGATCGTGATCTCGGTCGCGGTGCTGCTCCGTCCGGTGCCGCCGTGGTGCGGTGGAACGCACGGGCGTTTCGCATCCCGCCCCCGGCGGGCTGATCACCGCCGCCGAGCGGCGAGCGGCGGATATCTTCGCGGTGGGTTTCTGCCATACTCGCTCCCGTGGATAACGCGATCGTGCAGCGCGTGGCGCTGGCGCTGGAGTACCCGGTCGTGTTCACGCGTGGTGCCTTCGACCCCGAGAACGTCGTGCTGCGCGATGTGGTGAGCCGCCGCGAGCCCGCTCGCAGGCACCGGATCTTCCCGGTCATCGATCAGGGCGTCGCCGCGAGCTGGCCCGGGTTCGCGGCCGCGATCGATGGCTACATCGCGCGTCATGCCGATCGCCTCGAGCTCGCCGCGATCCCCGAGGTGGTGCCGGGCGGCGAGGTGGCCAAGACCTCGGCGATGGTGGATCAGCTGTGGCGGCGGTTCGCCGAGGCGCGCCTCGATCGCCATTCGTTCGTGCTCGCGATCGGCGGCGGAGCGGTCCTCGATGTCGTCGGGT
>JAGSPR010000335.1 GCA_018262455.1 Deltaproteobacteria bacterium | reverse complement strand
ACGGTCGCCGGGCCGACCACGCGCAGGCGCTGCAGGCGCTCGCCACCCTGGAAGCGACCACCGAGAACGAAGCTCCGGCGGCCGGCGACCCACACACCCGCGCCCGCGCATGCCTGGCCCGGTTCGCCGATCTCGAGGCTGCACTCGGACGCACGCACGAGCTCGAGCGCGAGCTGCTCGAGGCGGAGCGCCAGGCGGCTCGCCAGCAGGCCGCGCGCGGGCTCGCCGCGTCGCTCGGGCTCGGATCCGGACAGTCGGGGGCGGCAGCGGCCGTGGTCCGCGCACTGGCGGAGGTCGACGGCGAGCTGCGCGCTGCCGAGGACGAAGCGCGCGCAGAGACGGCGGCGACCACGACGATCCGCCACCAGCTCGTGGACCTGCGTGGGGCCCACACGCAGCTCGACGATCGGCTCGCGCGCTGGGAGGTCACGACGGCCGCGGCCGCGCGGCTGGCAACCGATGGGCCGCCGCCGTCGACCCTGGCCGAGGTCGCGGCACTGCGCGACCGGTTCTCCGAGGAGCATCACGCGATCGCCCGCAACCGGGCCCAGCTCGAGGCCAACCGAGAGGAGCTCCAGCGTCGCGCAGCCACCCTCGAGCAGAGCGGGTCGGCGGTCGATCCCGAGCTGTTGCGGCTGCGCGACGAGCTAGGCGGCGAGCTGCTCGCGAGTCGCTTCGAGGACGTCGAGGCCGGCGTGGCCGCGTGGGTCGAGGCAAGGCTGGGCCCGCTCGGGAACGCGCTGATCGTCGAGGATCCCGAAGCGGCAGCGCAGCTCCTGGCAGACAGCGAGCGCACGCTGTCGACGATCTGGCTCGTGCGCTCCGGCAGCGATCTCGATCTCGAGCCGCCCGAGGATGCTTCCACGCTGCGCGACGTGATCAGCCCCGAACCGTTCGGGCTGCGCGTCACGCGGCGCGCGGTCAACCCGAGCCTTGGTCGCCGCGCGCGCGAACGCCAGGTCGTCGCGCTCCACGCGATGATCGCGAGAGACGGCGAGGCCCTCGATCAGCTGGCCGAGCGGGCTCAGCGGGTCGCCGGTTGGCGACGAGACGCCGAGCTCTGTGCGGCGCACGGCGACCTCCTCGCAGGAGGCGATCCCTCGCGCGCACGATCGGAGCTCGACTCCGAGATCGCCAGGCTCGAGCTCGCAGAGCACGTCGCGCGTGATCGAGCCGCGGCCGCACAGCATCGCAGCACGGTCGCCAGGACCCGGCTCGACGGCCTGCGCCGGCTCCTCGGCGAGTCCTCGCTGCTCGAGGAGCTCGATCACGCGGCGCGGGCATGCGAGCTCGCGACCCACCGGGCCACGCTCGTCACGGCGCGCGACGAGCTCGCACGTGTGGCGGTCGCGCGCCGGGTCCTCGGTCCGCTGGTCGACGTGCTGCGCGAGCCGCCGCCGACCGATGCCATGCTCGCCGACGCCGCGCTGCGCACGAGCGCGCTCGATGACCAGCTCGATCGGCTGTTCCACGCGCGGGTCGCTCTCGAGGATGTCGTCGCACATCGTCATGCCGCCGCATGGGACGATGCCGAGGCGGCGCTCCATGCACAGGCCCAGCTCGCGCCTGCGCTCGAGCGCCAGCATGCCGATGCGCGGGCCGCGGTTCATGCCGCCGACGAGGCGGGCGCGGCCACCGAGACCGCCTGGGAGACCGCGACCGCTGCCGCGCAGGTGATCGAAGCCCGGCTCGCTGCGGCCTCTGCGCATCGCGATCGCGCGGCCGGCGAGCTGGCGGTGCTCGCGACCGACCTCGTGATCAGCTCCGAGGAGGAGCACGAGCGCACGCTCGCCGCGGCCGCGGCGGCGGTCGATGCGGTCGATGCCGAAGTCCGGGCGCTGGTGTCGAATCAGGCGCTCACCGTCGAACGGCGCGAGCGAGCAGGGCGCGCCGCCGACGAGGCCCGAGCCCGGCTCGCCGCCGAGGTTCGTGGCAACGGGCCGGTCGCCACCGCCTGGAGCCAGCTGCGCGCCGCGGCCGAGGCCGCGGATCTACTCCACGCCGTGCTCTCGGGCCACGCCCACGCTGGACGCTCCAGTGTCCAGCTGACGGCCGACGCCTGGAGCAAGCGCGAGCTGCTCGTCGATCGGATCGCACGCGCCCGTGGTGGTGAAGAGCTGCTCGCGGCGATCCGCGATCTCCCGCTCGCCGGGCTCGGCTACCTCGAGACCTGGCAAGCGAGCCGCGAGTGGCTCCGCCGGCGCGTTCCCGCCCAGGTCGCCGAGGTCGCCGATCCGCTGATCGCGCTCGAGCGGCTGCGCGATCATCTCGATCTCCTCGATGGCCGGCTCGCGCGTCAGGAGGGTGATCTGCGTGGTGCCTCCGAGGACGTCGCGCGGGGGATCGACGTCCAGGTCCGGCGCGCACATGGCCAGGTCCGACGCCTCAACCAGCAGCTCGAAGGGATCAAGTTCGGGAGCATCCACGGCATCCGCGTCGAGATCCGCCGCGTCGAGCGCATGGAGCAGATCCTGCGCGCGCTGCGGCAGGGCGAGGGGCAGGAGCTGCTGTTCCTGTCCTCGATGCCGATCGAGGAGGCGCTCGACGAGATCTTCCGGCGCTACGGCGGCGGCGGCCGCAGCGGTGGCCAGCGTCTGCTCGATTATCGCGAGTACGTCGAGCTGGTCGTCGAGATCCGCCGTCAGACGTCGGAGAGCTGGGAGTCGGCCAGCCCGACCCGGCTGTCGACCGGCGAGGCGATCGGGGTCGGCGCCGCGCTCATGATGGTCGTCTTGACCGAGTGGGAGCGCGACGCGAATCTGCTGCGCGCCCAGCGGACCAGCGGCAGCCTGCGGTTCCTGTTCCTCGACGAAGCGAACCGGCTGTCACGCGACAACCTCGGGGTGCTGTTCGATCTGTGCAAGAACCTCGATCTCCAGCTGCTGATCGCAGCACCCGAGGTCGCGCGCGCCGAAGGCAACACGACGTATCGCCTCGTCCGCCACGTCGCCGAGAGCGGCGCGGAGGAGGTCATCGTCAGCGGTCGGCGCGCGGCCGCGCGTGATGCGGACGGCGTGAGCGATCCGGTCGCCACGAGCGTCGACTGACCCTGGGGTCAGGACACGTCGTCGAACAGGTTCGCGACGCCGAGCTTGTCCTGGGGCAGCACGATCACCTTGGCCTTGGTGCCCAGCCAGCGTGCGTAGCGCTCGGCATCGTCACCGCTGCCATTGCCCTCGTGCAGATCGATCATGATCACGTCGAAGCTGCCGCCCTGACGGGACAGCACCTCGAAGCTCCCCGCGATCGTTGATGAGGTGACGACTCGATGGCCCGCACGCTCGAGCGCGCCACGCAGCGCCCGCTCCACTGCGAGGTCATCGACGACGAGCAGCATCTCGAGCGACTGGTCGAACATTCAGCATCCGATACTACGCGTGACGCGCGCAGTGCGGGCAGGATCGTTCGTGTCACGGATGGAATTCGGCTCGGGGTTTTTCGCACCCGGAAGTGATCGACTGAACATCCGACGTCAGCGTGGTGCAGATGGTTGCCCGGCTACCGGAGTTGCCAGTGAGCGGCTTTGGTCGAGGTCGACACCGGGATGTGGCGGGACGCCGACTTCCGGCGACGACGAGTGAGTGAGCTGGGGTTGGGACCCGCGCGTGCACCGGTGCGGCGCGCCTGGTAGCGTCCTCCCGGCATGCGCGCAGCTTTCTTCGACATGGACAACACGCTGCTCCGCGTCGAGACCGGCATGAGCTGGGTGCGCTTTCTCCACCGTCGCGGTGAGCTGCCGCCGCGGATGCTCGTGAAGGCGATCTACTGGAGCGCCCTCTACAAGCTTGCGGTGCTCGACATGGATGCGGTGTTCCAGAAGCTGACGATGGATCTGCGCGGCGACTCCGAGCACGAGATGATCGCCAAGTGCGAGATCTGGTATCGCGATCACGTCGCGCCCGAGGTCGCACCGGCCGCGCTCGTCGCTCTCGAGCATCATCGCCAGGCCGGACACCTCGTCGTCCTCGCCACGGGGTCGACCCAGTACGCAGCGCGTCCGGTCGCGCGGGGCGTCGGGATCGATCACGTGCTGTCCTCGGAGCTCGAGGTCGTTGCCGGCACGTTCACTGGCCGGCCTGCGGCGCTATGCTTCGGCCACCACAAGGTGAAGCTTGCCGAGGCCTGGGCCGCGCAGCACGACGTCGATCTGGGCGCGAGCTACTTCTACTCCGACAGCTTCAATGACCTGCCGATGCTCGAGCGGGTGGGGACCCCGATCGCGATCAATCCTGACGCCCGGCTGCGCCGCCATGCTCGCAAGCGTGGCTGGCCGACGCACCGGTGGGCCTGACCCCAGGGTTCAGGCCTCGGCGTAGCCGATCGCGGATGCCGGGACGTCGAGCACGTCGAGGATCGTGATCGGGGTCGTCGCGCCGAGGATGTCGTCGGCGCGCGGGTAGCCCGGGTTCGTGCCGGGGCGATTGTCCCACCGTGTCGTCTGGTCGAGGCCGCGGTACACGGTGACCGAGAACCAGCCGGTCTCCGCGCTGTACATGATGTCGAACACCGGACCATCGAGCTCGGCCGCGTAGTCGATCACGAGATCCCCGGGCCGCCCGGTGACGAGGGTGCCGTGCTTGTTCGGACGCAGCGTGATCCGGTCGGAGCTGCCGATCTGGGCGACCCGATCGGGCGCGGCGCCGTGGATGACGCAGGCCGTGCGAGTCGTGAAACCAGCTGGAGCGTCCGGCACGCCCTCACCATGGTTCGGGAGGCGCACCGACGCAACGCCCCGGCGACCGATCGGAGTTGTTCGGTGGGCGACGGTCCTGGTGACCGGGCTTCGGCGATCTCCGTGTTTGGGGGTTCGTTCGTGGTTGATCGTCGGTCGGACTGCCCGTATACGCCCAGACGATGGCTGACTCATCGGTGCTGCGCGGCCTGGCCGCGATCCCGGCCGTGCGGCGCTTGATCGAGCTCGCACTCGATGAAGATCTAGGACGCGGCGATGTGACCTCGCAGGTCACGCTCGGCAAGGAAGGCCCGCGGGTCACTGCCGACATGAACGCGCGCGAGCCGATCATCGCCTTCGGCCTCGATGTCGCGGCGGCAGTGTTCCACCTCGTCGATTCGAGCATCGAGCTCGAAGCACACGCCACCGATGGCGCGCGGGTCGAGCGAGGCGGCTTGCTGCTGACCGCGCGCGGGCCGGCGAGCAGCGTGCTCTCCGCCGAGCGCACCGCGCTCAACTTCGTACAACGGCTGTCCGGCGTTGCGACGCTGGCCAGGCGCTACGCAGATGCGGTCAACGGGACGAAGGCGCGGGTCGTCGACACGCGCAAGACCACTCCCGGGTTCCGGGTGCTCGAGAAGGCCGCGGTGCTCGCGGGCGGCTGCTTCAACCATCGTTTCGATCTCGGCTCGGGCATCCTCATCAAGGACAACCACATCGCGGCGCTCGGCTCGGTGCGCGCGACGGTCGAGGCGGCGAAAGCGCGCGCCCCGCATCCGTTGCGGATCGAAGTCGAGGTCACGAACCTCGGTGAGCTCGACGAGGCACTCGCCGCGGGCGCCGAGATCGTGCTGCTCGACAACATGACGCCCTCGCAGGTCGAGGTGGCGGCGGCGCGCGCGCACTCGCGCCAGGTGCTGGTCGAAGTCTCGGGAGGGATCACGCTCGCCACGATCGTCGATTACGCGCGGGCCGGCGCGGACCTGATCTCGGTCGGCGCGCTCACTCACTCGGCGCCCGCGGTCGACATCGGTCTGGACGTGCGGTCGTGAGCTACTCGACGCAGCTCGAAGCCGACGCCGGTCGCTGGCTGGGGGCGCAGCGAATCGATCTCGCCTCCTGCGGATCGACGAACGACGAGGCCGCCCGGCTCGCCCGCGCTGGCGCCAGCCACGGCACCATCGTGATCGCCCAGCATCAGACCGCAGGTCGTGGCCGCGAGGGCCGCGCGTGGGCGTCGCCACCGGACACCGGGCTGTACCTGTCGGCGATCGTGCGACCGCCGCTGCCGCTCGCGCTGGTGCCACCGATGACGCTCGCGATCGGGATCGGCCTGTGCGACGCGGTCCGCGAGTGTGGCGCAGACGCGGTGCTCAAGTGGCCGAACGACGTGCTCGTGAACAGCCGCAAGCTCGCCGGGGTTCTCGTCGAGGCCCAGAGCCAGGGCAGCCGCCTCGAAGCCGTGATCGTCGGGATCGGCGTCAACCTGGCGGGCGCGCTGCCGGCCCCGGTAGCTGGCACCGCGATCACCCTCGACCACGCGTGCGGCACCACCGGGTTCGCCACCGCCCGGCGGGAGGTGTTCATCGCCCGGCTGTGCGCCCACGTCGAGCGCTGGATCGATCGCTATGTCGCGATCGGGCTGCCGAGCATCATCCCGGCCTGGCACGAGCGCATGGCGACCGGACTGGTGGCCCGGGCCACCGTGGATGGCGCGCTGATGGTCGGCGAGGTCGCGGGCCTCGATGGCGACGGTGCGCTGCTGCTGCGCGATGACGCCGGTCGGCTCCACCGTGTCCGTTCGGGCGATGTCGAGGGCGTCGCCCCAGGGTCTCCCAGGCCAGCCGAGCCTGTTCCGAGCCCGTGCTAAGAACGAGTCATGAATCGTCGGGTCCTGCTCGCGATCGCCGCGGTGGCCGTGCTCGGCGCGGCGCTGGTCCTCTTCCTCAAGCTGCGTGAACCGACGGGTGCCTCGGCGGAGCCGGTCAGCGCCGCGCCAACGACCCCGGCTCGCCCGTCCACCCCCTCGCAGGTGGGCTCCCGCGATCCCGCGCGTCCGGGGGCGCCGATCGTCACTCCCGGCGCCGAGGGGAGGGGGGCGCCGCCCGATGACGCCACCAAGGAAGTCACCATCAACGGGATCCGGATCCGAGATCACCGCACGGGCACCCACGCCCCGATCGATCTGCCTCCCAACATCCACGCCCCCGACAGCCGCAAGATCTCGCCGATCCTGACCAACGACATCAGCCAGAAGCTCCAGGCCGTCATGTCCGAATGCGCCGCGAGCGTCCCCAGCGAGGCCCGGGGCACCAAGCCGCGGCTCGAGGGCACGATCAGCATCGCCATCAAGGACCATCAGGCCCGGATCACGAGCTCCGCGATGCAGCTGCGCGATGTCGTGGGTGCGTCCGTCGATCCCACCAAGCAGTGCATCGAGCAAAAATCGCTCGGCATCGCGACGCCCGCCGGCGACGAGACCGACGTCGAGTCCTACACGATCAGCATCAACTTCGCGCTGCGGTAGCCGAGGTGGTGTCGCGGCTGCTTCGCCGCGCGCCTCGGCTGATAGCGCATGTCACGCATGCATCGATCGCGCTGCTATTTCGACGTAGTAGGACGTACTAGACCGATGGTGCAAAGGCGCTAAGGCGGTTGATGCACCCCACACGGATATGTATATTCGCGCGCCATATGACCTGGAGGCGAGGGAGGCCGTCCGGCCGAATGAGCGCGAGAAGGTTTCAATGACACCCCGTGCCTATTCTTTCCTCCCTGTGATCGCGTTGATCGCCGTCGTGGGCGCCTCGTTCGGTTGCGAAGACCTCGACGGGCGCGGCCACAATCGCAAGGGGAATCGCTACTACCGCGAGACGAAGTTCGTCGACGCCGCCGCGAACTACGAGCAGGCGGTCGCCAAGGTCGACGAGACGAGCATTCACTACAACCTCGGCCTCG
>JAGSPR010000703.1 GCA_018262455.1 Deltaproteobacteria bacterium | reverse complement strand
GGGATCCGGCTGCACCTCGGCGAGAAGCTCGGCCTCGTCCGCAAGAACGAGTGGCAGTTCATGTGGCTCGTCGATCCGCCGCTGTTCGAGGTCGACGAGGAGACGAAGGACATCGCCGCGGCGCACCACCCGTTCACGTCGCCGCGCACCGAGGACGAGGACCTGCTCGACACCGCGCCGGAGAAGGTGCTCGCGCGCGCCTACGACCTCGTGCTCAACGGCGTCGAGGTCGGCGGCGGCTCGATCCGTATCCATCGCAGCGATCTGCAGGCGCGCGCGTTCAAGGCGCTGCGGATCTCCGAGGAGGATCAGCGCGCGAAGTTCGGGTTCCTGCTCGACGCGTTCAAGTACGGGCCCCCGCCCCACGGCGGCATCGCGTTCGGCCTCGACCGGCTGGCGATGCTGATGACGGGCGCGGAGTACATGCGCGATGTGATCGCCTTCCCGAAGACGCAGAAGGGCTCGGACCTGATGACCGAGTGCCCGACGCCGGTGTCGAAGAAGCAGCTCGAGGAGCTGTTCATCCAGGTCCGTCCGGACCTGCTGACGAAGTAACTCTCCCAGGGGGAATCGACATGGGTCTACTCGCCAAGCTCCACGGTACCTCGTCGGCCAAGACGGAGGCGGACGACGTCCTGCTCCTGCACGCGCTGTTCTGCATCGCGGCCGCCGACGGTTCGATCGAGGACTCCGAGGACGCGCTGATCCGGGCCTACACGAACACGCTGCCCGAGTTCCGCGACATGGATGGCCCCGCGTTCGACAAGGCGATGAACGCCTCGGTCCAGATCGCGCAGGCCTACAACCGCGACATGAAGGCGTCGCTGGTCGCGCTCGCCGAGATCAAGAGCGCCGCCGTTCGCAACAAGGCGTTCGTGCTCGCCGTCGACATCGCGATGTCGTCGGGCAGCGTCGACGAGGCCGAGGAGGAGATGCTCGAGGCGATGCACCGCATCCTCGAGATCGACGACGCGCTCGCCGCCAGGATCTTCGAGATCGTCGCGCTCAAGTACCTGACCTGAGGATGCCACTCACTCGGTGCAGTGGCCGTAGCCGCCGCCCGGCTGCGCGACGCACGCCGCGTGGCCGAGCTCGCGGCAGTCGGCGTAGACCGTCTTCCCCAGCACGCACGACGTGATGTACGGGCCCTGGCACTGGGTGCCATAGAACAGCTCGTTGCACGGTGCGCCGATCTGTGTGGACTCGCACGACGCCAGCGCGCACGTACCGCCTTGCCCGGCGCAGTCCTCGGTCCTCACGATCTGCGTTCCAAACTCGCACGTGGTGCGGTCGGTCCCCATGCAGGAGGTCGCGTTGTTGGAGTCGCAGAATGCAGTCTGCACACAACCATGGACCGCGCTGCACTCCGTGCCGGTCGGACAGCTCACGGCATAGGCCGTGGACGAGGTCTCGCACGCGAGGTAGGTCGTCGCGTCGCTGCACGCGTTGCACTGCTGCGCTCCGAGCGTGATCAGGTTCGAGCAGGTCGAAGATCCAGCGGGACAGGTCCCGCCGCTGAGCGTGCACCGCTTCGAGCACGTCCCCGGCTCGGAGCCTTGCGCGGCCCGGATCGCCGCACAGCCACCGGGCAGCGCGGCGATCAGGCGAGCGCGATACGCCGCGGCGTACGGTTCAAACGGGTTCGTCGTCGTCAGCTGGCGCACGCACCCGGCGATCCCCTGATCGGCGCCTCCGGTGCCAACGCACGCGGCGATCGCGATGCACGCTTGCTGGATCGGCGTCATCGGCGCGGCATCGGTCGGCGGTGTGTACGTCGGAGGCCCCGGCAGCGGGCCGCTCGGCGCGATCGGCGCAAACGTCGGCGTCTCCGACGGAGACATGTAGAGCGCCTGCCGGTTGCCGCCCGTGCTGTCGGACTGCACGACGTAGAACACGTAGAAGTCGCCACGCCCCGTCGGCTGGATCCAGTTGACAAGGGAAAGGCCGAAGTTCGGTCCGCCGGTGTAGCCACAGCCGACGGCGGCGCACGGTGTCTCGCGGAAGTTCACCTGCTCGGGGCCGTGCGAGGTCATCCGCACGAGGTGCCCCTCGTCGGCGACGAGCGGGTAGACCAGCTCGAACCCGGCGAACCGCGGGCGGCCGAGCCGGCTGATCGCGAAGTTCTCGATCCGCCCTGGCCCGAGCGGGTGCACCGGCGTCAGTGCCCCGGCGTCGGTGATCCCGATCGCGTAGGCCTCGTCGTCCTGCGACCACACGAGGTAGGGCTGGTCGTCGTCGGCGACCACCACGTGGTTGCGATGCGAGTAGCTGGGCACGAACCACTCGTGCGGTCGGATGCAGGCCTGCTTCGCGGGGGCGTTCTCGCTCCAGGTCATCCGGCACATCGCCACGCCGGGGCCGGTCTGCGAGTAGCCGTGGAACGAGTCGCCGCCGTCGCCGGAGATCCAGAGGTCCGTCGTGCAGGCAGAGCCCGTGCAGGGCGGAGTGTCGGCGGAGATGTCGCCGGTCGATGGGTCGAGCTCGAGGGCGACCGGGACCTCCGCAGCGAACGTGACCACACCGCGGATGTGGCCGTTGGGGCGCTTCTGATAGAACGCCATCGGATGGAGCAGGCTCGACGGGGTGATCTCCGTCAGCGTCATCGTTCCACCAAGGGACGGCGTCGGCGGCACCAGCGTGACCTCGAACAGGCCCCACTCCGTGGTCCGCGGGCTGAACTCGCGCGTCAACATGAAGAAGATCTTGCCGTCCTGGAGGAGCACGCCGAGGCCACCGGCGTCCCAGTAGATGTCGGTGCCGAGCGCGTCGTCGAGCATGTAGCTCTGCCAC
>JAGSPR010000334.1 GCA_018262455.1 Deltaproteobacteria bacterium | reverse complement strand
CCCGGATCGTCGACCACCCGCGAGCTGCGGTCGAGCAGCATCGTCGCGCGGCGATCCACGTCGTAGCGCGGCCACGCAGGGATCGCTGCGCTCGGTGCTGGTGGGTTCGGATCTCCCGTGCGGATGAAGGAAGCCCACGCCGCGTGCATCGCCGTCGCGAGCGGGAGCGCGCCCACCACGTCTCCCGCCAGCAGGAACTGCGAGACCGGGAGCTCCACGGTGTTCCACACGAACGGCAGCTCCAGCGCGTGAGCGGCACCGAGCCGACCATCGAATGCAGGCGTCGCCCAGTCGAACCGATACATCCACACCGCCGCGTCGCGGGCCGTCACCTCGGCGAGCCGGATCATCGGGATACGAAACGCGACGTCGCCGACGAGATCGACCCACGCGAGATGGTCGTCTCGATCGACGCGGGACTCGCGGTAGGCCGCGTGCAGCCGGTCGGCCTCGGCGCCTAGCATGCCCCGCAGCTGCGCCTTCACGCCGTCGGTCGCCGCCGCGCCGAAGAACACATCGAACAGCGCCCACTCGTCGCGGTTGCTCCCGAGTAGTAGCGGGACGCCCGCTCCGGCGCGACCGCGCAGGATCTCGATCGGGCGGCGCGGCACGGTCACCCCGTCGATGTAGGGCGCGAACGCGCCAAGGCCGCGCGCACGGCTGATGTGTTCCTGCGCGGCGAGGAGCTGCTCGACCGGTAGCTCGACCGCCGTGCGGGCATCGACCCCGAGCTGATCGAGCACACCGCGCGTGACCTCGGTGGCGTCGGTGCGCGTCGGCGGCGATAGCCCGGAAGCGCCACTCTGGAGGATCGCGCGGTGGAACAGGCCTTGCGCCGCGGGCATCGCGAGCAGCGTGGCGACCGAGACCGCGCCGGCAGACTCGCCCATCACGGTGACAGCGTCGGGATCGCCGCCGAACGCCGCGATGTTGTCACGCACCCAGCGCAGCGCCGCGATCTGATCGAGGAGCGCGTAGTTGCCCTCGGCGTACGCGTCACCGAGGAGGTCGCCGAAGTAGAGGAAGCCGAGCACGCCGAGCCGGTAGTTGAGGGTCACGACGACGACATCGTGGTGCAGCGCGAACGACGTCCCGTTGTACAGCGGCTGCGAGCCCGAACCCATGATGAAGGCACCACCGTGGATCCAGACGACGACCGGCCGGTGCTTGCCATCGGCTCCGGGCGAGTAGACGTTGACCACCAGGCAATCCTCGCTGGTGACGATCTTGTCGGTGATGCCGCTCATCGCAGCCGCGCGTGGATCGCGAGACTGGATCGCGACCGGTGCGAAATGGGTCGCGTCGCGCTCACCGCTCCAGGGCGCGGGCAGGCGCGGGGCGGCAAACCTCGGTGCATGTCCGAACGGAATGCCGCGCCACGTCGAGATCCCGCCGCGCTCGGCGCCGCGGACCTTGCCAGCCATCGTGTCGACGACGAGCTTCATGCCAAGGCTCGCTCAAGCTCGCCGAGCGCCTCGCCGCAATACACCGCGAGGCGCTGCAGCTTCGGGACCGTGTCGCGACAGCCCGTGAACCCGAAGCACACCGAGCCCGCGTAACTGTTGGCCGTGATGTTGAGCGCCTGGCCATGCACCGGGATCGAGAGTGGATACGAGGACTCGAGCCGCGCGCCCCGGAAGTACAGCGGCTGGTCGGGCCCCGGGACGTTCGAGATCACGACGTTGAACGTCGGCCGCACGTGCCCTGCGATCCCGGGGACCATCTGCAACATCGAAGGCGCGATGAGCAGCGCGCTGTACGACAGGATCTCGCCGCGGGACATCCCCTGGAGCTGCTGCTTCGCCTTGGCCGTCGAGCTGATGATCGTGGCGAGGCGCTCCGCCGGGTCGTCGAGATCGGTCGCGAGCGACGCCAGGATCGCGCCGACCGCGTTGCCGCCGCCGGCATCGTCACGCGCGCGCAGGCTGACCGGCAACATCGCGATCAGCGGAGCCTCCGGGAGCGCCTCGCGTTCGACGAGGTAGCGCCGCAGGCTCGACGACGACAGTGCGAGGATCACGTCGTTGAGCGTGCCTCCGGAAGCCTTCGCGACCGCCTTGAGGCGCGCGAGCGGCAGCTTCTGGGTCGCGAACCGTCGGCTGCGACTGATCCGTGCGTTGAGCACGCACTTCGGCGCCTGGCGCGGCGTCACCAGCTCGTGACCACCCTGGGCCACCCGGAGCAGCGCACGCCCGACGGTCTTGGTCGCCCCGTAGTGAGCGCGCACCGCCGCCATCAGCTCGGCATACTGGATGCTGGTGGCCTCCTCCTCGGGGGCAGTGGGTCGGGCAGGCAGGGGGACCGAGAAGAACAGCGGCCGGCGACGGTCGGAGGCATCGAGCGACAGCGCGTTGACCAGGATCCGCATCGCCGTGAACCCATCCACCAGGGAGTGATGGACCTTCACGTAGATCGCGAAGCGTCCCCCCTCGAGCCCCTCGATCAAGTGGAGCTCCCAGGGCGGGCGGTGCAGATCGATCGGGTTGCCGTGCAGGCGTGACACCACGATGCCGAGCTCGCGCTCGTCGCCCGGGGACGGCAGCGCGGTCCGCCGGACGTGGTACTCGACGTCGACGTCGTCGGGGTCGACATCCACCCACGCCTGCAGGGGGCTGGCGAGCAGATCCGGGTGGCGCAGCTTGAGGTTGAACGGCCGTTGCACCGCGGATCCCGCCCGAACCTCGTCCATCAAGTGACGTAAGTGGTCCGGATCGGCATCTGGCGGTGGTGAGAACAGCAGCAGCCCCCCGACGTGCATCATCGTCTCGCGCGTCTCGCCGTAGAGGAACATGGCATCGCTGGGCGTGAGGCGCTTCGTCACGGCGTGATCCTACCCGACCGTGCGCTACATTCCGCCCATGACTGCTCGCAGGATCTCGACTGTTTGGTTCGCCCTGGCCCTTGGCCTGGCCCCTGGTCTCGGCTTGCTCGCGCCCTCGGTCGCGAGCGCCGCGCCCCCCTCGGTCGAGGTCACGTCGACCCGGGTCGAGATCGATCAATCACCGTCGATCTCGACCGACTACCTGTTCGAGATCGGTGAGGCCACCCTCAAGAAGACCGCCCTGCCCTTGCTCGATGAGGTCGCCAAGGCGCTCCAGAAGGACCCGGGCAACAAGGTCGTCATCGACGTATTCACGGACGACGGGGCGCCCGACGGCGACCGGACCGGCGGTTGGCTCCAGAAGCTCTCGCAGGCGCGAGCCGACGCGCTCAAGACCTACCTTGGCAAGAAGGGCGTCGCCGCCAGCAGGCTGAACGCGCGCGGCCGCGGGACCGAGAGCGCGCTGCGCGACAACTCGACCGACGAGGGCCGGCGCGCGAACCGTCGCGTCGAGCTGACGATCGAGCTCGACGTGCGCCCGCCGGTTGCCGCCGATCTCGCGACCTACACCAAGACGCTCCGCGGCACTGGGCCCCGCCTCGTGGCGACGCTCGACACCTCCAAGGGCACGCTGCACTGCGAGCTACTCGCGGACAAGGCGCCGATGACGGTCGCCAACTTCATCGGCCTCGCGACCGGTCAGAAGTCGTGGATCGATCCGAAGACCAGCAAGGTGGTGCGCGGCAAGCCGTTCTACGATGGCCTGACGTTCCACCGCGTGATCCCCGGCTTCATGGTCCAGGGCGGCGATCCGCTCGGGGTCGGCACCGGCGGCCCGGGCTATCAGTTCGAGGACGAGATCGCGCCCGACCTCCAGCACAAGCCCGGCGTGCTCGCGATGGCGAACGCCGGCCCCCGCACCAACGGCAGCCAGTTCTTCATCGACGAAGTGCGCTCCCCCCACCTCGACGGGCGCCACACGATCTTCGGCCAGTGCAAGGAGACCGAGCTCGTCACCACGATCGCGAACGTGCCGCGCGGCGGCAATGATGTCCCGGTGCCGCCGGTGGTGATCCGCAAGGTCACGATCGCGAAGTCGCAGTAGCGGAAACGATCGGCTGGCAAGCTCACTCCACGGGCGGTGGCGCCCCCCGCCCTGCGGAGCGGGACCGTGGACGGCCATCGTTTCAGCGCCTCGAGTGGCGCTCGTTCGCCGCGACGCGCTGCTCGAGCAGTCGGACCTCGGTCGCGGCATCGGTGTGCCCGGGCTCGAGATCCAGGACCTCGCGGAAGTGAAACAGCGCCTCGCGAAGCCGACCGAGCATCCGCTCGACCCGGCCGAGGTAGAAGCGCGCCATCATGGGCTTGGGCGATTTGCGGACGGCCTTGTCGAGCACCTTGCGCGTCTCGCTCGCGATCTCCTGCTTGTCGTGCGCGGCGCAGAACCGCGCCCACGCCAGCATCGCGTGGTAGTCGACGTCCTCCGGCGCAAGCTCGGTCGCGTGGGAGAGCTCGCCGATCGCATGTTCGAGGTCCTCTCGGCGGAGCGCGAGCACACCCCGATGGAACGCGGCCTCGGCCTGGGTCGCGGCGGTTGCAGCTGGGGAGGCGGCAGGGCGCGCTGCCTTCGGCGTGTGGAGTCTGGTCGTGTACTCGGCGCGTCGGACCGGATCGTTCAGCACGCCGAAGGCGAGGTTGATCGCGCCGAACAGCCGCTGGGCGTCGGCCGTCGTCAGCGCATCGACCTGCGGCAGCTTGCTCGGATGAAGCTGAGACGCGAACGCGACGTACGCCGAGCGGATCACATCAAGTGATGAGCCGGGCGCGACGCCCAGCAGCGCGAAGTGATCGGCGCCGCCCTCGAGTAGCGCGAGCCCTGCCAGGATGGTCTGGCGAACCGCGAACGCGTCGCGGCGCGCCGTGACCGTCCGCGAGATCGCCGGCGACGCGCTCTGCGTCCTCGTGCGCGACACCGCGGCGGCGGGCTCGGCACTCGTTCGCGCGGTCGGCACACGCGGCTTGGGCCAGGTCGTGGTCGGGGTGCGCGTCTGGAGCTCGACGATCCCGCGATCCTCGGGCGCGATGACCTCGCAGGCACCGCAGGACACGAGCGCGTACACGATCGCCTGCGCGATCCGGGGCTCGACGTCGCGATGCCTCGCGTCGAGCTCGGCGAGGCTCGTCATGGTTCGGAGTGATTCGAGGATCGGCTGTTCGAGAACGGTGAAGCCGAAGCGCGTGTGGTCGGCGTCGGAGCGAAGCACGAACCGCTCCCCGAGCGTGCGCAGATCCTGCGCGAGCCGCGGCTCGGACAGGTACATCCGGACACCGAGGTAGACCGCGGCGCCGAGCTCGATCTCGATCCCGGGGATCACCGAGAGCGTGAGGTCGCGCTCGAACGCGAGCTCACCGCGGTCGATCGAGAACGTGCGGGCAGCGCGTTGCGTGATCACGCGGCGGCGCAGCGACACGGCCTGCTGCACCGAGAGTCGCGCCGCTTCGGCGACCACGTCGATCTCGTCGCGCCCCGCGACTGTGGCAAGACGCTGTGCGATCGCCGGGATCTGGGACGACGATACGAGGTGGCTCGTCAGGGCGATCCGCGCCACCGAGTCCGAGGTCACCGGCGAGCTGGCCGCGACCACCGCCCCGTTCAGGAACGCGATCCGGTACCGCTTGCCATCGTGCGCGTGCACGACAAGCTCGCCGGTGCGACGTTCGATCGCGAAGGACGCGAGAGTCGCTCCCCAGGCACGCTCGGCCACCTGCCCGAACACGCCTGGGTGAACGGGGATCGAGCCAACCTGCATCGACCCATTGGGCGCGATCCCGACGCCCGCATCAAGAACCTAGAGGAGTGTTGGCTTGCACACAGGATCGTGCGTGGTCATACCTAGCCCTACTCGCCGAACACGTCATCGACCAGCCGCACGAGCGGCGCCCCGAACAGCTCCGCCCACAGCCGCGCCGCGGCGGAGCGAAGCTCGACGGTCGACCGGGCCGCGAGAGGCGCGACCAGCGCGGCGAGCCGATCGCGATCGATCTCGCCGCCATGGATCACGGGCCCTGGGGACGCGATCGCGAGCTGGCGCGCCAGCCCTTCGAGCACGATCACCGCCACGTATGACTCCGGCGATCCCTTGCGGGCGCTGCGAAACGCGTGTCGCGACAGGCTCCACAGCGTGACCTGCGGCAGCCACATGTCGCTCGCGAGCTGGCTCGTGTACGCCGACAGCTCATTGCGCGCGCGGATCGCGAGCGCGCCCGGGCGACCGCGGCTGTCGCGCACCGGCCCGACCAGCGCGGCGAGGACCGACGGGAGCGCGGGCACGTGTTCCTGCTCGAGCCCATGCTGGGCCTCGTGGTGCCGGATCGAGGCCAGCACCAGCTTCGTGCTCCGCGCAAGGGCGCGGTCCATCACGTCCCGATCGGAGCCGAGCGCGCTCGTGAGCTCGCGGCGCACCGCCTGGCCTGCGGCATCTGCAGCCACCCGCGCGCGCGCCGTGTGTGCCCAGCCATCGTCGGCCAGCGTGTACGCCCGCCCGTCGAGCACCGGCAACAGCTGGGTCTTCACGTGCCCATCGATCTCGTCGAGCAGCACCACCGGATCGTTCAAGCCGGCGGGCTTCATGCCAAGCAGCGTACGGCTCGTGTCAGGAACGAGCGCTCGCAGATCGAGCACGCGAACGCGCTCGCGATCGGCGCGCACGAAGGTCACCTTCTCGACTCGATACGCCGCGATCACCGGCTGATGACTCGGCGTCATCTCGAGGTCGAGGAAGTAACCGAGCCCCGCCCCCGCGAGTTGATCCGACACGGTCTGGACATAGGCGCGCAGCTCCGCCACCTCGTCGTCATACGCTCGGTCGACTGCGGTCGCGTCGAACCGCTCGAGGCTGTCGACGAGGCCCCGCCACGCCATGGCGGGGATCGCCGGACGCTCGCGCAGCACGCTCGCCCGGCCATGCCGTTCGGCCGTGGCGGGCGCCAGGTTCGCCAGCTCGCCGAGCACGTGCTCGATCGCCACATCATGAGCCGGCGCCCCGCCCGCGCGGTATGCCCCGACCGCCGGCGGCACGCCTGGCCGCTTGAACGGCCCCTCGGGGTGCGGTGCCGTGACCGCGATCAACGTGGCTGCCAGGATCGCCACGCCTGCAACCAGGGCGGCCAGCACGGGACGGCGCATCACGCGGCTTGGACAACGGCGGCGCGAATCGGGTCCTTGCCTACTTCGAGGGCGATGCGAGCTCGCGCCAGCTGTGGCCGTGGCGGGCCAGCATCCGGTCGGCTTCGACCGGCCCGGGGCTCCCGGCGTCGTAGAAGTGCACGCCCGGCGTGGCCTCCCAGACCTGGAGGACGGGCTGGATCAGCTCCCACGCGCGATCGACCGAGTCCCGACGGTTGAACAGGGTCGCATCGCCGCGCATGCAGTCGAGCAGGAGGCGCTCGTAGGCCTCGGAGATCGGCCGCTTGAAAGCATCGGCATAGTTCATCGTCATCAGCACGTTGCCAACGTTGATGTTCTCGCCCGGGACCTTGGCGACGAAGCGGAGCGAGATGCCCTCGTGCGGCTGGATCCGGAGGGTGAGCACCGCGGGCTGCAAGACCGAGCCAGCGGCCTCCTCCTTGAACAGCACGAGCGGAACGCTCTTGAAGTGAATGTTCACCTCGGTCAGCCGTTCCGCCAGCTTCTTGCCGGCGCGCATGTAGAACGGCACGCCGTGCCAGCGCCAGCTGTCGATCATGAACTTCATCGCGGCGTACGTGGCCTGCTGCGAGCCGGTGGCGACGCCATTCTCCTCGCGGTAGCCACGGT
>JAGSPR010000088.1 GCA_018262455.1 Deltaproteobacteria bacterium | reverse complement strand
ATTTGCAACGCAGTTGCATGTGCTGCTTGGCGATCAAGTACTTACGAGGTGCAAGTTGAGCAATTGGAGCCTGACCCCGGTCAGACCTCGCCGATCGAGCGGCGGAGGTGGGCCCAGGCGTCGGCGAGCTGGAACTGCGCCTGAACCAGGTTGCCCTCGGCGGTGGTGACCGCGGTCTGGGCATCGGCGAGCTCGATCTGGCTACCGAGGCCCTGGGCGTAGCGTGCGTTGGCGAGCTGGAGCTGGGCACGCGCGGCGGTGACGGCCTCGGTCGACGCGGTGACGTTCGCGCCGTTCGCGATGATCTGGGCGCGCGCGGAGTCGAGCTGCGAGGTGAGCGTCACGAGCAGCGCGTCGCGCTGGGCCTGCGCACTCATCACGTTGGCGCGCGCGACCCGCTGATTGGCCCGCGAGCGACCGCCGTCGAACAGTTGCCACGACAGCGTGAGGCCCGCCGTCCAGCTCGGCTCGGGCGACCAGTCGTTCGAGTCCGGGTTCCACTGGGTGGACGCGGTCGCCGACAGGGTCGGGCGCCGCTCGTACTCGGCGGCCTCGAAGCTGGCCTCGGCTGCGGCGATCTGCTTGTCGAGCTGGAGGATCTCGGCGCGATGCTGGCGCGAGATCTCGACGAGCTGGGCGAGCGGTTGCGGCTCCTCGGTCGGCGGTGTCGGCCAGGTCGGATCGACGACCGGCGAACGCGTCGCATCGAGCCAGCCGATCGCGGCGCGCAGGTTCGCCAGCGCGATCGCCTCGAGGCTCCGCGCCTGGGCCAGGGCCGACCGCGCGTTGGCCGCACGCGCCTGGGCCTGGGCGACCTCGATCGGGTCCTTGGCCTGTGCCGCGACGAACTTGCGCGCCTGGTCGAGGTGGACCTCCTCGCTCTTGACCGTGGCCTCCGCGACCCTCACGAGCTTGCCGCGCGCGACGGCCTCGAGGAACGCGGTCTCGACGTTGACCCGGATGTCGAGCACGTTGATCCCGGCGTTGCTGGCCTCGGCGTCGGCCTGGAGCGAGGCCGCGCGGATGGTCGCGCGGGTCTGGCCGAAGTCGTAGATCCGCCAGCTCGCCTGGGCCCCGAGGCCCGTCTGCGCCGAGGCGTCGAAGAAGCCGCCGCAGGTCATCGTCGGATCGGAGGCACACGGCGTAGGGCGAGTCGAGCCGACCGCGGCGGTCGCCGACAAGGTGACGGTGGGGTGGAGCGCGACCCGCGCCTGGTCGACGCGACCGCGAGCGGCCTCGATCGAGGCGCGGGTCTGGCGGACGCTCGGCTGTTGCTGGACGGCGATCTCGATCGCGCGGCCGAGGGTGAGGACCTCGCCGGAAGGCTGAGCATCGGCAGGACCGGCGAGCATCACGCTCGCCAGCAGGAAACCGTGGATGAGCTTCATGTCTCGTACCTCAGAGCCGTGATCGGATCGAGCTGGGACGCGCGGATCGCCGGATACAGGCCGAACACCACGCCCACCCCACCGGAGACCCCGAACGCGATCGCGGCCGTCTTCACCGGAAAGAACATCTTCCACTCGAAATACTGCGCGCCGTAGTACGCCGCGGCGTAGCCGAGCACGAGACCGAGGATGCCGCCCACCGCCGCGAGCAGCAGCGACTCGACGAGGAACTGGGTCATCACGTCGAGCGGCTTCGCCCCGACGGCCATGCGGATCCCGATCTCGCGGGTCCGTTCGATCACGCTGACCAGCATGATGTTCATCACGCCGATGCCACCGACCAGCAGCGACACGGCCGCGACGATCGCGAGCAACGTCGAGATCCGCCGGGTCGAGTCCTGCTGGGCCTTCGCGAACTCGGCGGGGTTGCGGATCCGGAAGTCGTCCTCGTCTACCGAGTCGAGCTTGTGGCGATCGCGAAGCAAGGCGGTGACCTGCGCGATCGTCTTCTCGACCTCGTCGTCGTTGACCATCGAGATCAGCACGCTGCCGCGGATGTACTTGGCGAGCCCCTTCTCGAGCTTCTGCTGGTAGGTCTTGATCGGGATCAGGACGATGTCATCGTTGTCACCGCGCGGGCCCTGGCCCTTGGCGGTCAGCACGCCGATCACCTCGTACGGCTGACCGCTGATCCGGATCGTCTGGCCGACCGGGCTCGTCCCCGCGAACAGCTGCGTCGCCACGGTCTTGCCGATCACCGCGACCTTCGCGTTGCTACTGCCGGTGTCCTCGTCGAACACGTTGCCCTCGTCGGCCTGCCACCCGCGGATCTTGAACCACGTCGCCGTGGTGCCATTGACGAAGGTGTTCCAGTTGGCCGACTCCGAGACGATCTGCGCGCCGCGGGCCTCGAGCACCGGCGCGATCCACTTGATGGTCGGGACGTCGCCCGACTCGAGCGCCTTGACGTCATCCCACGTCAGCGACGCGCCGCCCCCGGCCCCGGCCGACGGCCCGATCCCGCGCGTCTGGCTGTTCTGCAGCACCAGCACGTTCGTGCCGAGGCTCTGGAACACCTCCTTGACCGATTGCTGGGCGCCCTGGCCGAACGCGACCATCGCGATCACCGCCCCGATGCCGAACACGATGCCGAGCATCGTGAGCAGCGAGCGCACCTTGCTCCGCCACAGCGCGCGCAGCGCGAGCCTGATCGTCGTGAAGACGCTCATGCCGCGACCTCGGCGACAGCCGGCACCTGCTGCCTGTCCTCGATGATGAAGCCATCGCGCAGCGTGATCACGCGTGACGCGTAGGCCGCGATGTCCGCTTCGTGGGTCACGAGGATCACGGTCTTGCCCTGCTTCACGAGGCCCTGGAGGATCGCCATCACCTCGTGCGACGTCCTCGAGTCGAGGTTCCCGGTCGGCTCGTCGGCCATGATCACCGGCGCGTCGGTGACGAGCGCGCGCGCGATCGCGACGCGTTGCTGCTGTCCACCCGAGAGCTGGTTGGTGTGGTGGTCCTCGCGGCCGGAGAGCCCGACCTGGGCGAGCGCGGCCATCGCCCGGCGGTGGCGATCGCGACCGGAGACCCCCTGGTACATCAGCGGTATCTCGACATTCTCGAGCGCGGAGGTGCGCGACAGCAGGTTGAAGCTCTGGAACACGAAGCCGATCATCCGGCCTCGGACCTCCGCGAGCTGCGGGCGCGACAGCCGCGCGACGTTGCGGCCGTCGAGCAGGTAGCTGCCCTGCGTCGGCTGATCGAGGCAGCCCATGATGTTCATCAGCGTGGACTTGCCCGATCCGGAGGTCCCCATGATCGCCAGCGACGAGCCGTGCTCGATCGTGAGATCGACGCCGCGCAGCGCATGGACGAGGTTGTCGCCCATGACGTAGGTGCGCGCGATGGCGTGCATCTCGATGAGCGGGGCAGGGGGCACTAGAACGCTCCCACCTTTCTTGGCGCCGCCGAGACGCCGCTGATCTCGGTGATCAGCTGATCGCCGGGCTTGAGCTCACCTTCGAGCATCTCGGTCGCCGAGCCATCGGTGAGGCCCGGCTTGACCAGCACCAGCTTGGGTTTGCCATCCTCGAGCTTGTAGACCGGCTTCTTGTCGCCGAAGTCGCGCTTGGTGTTGCCGCCCTCGCGCGGTGGGCCACCTGCAGGCGAACCACCGTTGCCACGGCCGTTGCTGCCGCGCTGGCCCGATCCCCACCGTCCGCTGCCATCGGAGCCCCGGCCGCCGCCCCCGAGCTGATCGCGCAACGCCGTCATCTGCTCGCGGGTCGGCTTGAACCGGAGCGCGGCATTCGGGATCTTCACCGCATCGACGACCTGCGCGAGGACGAACGTGACGTTTGCGGTCATCCCGGGGCGCAGCGTCTTGTCCTTGTTGTCGACATCGATCACCGCGTCGTAGGTGACGACGCCCGACGTGGTGGTCGGCGCGTTGCGGACCTGGCGGACGAGGCCGTCGAACGTCTTGCCGGGGAAGGCGTCGACCGTGAACGTCGCCTTCATGCTCTCGGTCAGCCGGCCGACGTCTGCCTCGGCGACCGCGGTGTCGATCTGCATGCGCGACAGATCCTCGGCGATCGTGAACAGGGTCGGCGCCTGCAATGAGGCCTGCACCGTCTGCCCGACGTCGACCGAGCGCGACAGCACCACGCCGTCGACCGGCGAGTTGATCGTCGCGTACGACAGGTTCGTGCGTGCCTGCTTGAGGTTGGCCGCCGCCTGGCTGACCTGCGCCTTCGCCGCCGCCAGCGATGCCGAGGCCACGTCGCGGGTGACCTCCGCGGTCTCGAGCGTCGCGCCGGCAACCAGCTGTTGCTCCTTGAGGGTCTGCTGGCGCTTGAGCTGGCGATCGGCGTCCGCGAGCGAGATGCTCGCCTTGCGCTGGTTCGCGATCGCGAGGTCGTAGGACGCCTGTGCCTGGTCGATCTGCGCCTTCAGCACCGACTCGTCGAGCTTGGCGATCACCTGGCCCTTCTTGACCTGGTCGTTGAAGTCCGCGTGGATCTCGATCACCCGGCCCGACACCTGGGCGCCCACGAGCACGGTCGCGCGCGCTGACAGCGTGCCGTTCGCGGTGACCTGCGCGGCGATCGTCCCCTTGCCGACCACGACGGTCTGGAACGTGATCTTCGCGTCTCCGCTCGCCCACGGCCTCTCGATGATGAGGAACGCGACGCCGCCCGCGACCAGCGCGAGCAGGAGGATGCGTGGGAGCCAGCGTTTTACCGTTGCAGCGTTCAACTCGTACCTCGTTAATTCCAGCACCTTACGCCGCGATCGGGACTTCGAGGCGTGCCGTGGTTCCATTTCCGGTCGACGACACCAGGGAGACGTCTCCCCCGTGCGCCCGCGCGATCCGTCGCGCCAGCGCGAGCCCGAGCCCCACGCCACCGGTCTTGCGGGTCCGGCTGCCATCGGCGCGCCAGAACGGCGTGAACGCGCGCTCCAGCTCGTCCGGAGTCATCCCGATCCCGTGGTCGATGATCTCGAACGCGATCCGCGTCCCGTTCGGCTGGACCACGAACCGCACCGGGCTGGTCGGCTCGGAGTACTTCGCGGCGTTATCGAGCAGGTTGTCGATCGCGCGCCGGAGCAGCACCGGGTCGCATTCGAGGTCGCGGTCGCCGCCGGTCACCTCGTGCTCGAGGACCCGGCCGGGATGGCGGGCGGTGAACCGCTGGGCGGCGCGGTCGGCGAGCTCGGCGAGCGGGGTGGGTTGGCGCGCGAGCCGGGCATCGCCATCGAGCCGCGAGGTCGTCAGGATGTCGCCGATCAGCTGATCGATCTCGTCGAGATCGACGCCGACATCGACGAGCACGTCCCGCGCCGCGACCGGATCCTCGGCCGCGAGCTCGAGCGCCACCCGGATCCGGGCGAGCGGCGTGCGCAGCTCGTGCGAGACATCTCCCATCAGCTGACGCTGAGCGTGGAGGACCGCGGCGGTCCGATCGGCCATGTCGTCGAACGCGCGCCCCACGTCACCGAGCTCGTCCCGGCGATGCAGCGCGGCGCGGGCCGTGAGGTCGCCGGCCCCGAACCGGTGGGCCGCGGTCGCGAGCTTGCCGAGCGGACGCGCGAGGCGCCGCGAGAACCAGATCGAGGCGGCGCCGACGAGCACGAGGATCGCGCCGCACATCGGCAGGACGTAGAACCACGGGAACCCGGGCCGATTCGGCGCGTAGACGCCGAGCATCGTGCCGTCGTCGCTGCGCACCACGATTCGCCCGGTCGACAGCGCCCACTTCTCGTGCGTCAGCGCTGCGCGCTCGGCCTCGTCGGGTGGATCGAGGGGGGGCTCGATGGTGGTGCGCACGAGGGTGCCGCTGGTGTCGAACAGCGACAGCTTGCCGCGCAATCGCGGCTCGATCCGCGCCATCGTCGCCTCGAACTTCGCCGGATCCTTCAGCGACCACCGCTCGACGAGGTACTGCAGCAGGGCCGCCTGCGGCTCGAGGTAGCGCGCCGTGCGCACGTAGCGGGGCAGGATCAGCAGCGCCACCATCGTCACGAGCGACAGCGCCGCCGCGAACCCGTAGACCCGGAGGACGAGCCGGCGTCGGCTCACGAGTCACCGCCCGCGAGCAGGTAGCCGACGCCGCGCACCGTCTTCAGGAGCCTGGGGTTGCGGCTGTCATCACCGAGCTTGGCGCGGAGCCGCGACACGTGGACGTCGATCGAGCGGTCGAACGACAGCTCGGCCGACCCCTTGGCGACGTCGAGCAGCTGCTCGCGCGACAGCACGCGCCCTGGCCGCTGTGCGAGCGCGCGCAAGATCGCGAACTCGTAGGCGGTGACCTCGATCGGCTTGCCGTCGAGCACCACCGTCATCCTCGCCGGGTCGAGCGCGAGCCCACCGACCTGGAGCATCTGGTGCGTCGGCCCCGCCTGGCCTCGAACCCGTCGCACGGTCGCGCGGATCCTCGCGAGCAGCTCGCGCGGCGAGAACGGCTTGGTCATGTAGTCGTCGGCGCCGACCTCGAGCCCGAGCACGCGATCGGCCTCCTCGCCACGGGCGGTGACCATCACGATCGGCACGTCGGTCCGCGCCCGCAGCTCGCGCGTCACCTCGATCCCGTCGCGACCGGGCAGCATCAGGTCGAGCACGATGCAGTCGTACTGCCGGCGCAGCGCCTCGGCCTGGCCCCCGATCCCGTCGCTCGCGACGGTCACGAGGACGCCGTGGCTCTCGAGGTAGCGCGCCGTGAGCTGCGCGAGGCGCGTGTCGTCCTCGACGAGCAAGACCTTGATCGAGGGGAGCGGCGCGTCGGTCACCCCTGCAGGATACCGACACCGGCGCCATTCCGCTCGCTCTTCACAGTTCACAACACCGCGGGCACGAGGTCGTCACGATGTTGTCTCCAGGAAAGCCTGGGCGTCCGGACCGCGAAGATCGATGCGCCCGGTGCAACTGCGCGCCCCGGTCTCTGTCTCGCTCCACAAGCCGCCGGTTCTCGCCTCGCCTGGAAGGAACCCATGGTCACCCGACTGTCTCGTGTCGCTTCATTCGTGCTCCCTGCGCTCGTCGTCGCGCTCGGCTCGGCTCATTCCGACGCCCGGGCCGACAAGTTCACCCACTCCGCGGAGGTCAAGCCCCCCATCAAGCTCACCGAACGGAGCAGGCCGGTCGCCCGAACGGACCAGCCCGCCGGCCCCTCCACCACGAGCACCGAGATCCTGAACGTCCAGGGCCTGCTCGGCACCATCCACGCCGAGCAGATCGCGCTGCTCAAGGACCTGATCGAGCACACCCCGGATAGCAACGCCGACGAGAAGGCCGATTACTACTTCCGGCTCGGCGAGATCTACGCCAGGTCGCATCGGTTCCACCGGCTGAAGGCGATCGAGGCCGAGATCGCGCTCGGCAAGGAGGTCGAACCGACGCGCAGGGTCACCCTGAACGCGACGATCGCCTTTCACCAGCAGCAGGCCAAGGCCGCGCTGCTCGGATCGATCGACACCTACCAGGCGCTGATGAACAAGCCGATCTTCGCGCGCTATCCGAAGATCGATACGGCGATGTTCTATTTCGCCTACACGCTGCAGAGCGCGAACTACCGCAAGGAGGCGCGCGCGGCGTACGACCGGCTGCTGAAGAACTATCCCAACTCGCGCTACGTGCCGGAGGCCCACCTCGCGTTCGCCGAGTATCACTTCGACGCCAGGCAGCTCGCCGACGCCGAGGCGCGGTATCGCCAGGTCCTCAAGTTCCCGCAGTCCTCGGTGTACCTCTACGCGCAGTACAAGCTCGGCTGGGTCGACCTCAACCTCGGCAAGCCGACCGAGGCCCTCCAGGCGTTCAACCAGGTTGCGCAGCAGACGCGCAGCGATCCTGACAAGGCCGTGCTCCACCGCGCGGCCAAGCACGACTTCGTGCGCGCCTACGCCGAGATCGGCAAGGCCGACAAGGCGCTGCCGGCGTTCCGGCGGATCGATGCCGGGCGTGGGCGCGATGGGGACAGTGGCCTCGCCATGCTCGAGATCCTCGGCGACCTCTACCTGGATCAGGGCAAGCACGACAAGGCGATCTACGTGTTCCGCCAGCTCATGACGGAGCGCCCGACGAGCCCCAACGTGTGCCTGTGGCAGCACTCGGTCGCGCGCGCGATGCTGGCCGCCGGCACCAACGACGACAAGGTGCACGAGGTCGAGCAGCTGGTGAGGCTCTACGTGGCGCTGCGCGATCGCAAGGCGCTGCCGAAGGCCGCGTCGATCGAGTGCCACGACGCCGCCGCCGAGATGTCGGGCCAGCTCGCCCGGGCCTATCACCAGGAGCTGGCGAAGGCCGAGAACCCCGCGTTGCCCGCGCTCGCGGGCCGGCTGTATCGCGCCTACCTCGGCGCGTTTCACGACGCGCCGGACTTCGGCGAGACCCAGTACTTCGCCGCCGAGCTGGCGTGGGTCAGCGCCGAGCGGGAGACCGCGCCGCGGCTGGCGACCCAGCGCTGGGAGGAGGTGGCCCGCGCGTTCACCGAGGTCGCCGTCAGCAAGCGGGTCGACGCCAGGCTCGTCCAGGTCGCTGCCGATGCCGCGATGCTCGCGTGGATGAAGGCGCTCGCGGTCGATCCGCGCGTCGATCGCGTGGCCGTCGTCGAGGAGGCCGCGTATGCCCGCGTCGCCACGCCGAACCCGATCCCGGCGCGCGAGCAGCAGCTGCTCGCGGCCTACGACGGTTACCTCGCCGCCGTGAACGATCCGAAGGACAGCGAGCGGATCGACGTCACGTTCCACAAGGCGAACCTGCTGCGCCGCTACGATCATTTCGCCCAGGCGATCCCGATCTTCGAGCAGCTCGTCGCGCAGCATCCCGACCACGAGGCCGCCGAGACCGCCGCCCACTTCGTGCTCGACGGCTACAACCGGCAACAGCGTTACGACGCGATGCTCGCGTACGCCGAGCAGCTCCCGGCGCCATTCCTCGCGGCGCATCCCGCGCTCGAGAAGACCGTCGGCAAGCTACGGCGTCAGGCCGTGCGCAAGGGGGCGGAGCGGCTCGAGGCCGAGGCCAAGCAGACCGCGGACATCCCCAGGTACGTCGCGTGCGGCGAGCAGTACCTCCGGGCGTACAACCTCGATCCGCTGGCCGGCGATGCCGACGAGCTGCTCTACAACGCCGGGGTCTGCTACGAGCTCGGCAAGTCGGTCGGCGCCGCAAAGCAGGTCTACGAGCTGCTCCAGCAGCTGTTTCCGAGCTCCACGCTGACCGCGCGCTCGGTCGCCCGGCTCGGCAACGTCTACGGCTCGATCGCGTACTACAAGGAAGCGGCCGAGAAGCTCGAGCTGTACGCGACGAAGTACGGCCGCCAGCAGGATGCGTTCGGCGCGCTCTCCGATGCCGTCCAGTTCCGCAAGGGCATCGGCGACGACGTCAAGGCGATCGCCGACACCAAGAAGTTCATCGAGATGTTCGGCAAGCAGCGCCCGGCCGAGGCCGCCACCGCGTCCTGGAGCCTGACTTCGATCTACGAGAAGCAAGGCGATCTCGACGTCCTCGCGCGCCACCTGCGGTCGTACATCGACAGCTACGGCGCGTCCGGTGGCGCCGATCGCCTCGTGACCGCGTGGGGCAAGCTCGGCCAGGCATTGTGGCAAGCCTCGTGTCCCGTCAAGACTGTCGACGGCGCGTGCATGCGCGTCGTGCGAACAGCGTCGCTCGGCCGGGTGGGAAACCAGCTGCGCGCGCAGCCCGCCGGGATCCCGAAGCGGTGCGGCGACGAGTCCCACGCCGAGCTGACGATGGTCCCGCGCGACGATCGCAAGACGAAGGCCGCCATGGCGGCGTTCGCCAGCGCCATCGCCGCCTACGAGCAGGCCGGCAAGATCACCGGCGATCCGCGCGGCGCGCTCTACCACTACGCGCTCGCGCGGTTCAATCGGATCGAGCGCGAGTACGAGCAGTACCTCGCGATGCCGATCCCGACCGGGCTCGACTTCGATCGCCGCAAGCCGGAGATCGCGGCGCGGTCGCAGCAGCGGTTCGGTGGCTGGTACAACAAGAAGCTCGCGCTCGGGGCCGCGATGCGCAAGCAGTACGAGGCGATCATCGCGCTGGGCGACGGCGCGGTCGCGATCGCCTCGGCTGCACGGCTCGGAGCGATCCTGCAGGGCTTCTCGGTCCAGCTGTTCCGTGCCGAGATCCCTGCGGACCTGCGGAGCGGCCCGTTCGCGGAGGACACCGCGGTCGCCTACTGCGAGCGGCTCGAGGAGGTGGCCGAGCCGCTCGAGGCCGACGCGGTGGCGTCGTACCAGGGCTGCCTCGTCACCTCGACGAAGCTCGGCTGGTTCAGCGAGTGGTCGCGGATGTGCGAGCGCGAGCTCGGCCAGCTCCAGCCCGAGCGCTGGCCGCAGGCATTCGAGCTGCGCCGCGCGCCGGATGCGTTCGCGGTGATCGTCGATACGGAGACCGCCACGCGGCTGTAGCAGGTCAGGCCGTGATCGCGGCGATCCGCACGGTCAGCTGCTTCTGCGGCTCGCTCGGCTCGACGGTCTGCATCGCGACGACCTTCGCGAGATCGCCTTCCACGGTCACCTCGCCGGCGAGGAAGGCCTGGACGCCAGCGACCATGTCACCGTCGACGAATAGCTTGCGCGCGAGCCCGGCGTCGAGCGTCAGCATCGTGTCCACGCCGGGCTGATGTCCGCGGGTGAACAGCCCTTCGTTGATGAACAGGTGCGTCTCGCCTTTCGGCGACTTGATCGTGACGTTGACCGCCACCTTCATCGGCTCGGGGATCTTCAGGTCGCCGGCCGCCGCGATGAGCTGCTCGATCTGCTGGAACCAGGGGTCGGACAGGAACTCGTAGGTCATGCGCTGCACGATAGATGCTCGGCGCACTCCGAGGGCTGCTCACGACCGCGGACGCAGGACCTGGGCGAGCAGCTGCTCGAGCGCCTCGATGCGAAACGGCTTCGGCAGGTAGGCATCGGCCTGGATGGGGCCGCGGCGGTCGCGATCGAAGCCGGTGCACAGGATCACGGGCAGCGCGGGGTTGGACACCCGCAGGGCAGCGACGACCTCGGCACCGCTCATCTGCGGCATCGACAGATCGACGAGCACGGCATCGATGACCTGCTGCTCGACGAGCGCGAGGCCGGTCTCGCCATCCGCGGCCGTGATGGCGGCGTAGCCGAGGTCCTCGATCATGCGGGCGACGACATCGCGGACGAGATCCTCGTCGTCGATCACGAGCACGGTGCGGCGGGCGGGTGAGGGGGCGACCGGCACGGCGGGTTCGGCGGCAGGGGTGGTGACAGGCCACAGCACCTCGAAGCGGGTGCCTTCGCCCGGCGCCGACACCAGGCGGAGGCCGCCCATGTGCGAGCGCACGATGCCGAGGACGGCGGCGAGCCCGAGGCCGTGGCCGGTGCGCTTGGTGGTGAAGAACGGCTCGAAGATCCGGCGCCGGGTGTCGCTGTCGATGCCCGGACCGTCGTCGGCGATGTCGAGCTGCACGTACGAGCCGATCGGCACGCTGATGATGTCGTCGGGGCTGCTGGCCTCCGTGGTGTGCACGAGCCGGGCGGTGATGGCGATCGAGCCCGTGGCCTCGCCGAGGGCATCGCGTGCGTTGGTGACGAGGTTCAGCAGGACCTGCCGGATCTGCGCGGCATCGCCCTGGATCGCGAGGTCGTCCGCGATCTCGACGCGGATCGCGACGTTCGCCGGCATCGTCGGCGCCGAGATCCGGACCAGCTCCTCGACGACCGGACGCACGACGACCCGGCCGGCCGACACGCCGCCGCGCCCGGCATACGCCAGGAGCTGATCGGTGAGCTCGGCGGCACGCAGGCTGGCCACCCGGATGTTCTCGAGGGAGCTGCGGCCGGGGGCACCGGGGACGGTGTCGCGTAGCCCGAGATCGGCGTTGCCGAGGATGGCGACCAGCAGGTTGTTGAAGTCGTGCGCGAGGCCGCCGGCGAGCACGCCGAGGCTCTCGGCGCGCTGGGCGTCGACCATCCGGCGCTCGATGGCGCGCGAGGCCGTGACATCGATGGCGGTGCCGATCACGCCGTGGATGACACCGTCGATGCGGTGCGGACACAGCGTGTTGGCGAGCTGCTTGCCCAGGTACTCGGACTCGTAGGTGACCGTCTCGCCGGCGAGCGCACGCTGGTGCGCGGCGATCGGATCGTTCGAGGCCGGAGCGTCACGGAGGATCTCGTGCAGCGTCTGGCCGAGGTACGTGTCGGGGTGGTAGCCGAGGATCTGCGCGACCGCGCCGCCCGTGCGCGACAGCCGCAGCTCGGGATCGACGAGCCAGTAGATCGCGGGCATCTGCCGCACGACGAGGTCGAGGATCGTCGCGGTGCGCGCGACCTCCTCGCGCTGGCTGGCGAGCTTGGCGTCGGCAGCCTCGATCGCGGTGACGTCGAGCACGGATGCATCGAAGCTGGCTTCCCCGTGCTCGCCCTCGTTTTCGACGAAGTGACCATAGATCTGGACCGTGAGCGGTATGCCGTCGCGCCGCTTCCAGTGGACCCGGACCCCGTCGATGACGCCTCGGTCGCGGTACTCGGCGAACATCCGTAGCCGCTGGGTGGCGTCGGCGCAGATCTGGGTGTTGAGGTTGGTCTCGAGCAGCTCGTCGATCGAGTAGCCGAGCATGGTCGCGAGCGCCGGGTTGACGTAGAGGAACTTGCCGTCCTGGGTCGATCGGTACATCCCGATCGGGGATCGCTCGAACAGTCGGTAGAGCTCCGGATCTGTGGGGCGGCTCACGCGCGAGCAGCATACCTCACCGCAGCAGTGCGTCCTCGATCTCCTCGAACGCTCCCGCACGCCAGCGCGCCAGCGGGCTGCGCCCGGCGAGCAGGTTGTCGGTCTCGGCGAGCACCGCCGCGAGATCGACCAGCCAGCAGTACGGATCGGCCGGCGAGCGGACTCCGACATCCTCGGGGAGCTCGGCGGGTGGCATCCACGCGGCCATCTTGTGGCTGGTGCCGGCGATCAGCGCACGAACCGCGACATTCGCGAGCCGGCTGCCGAGCAGGCGATCGAACGCGGAGGGGCGGCCGCCGCGGACGACGTGCCCGAGCACGGTGACGCGGGTCTCGATCCCCGAGGGATCCGCATCCGGAGATCTCGCGCGCAGCCGCTCATCGACGAGCGTCTTCAGGCGATCGACCTGGATGTTGACGCCCTCGGCCTTGATGATGATGACGCGGCGAGCGCGGCGATGGGCCGCGGTCAGGTGCTGTGACTCGACGCGCGGAGGGCTCGCCTGCGAGCGTCCGCGCACCGCGAGCACGGTCTCGACGATCTGCTCGACGATCTCGTGCTCGGGCTTGCCCGCCTCGGGGAACAGCGCGAGATCGGCGCCGACGGCGATCGCGGAGGTCATCGCGAGGTAGCCGCAATCGCGGCCCATCACCTCGACGATGAACGTGCGGTCGTGCGCGGTGGCGGTATCGGCGATCTTGTCGCAGGCCTCGACGATCGTGTTCATCGCGGTATCGACGCCGATCGAGAGCCCGGTGAGCCCGAGGTCGTTGTCGATCGACGCGGGGATGCCGAGGATCTTGAGCGAGCCCGCGCCGAGCTCGGCCGGGTCGGCGAGGTGGAGCGCGCCGGTGAGCGAGCCGTTGCCTCCGATCACGATCAGGCCATCGATGCCGCGCCTGGCGAGCACCGCGCGCGCCTTGTCGCGGACCTCGCGCTGGTGGAACTCCTTGCACCGCGCCGAGCCGAGGATCGTGCCGCCCTCGCGGAGGATGCCGGCGACGTCGCTCGGCTGCAGGCTGAAGATCTCATCGTCGAGCAGCCCGCGATAGCCACGCTCGATCCCGAACATCTCCGCGCCGAGCGCTCGCCCCACCAGGGTGGCTGCCCGGACGGCCGAATTCATGCCGGGGGCGTCGCCGCCGCTCGTCAAGATCGCGATTCGCTTGCATCCTGCCATGGGCCGGAATGTATGCCGGATCCAACCCTGGGTTGGTACGGCGCACCGCGCATGGCGGTACGATGGGATCGATGGAGCTGGTCGACACGGTCGGCGGGACGCCGATGATCGAGTTGCGGACCGGTGTCATGCGGCCAGGCATCCGGCTTTACGCCAAGCTCGAAGGCAATAACCCAGCGGGCAGCGTGAAGGACCGTCCCGCGCGCTCGATGATCCTGGGCGCCGAGGCGCGTGGCGACCTGCGCCCCGGGATGCGGCTCGTCGAGCCGACGAGTGGCAACACCGGCATCGCGCTCGCGATGATCGCCTCCGCGCGCGGCTACGCGATCGAGCTCGTCATGCCCGAGAACGCCACCCTCGAGCGCGTCCAGGTCATGCGTGCGTTCGGCGCGCGGGTGATCCTCACCCCGGCCGCGCGCGGCATGGAGGGCGCGATCGACCACGCGCGCGAGCTGCTCGCGCGTGGCGGGTACCTGATGCTCGACCAGTTCGGCAACCCCGATAACTGGCGCGCACACTACGACACGACGGGGCCAGAGATCTGGCGGGACACGGCCGAGGGCGTCACCCACTTCGTGAGCGCAATGGGAACGACGGGCACGATCATGGGCGTGTCTCGGTTTCTCAAGGAACACGGGCCCGGCGTCACCATCATCGGCTGCCAGCCGACCGAAGGGTCGAGCATCTCCGGCATCCGGCGGTGGCCCAAGGATTACCTCCCGAGAATCTACGAGCCAGATCGCGTCGACCGGATCGTGGACATCGCGCAGGCCGACGCCGAGGCGACGACGCGCGCGCTCGCCCGCAGCGAGGGCCTGCTCTGCGGCGCTAGCTCGGGAGGCGCGGTGTGGGCGGCGCGGCAGATCTGTCAGGAGCTGGAGCACGCTCGCCAGGACGGCCTCGTCGTGTGCATCATCTGTGATCGCGGCGACCGCTACCTGTCGTCGACCCTGTTCACCCCGGAGGCCGCTGGTGGCTGAGAAGACGATGCACGTGCGGCTCGAACAGGTCGGGGTCGCGGCCTTCGACGCGACGGGAGATTCCGGCGGCAAGCTCGTCGTCGATGGCGCCCCGGAGATCGGCGGGACCGGCGCCGGCATGCGGCCCATGGAGCTCTTGCTGTCGGCGGTCGCGAGCTGCAGCTCGATGGACGTCCTCACCATCCTCCGCAAGCAGCGCGAACCGATCGAGCACCTCACCGTCGACATCGAGGGCGTGCGCCCCGATGGGCAGGTCACCCCGTTCACGCGCATCAAGCTCGTGTTCGTGGCGCGCGGGAACCTCGACGAGCACAAGCTGCAGCGCGCGGTGCAGCTCTCCGTCGAGAGGTACTGCTCCGCGCGCGCGACGCTCGGCAGTGGCATCGAGGTCACGTGGGAGGCTCGGCTCGACCGAGGGTGACGACGGCGACGTCCAGGTTCGTCTCGTCGGCTTGCGAGCCCGTCGCGGTCAGCTGCACGGTCGTCAACGGCTTGCCCCGCTGGGGCAAGTCGAGCATCCGCTGGATCTGCGGGGATCCAGGCACGACGTCACTACGGGTCGTCCGCAAGTGGAGAACGCGGGCCTGCTCGCTGCAAGATATCGGGATGCGTTCCACTCTGCTCTCGCTCGGCCTGGCGATGTCGATCCCTGCGTGTGTCGTCACCGGTGCGAGCACCATCGGTGTCGCGACCGAGCCGTCGACCGTCGACGTCTACGCCGCGCCGCCCGCCGCCAAGGACGAACCCGTCGAGGCTCGCCCGGGTTACGTGTTCCTGCAGGGCCGGTGGTCCTGGCAGCACGGCCAGTGGGTGTGGGCGCCCGGCTACTGGGAGCGCGAGCGCGCGGGCTACGCGTGGACCCCGGGACGCTGGGAGCGTCAGGGCCCTCGCTGGTTCTGGATCGAGGGCAGCTGGACGGCGACCGGGTCGTCACCGCCGCCGCCGCCGCCGCCGCCGCCGTCGCCCCAGGGCGTCATCGCGGAGGGTGGCAGCGTTGCCGTCGGTGGGGGGAGCGGGGTGATCGCGCTCGCGCTCGGTGAGAATCACACGTGCTCGCTGTCGAGCGCAGGCGAGGTTCGCTGCTGGGGCTACAACAAGCAGGGCTCGCTCGGCGTCGGCACGACGAGGGATCCTGGCGATGGCATCGTCGCTGGCATCGGCGCGCAGGGCGATGGGGCGGTGCGCGCGATCGTCGCCGGCGGTTACCAGACCTGTGCGCTGACCTCCGCGGGTCGGGTGTGGTGCTGGGGCATGAACCACGCAGGCCAGGTCGGCAACGGCAACGCGTCGGCCACCGCGGTCAGCAAGCCCACGCGCGTCGACGGGCTCGAGGACGTGCGCTCGTTGCACGCGGGCGACAGCACGACCTGCGCGATCAAGCGCGGGGGCGAGCTCTACTGCTGGGGCGACAACTCGCAGCACCAGATCGACGACTCGAGCACCAAGCAGGTGGTCTCGCCGAAGCGAGTCTCGGGGATCGCGCGCGCAGACCTCGTCGCCATCGGGAACTACCATCTGTGTGTCGTGAGCGATGGTCGGGTGCGTTGCCGCGGTGAGCTGGGCCCGCTCGATCGCGACCTCTCCTCGCTGACCCGGGTCACGGCGATCTCGGCCGGCTGGGGTCACAGCTGTGCGTTGCAGGACGGCAAGGCCTCCTGCTGGGGCAAGAGCTACCTCGGCGTGCTCGGCGGCGGGCCGATCTGCGCGAAGAACGCGGCGTGCGCCTCCGCGCTTCGCGCACCCGCCCTCGTGCCCGGCATCGACGGCGTCGCCACGCAGCTCGTCGGACTCGACTACCACTCGTGCGTGCTGTTGCAGGGCGGCGCCGTGACGTGCTGGGGCAATAATCAAGGTCACGCGTTCTCGAACACGCTTCCTGCCGAGCCCGAGCAGACCGCCCACGTGCTCGAGGGCGTCACCGCGGACGTGGTCTACGTGGGCGGCGTGCACACGTGCACGCTGCGCGCGGGGGTCGCGGCCTGTCGTGGCAACGACTGGGCAGGCGCCGTCCGCGGCGCATCCTCGCCGCGGTGACCAGCGCGCGTCGTGCACCGCTCAGATCTTGTCAGCCACCACGAGCTGGAGCGGCGAGTGCGTCGGGCGAACGTCCACCAGGCGCAGGCCGGCCGCCGCGAGCAGCTCGGCATACTGACCGGCCGTGCGCTCCCTGCCTTGCGTGACGACGAGCATGTTGAGGTCCATCAACTGCGCGGCACTCGGGCGGCCGTCATCGGGGATGACCATCTCGAGCAGCAGGACGCGGCCGCCAGGCTGGAGGTGGTGCGCGCAGTTGCGGAGGATGGTCTTGCACTGCTCGTCGTTCCAGTCGTGGAGGACGTGCTTCAGCACGTAGAGGTCGGCCACCGGCACGTCGGCGAAGAAGTCGCCGCCGATGGCGCGGCAACGCTCGGTCAGGCCCGCCAGGGCGATCGCCGCGGTCGCGCGCGGCGCGACCTCTGGCAGATCGAACACGATGCCGCGGAGCGTCGGGTTGGCGCGGAGGAACCCGGCCGCGATCGTCCCCGAGGAGCCGCCCACGTCGCACACCACGTGGTGCGCGCTCGCGTCGTAGACCCGCGGCGCCTCCTTCGCGACGAGCGACGACAGCCCGCTCATCGCGCCGACGAACGCCTCGCGCTCACCGGCGTGGTTCGCATAGTGGTCGAACAGCTCCATGCCGAGCGCCGCGGCGGTCTGGCGCGTGCCGGTGCGGACCGCGTCGGCCAACCGGCCCCACGGCAGCCAGTGGCCGGGCATCGTCTGGGCGCGCGCCATGTCACGCATCGAGCCGGGCACGTCGCTGCGCAACGTCGCGCCGATCGGCGTCAGCGTGAACCGCGTGTCGTCCTGCGTGACCACCCCGACCGACGCCAGCGTGCGCAGCAGGCGGTACGTCGCGTCCGGATCCGTGCCGGCGGTGGCGGCGACGTCGCGCGCGGACTTCGCGCCAGCCGCGAGCTGATCGGCCAGACCGAGCTCGGCGAACGTGCCGACGGCCTGGCTGACCCAGTAGCCGGTGATCATGTGGAACATGCGCTCGGGAGGCGGGGCGTCGTGGTTCATGCGTTCACGCTACGCGCGCCGGGCGGCACCGGAGTAGCGGCAGTGCTGCAA
>JAGSPR010000087.1 GCA_018262455.1 Deltaproteobacteria bacterium | reverse complement strand
GCCCTCCCCCGGCGACGTGTTCCTCGACTTCGAGGGCGATCCGTTCATCGGCGACCACGGCCGCGAGTACCTGTTCGGCTGGCACACCGCGGATCGCGGTTACGAGTGCGTGTGGGCCACCGACGACGACGACGAGCGCGCCGCGCTCGAGACCTTCGTCGCGTTCGTGATGGCGCGGTGGGCCGCCGATCCGGGGATGCACGTCTATCACTACGCGCCGTACGAGCCGACCGCGCTCAAGCGCCTCGTCGGCCGCCACGCGCGCTGCGCCGACGAGCTCGATCGCCTGCTCCGCGGCAAGCGCCTGGTCGACCTCTACGCGATCGTGCGCCAGACCGCGCGGATCGGTGTCGAGAGCTACAGCATCAAGTACCTCGAGCCGCTGCTCGGCTACACCCGCCCGGTCGCGCTCGCGGTCACCGGCCCGCTCCACCACGCGGTCAAGCTCGCGCTCCAGCGCGGCTTCGTCGACGCGATCGAGCCGGCGTGGCGCGCCGGGGTCGAGGCCTACAACCGCGGCGACTGCGAGAGCGCCCTGGCGCTGCAGACCTGGCTCGAGGCGCGGCGCGCCGATCAGCTCGCGGCCGGCCACGCGGTCCCGCGCCCTCCCCTCCTCTCCGGCGAGCGCGAGTCGATCACCGAGGTCCGCTCGACCGCGGAGGTCACCGCGGCCCGCCTGCTCGACGGCCTCAGCGCGACGCGCGCGGAGCGCACCGAGCTGCAGCAGGCGCTGTGGCTGCTCGGCCACCTGATGGAGTGGTACCGCCGCGAGCAGGCCGTGACGTGGTGGGAGTTCTTCCGGCTCGCCGAGAGCTCCGACGACGACCGCCTCGACGAGCCGCGCGCGCTCGCCGGCCTGGTCCACGTCGAACGGATCCCCCACAAGCGGATCCCGATCGACCGCTACCAGTTCCCGCCGCAAGACGTGTACCTGCGCGCCGGCGACGACGCGCAGCTCGACGCCGAGCACAAGCTCGGTGCGATCGTCGCGATCGATCCGGTCGCGCGCACCGTCGACATCAAGAAGACCCAGAAGACTGTCGACCACCACCCGACCTCGCTGTTCGGTCACACGCTGTTCGGCGCCAAGCCCAAGGACGCCGCGCTCGTCGCGCTCGGCACGGCCGTCGCCGACGGCGGGTTCGCCCCGCCGGAGCGGATCTCGCTCGCGCGCGACCTCCTGCTGCGCAACCTGCCGCGTGGCCTCGGCGGCCTCGGCATCCCGCTGCGCCGCGTCGGCGAGACGATCGAGGCCTGCGCCCTGCGGCTCGCCCGCGCGCTCGACGGCACCGTGCTGCCGATCCAGGGACCGCCAGGGACCGGCAAGACCTCGCTCGCGGCCCAGATGATCCTCGAGCTCGTCGCACAGGGCCGCCGGGTCGGCGTCACCGCGACCAGCCACGCCGTGATCGAGAACCTGGTCGTCAAGACCGTCGAGCTCGCGCGCGCGCGTGGCGTTCCGCTGCGGGCCGCGCTCAAGTGCGACGAGCCCGAGGCGACCCAGGCGCCCGGCATCACCTACCTCACCGATCCCGCCGCGGCCGAGGAGCGGATCGCCACGCTCGATCTGCTCGGCGCCACCTGCTGGCAATGGGCCCGGCCCGGGATGCAGAAGTCCGTCGACGTCCTGTTCATCGACGAGGCCGGCCAGCTCTGCCTCGCCGATGCGCTCGCGGTGACGCCCGCGACACGCAGCCTCGTCCTGGTCGGCGATCCGCAGCAGCTCGAGCAACCGATCCAGGGCACCCACCCCGACGGCGTCGCCGTCTCGGTGCTCCAGCACATGCTCGGCACGCGCCCGACGATCGGGACCCATCGCGGCCTGTTCCTCGAGAAGACCCACCGCCTCCACCCGTCGATCGCCGCGTTCACCTCCGAGCAGTTCTACGCGCGCAAGCTCCACCCCGGCGAGCACGTCGGACTCCAGGGCCTGGCGACCGAGCCGTTCGTGGTGCCCGGCCTCTACTGGCACCCGGTCGAGCACCACGGCAACCACAACCGCAGCCTCGAAGAAGCAGCCGTCGTCGCCGAGCTGATCAAGCGGTGCGTGGTGCCGAGCGCGATCTGGACCAACGCGCGCGGCGAGTCACAGCCGCTGACCGCGCGCGACGTGCTCGTGGTCGCGCCGTACAACGCCCACCTCGCCGCGATCCGCGACGCGCTCGCCGCCCGCGGCCTCGCCGACGTCCGGGTCGGCACCGTCGACAAGTTCCAGGGCCGCGAGGCGGCGATCGCGATCTACTCGATGGCGACCTCGCGCCCCGAGGATGCGCCGCGCGGGCTCGGCTTCCTCTACGACCGTCACCGGCTCAACGTCGCCACCTCGCGGGCGCGCTGCGCGAGCGTGGTGGTCGCGAGCCCGGCCCTGCTGCGGGCGGTGTGCACGACGCCGCGACAGCTCCACCTGGTCAGCGCGCTCGTGCGGTTCGTGGAGCTCGCCTATCCGTCGAGCAGCACCTGACCCTGCGCAGATCGAGGCGGACTCGCGTGGGCGTGGTTCAGAGCCTGTGCCCACGCTCGCGTGCCCACGCTCGCGCATCGCTGGCCATCAGCTTGCGAGCGGCCGACACCTTCGCTCCCCACGTCGACCGATTGTCCCGCAGATTCAGCGGCGGGCTCCAGCGCTTGAGCACCGCCACCTCGACGTCATCGAGCGCCGCGCAGTCCGGTGGCATCGGCCACACCGCGATCTCGAGGTTCGCGGTCATCCACTCGGTGAGCAAGGCATCGTGCTCCTCGCTCAAGGCATAGTCCGCGAGGTGCTCGGGCCGGGTCTGGTTGCGCGGGATCCCACGCAGCGAGAGCGGGTCGCGCAGCAGCGCCGCAAACGAGCGTCGCACCGTCGACTGTCCCGTGCGGCCGGTCCGGAAGTGCGTCTGGAGGTCACGGGTCACGAGGCTGTCGTCGGCCTTCCCCACGTACAGCGCGGTACTCGCCGGCGCCTGGCCAAGCCCGAGCTGCAGCCACGCCTCGGGGCCTCCGTAGATCGCGTACAGGCCCGCGCAGTCCGGAACGTGGTCGGCTGCGTCGAGTAACGTGTACCTCGGCCCCGCGAGGGCGGCGCACGCGCTCGCGATCATGTCCTGCGTGGGTTGATCTGCCATCGCGATCATCGTCGCCCGCGCACGAGCGACGCGCACGAGCTCCGGCCGCAAAATCGAGCGCTGCGTCGATGTGACCGTCGCGTCGGCCATGCACCGCCGCGTGAAGAGCGCGTGAACCGGCCATCGGGCGCGGTCGCGTCGTGGGCGGTCGCAGCGGGACTCATCGTGTTGGTGCTGGTGATGCTCTCCACGCAGTGCGACAACGACAACGGCAACGACTGCACGTTCCAGTAGCGGCCCGACCGCCCGAGCGTCCTGACGAGGTGAGGGAGCTGCGAGCCTGGCAACGGTGGATCCGCGGCCGCGTGAGGAATTCGCCGGCCGAAACGCGGTTTGCAGTACGATGATCGCTCGTGCGGAGAACTCCGACGGCGATCGTTGTGTGCGCGGCGCTGGCTGGCTGCGGACGCCTGGGATTCGACGCCAACGACTCCAGTTGCCCCAGCAACCGCGTCGTCAACGCACCCTACGCGGCCGGCACCGGGACCGCCGACGATCCATTCCAGATCTGCTCGCCGGCGCAGCTGTCCGAGATCGCGAGCCGGTCCGGAGACCTTGGCTCGCGCTTCGTCCTGATGTTCGACCTCGACTTCACGGGCGTCCCGTTCGAGGGAATCGGCAGGATGGAGGCTCCGTTCACCGGCTACCTCGACGGCAACGGCCACACGATCTCCAACCTGAGCGTGACGGCGGCGGCGGGACAGCCCGCGGGCCTGGTCAACGCCGCGCGGTTTGCGCGGATCGAGAACGTGACGCTCGACCACGTGACGGTGGCCGGTTCGAGCTCGATCGGCTCCGTCATCGGCTCCTGCGACAACTCCCACGTCCGGAACTCTGCCGTCACCGCAGCTGACATCCGCGGTGAGAGCTCCGTCGGCGGCCTCGTGGGTGAAGCGCTCGAGTGCCAGTTCATTGGCGCCTCGCTGAGCGGCACGGTGGAAGGCACGGTGGACTCGATCGGCGGCGTCGTCGGCTCTGCGGGGGCGAGTGCGTTCGTCAACATCGACTCCACGATCGCCGTGACCGCGCCCCTGGCATCCTCCGTGGGTGGGGTGGTCGGCGCCGACGTCTGGGATCCGGTGACGCTTCAGAACGTCTCTGTTCAGGCCGTGGTCGTCGGCAACGAGGAGGTTGGCGGCATCGTGGGGATGAACGGCGACGGCTCGCAGATCTATCGGACGCGGTTCGACGGCACGATCCGAGGCAACCATGGCGTGGGTGGGTTCGTCGGCGCGAACTACGATTCGCCGTTCCACGTGTACTCGACCGCGGTCGCCGCCGAGGTCGTGGGCAACACCGGCGTCGGTGGATTCTCCGGGCTGCACTACTACCGCACGAAGTTCTTCGACTCCTACTTCACCGGCACGCTCGCCGGGGTCGGCTCCAACCAGGCCGGCTTCGGGGGCTTCTTCGGCGACGTCGAATACTACGGCTGGGTCGAGCGCAGCTATGTCGACGTGACGATCAACTCGAGTGCGTCGACGGTCGGCGGCTTCATGGGCCACATCGGCTACTGGTCGGGCAACGCGGCGATCTACGACGTGGTCAACTCGTTCGCGGCCGCGAACGTCACCGGCTCGAGCGCGAGCACGACGATCTCGCGGTGGGTCGGCCAGAACACCGATCCCAATCCGCTGGTCGGAGCGGGCAGCTACTACTGGGGCGGCGGCAGCTGCGTCAATCTCGGCGGCGGGGGGTGTGGTGGAGGCGGCATGGCTGTCGCCGACCTGGCGCAGCTCCAGGGTCTCGGCGGGCCGCCGCTGTCGTCGTGGGACTTCGCGCAGGTCTGGCAGCCACGGAGCAACGCCTTCCCCGCGTTGCGGCTCGAGCAGAACCACGCGCCGACACTGACGCACGCATGTCCGGGTACGGCGATCGTCGGCCTGCGCTACGACTGCAACCTCACGGTCTCCGACGCCGACGTGAACGAGGTGCAGATCGCCGCGCTCGAGCCATCCCACTCGTGCGCGTGGCTGTCCCCGACCGTGCTCGCGCTGCGGGGAGCTCCGACGCGCGACCACGCGGGCTCGTGCACGCTCGCGTTCAGCGTGACCGACGGCGCTCACACGACCCCGCTGGAGACTGTCCCGGTCGAGGTCCATCTGGGGGTGGTGATGACCCCGGCAGACTCGACGGGGAGTCAGTACTTCATGGGGCTCCATCCCGTCGGGTCCGGTGCCACCCAGGTCTTCACGCTGACCAACAACGAGTCGGTCTCCGTGACCGGCCTGTCGATCACGGGGCTTCCGGCGGGCGACTTCGGCTTCGCAGGCGGCGCGTACCCGGGAACCGGCGGGACGTGCGCGGCGACGCTCGGGCCCGGGCAGACCTGCACGGTCGCCATCGCGTACACGGCGTCCGTTGCCGGCAGCGTGACCCAGGCGATCGACCTCCGGTTCACGGCCGCGCGCGGTCCGGTGAGCTACCCGTTCACCCTCTCGGGCGTCGGGTCGTGAGCTAGCTAGCTAGTTGCCGATCTGCGCGGTGGCACGCCGCCACACCGCGCCACAGTAGATCCGAGGGTGGTGCGCCGCGAGCTCCGGCGTCACGACGAACGTGCAGACGTCCGTCGGCGTGGTGCACGGACAGGCATCGGTGTCGAAGAACGGCGTCCACGCCGCGATCGTGAGCCCGACGGTCGAGTGTGCGCGCAGCGTCACGCGATCTCCGATCGCGACCTCGGCCCCGCACTGATAGCCCGGTTGAGGTGGATCAGGAGACGGAAACAGCTGCGCCTTCGTGCGCTCGAGCGTCCCGATCACGAACGACTTGTAGTCGCCCAGCGAGCAGTCCTCGCAGCCCGCGTTGCATCCGCTGACCGACATCCCCGCGCGCGAGGGAGCGGCGCGCTCGTCGGTGCGGGCCAGCACCCGCGCGTCCGTGTTCGAGCCGGTCGCCCGCGCCGGGTGTGGCTCGGTCGGTGACGCGGTGGGCGCCCGGTAGCAGGCGGCGAGCACGCAGGTCACGATCACGCTCGCGGGCATGCGCATGAGCCGATGATACCAGCCAGATCGATGCCGGACCTGCGCTACGCTGGGACCGATGAGCTCACGACATCCGATCGCGAGCGGGATGCGCGCGGTCGCGCTGTTCGATGCGTATTTTGGCTAGCGCGCCGGGGCCCGCGATTCCAAGGTACCGTTGGTCCTGATGGCGCGAATCGCGATCGACTCCGAGCGTGCCGGCACCCGCGACAGGTCGAGGGGGACGAGCTACTTCACGGATCTCGGCGAGCGCATCGAGGCTCGCTGGCGAGCCCGGGACTACGCTGACTCGGCGCTCCCACCGATCGCCGAAGAGGAGCTGCTGCGACGACCGCCGCACGAGCATGTGTCCCCATGGGAGCTCGCACAGCTCGGCCGAAACCCGGGACGGATGCCCGAGCAGGGCTCCGCGGGCTTCGGCCAGCCGCCGCTCGCGGTGTGGGGCTCGGAGCACATGTACATCGAGGTGCTGTACTGGTTGCAGGCGACGACGGACATCCACCAGCACAGCTTCTCGGGCGCGTTCGCCGTGCTCGAGGGCAGCAGCGTCCATACGCAGTACCGGTTCCGGCCGGAGCAGAAGGTCTCGGACTATCTCCACCTCGGACAACTCCGGTGGACCTCGTCCGAGCTCCTGACCCGGGGCTCGGTCTACCCGATCCGGTCGGGCCCGCAGTTCATCCATGCGCTCTTCCACCTCGATCATCCGTCGGTGAGCGTCGTGGTGCGCAACTACCACGACGTCGGCGCGCCCCCGCAGCTCGGCTATCTCCCCCCGGGCGTCGGCACCGAACATTCGCTCATGGATCCCCGCCTCGCGCGCGCGCTGGATCTCTATCGCATGCTCGTCGACATCGGTCGGGTGCGCGACGCCGAGCAGATCGTCAGCGGGATCGTCAAGCAAGCGGACCTGATGTCCGCGTATCTCGCCATGGCGGCGATCGGAGACACCGACCCGGAACGGGAGCTCGGACCACGGATCCGCGAACGCGCACGCAAGCGCCACGGCGCGGTCATCGACAAGCTGGCCGCAGCGCTCGAGCACGGAGAGGAGGCGCGCCGGTTCACGCTGCTGCGCAGTCGGGTCACGGATCCCGACCTGCGCTTCTTCCTGGCCCTGCTCCTCGTCGTCCCGACCGCCGCGGCGCTGCGCCGGCTGGTCGCCGAGCGCATGCCGGGCCAGGACTTCGCGACCACGGTCATCCGCTGGCTCACCGCGCTGGCCGAGATGAACGCATTCACGTTTCCGCTGGACCAGGTCCAGCTCCGCATGATCGAGCTGATGATGCGCGGGCAGACGTTCGCGAAGATCATGCAGACCTTCGCGACCGAGGATGGCCGGGCCGCGACGCGCGCGGAGCGGCCGGAACTACGGAAGCTCCACCAGCAGATCAAGGCGACGCCGTACCTCGATCGGCTGGTTGCGCCCGTGCCCAGGTAACCCGGGTGCGAGCCCCCGGATCCGGTGGACGCCCTGGACGACCCGGATCTCGATCGTCGTCGGAAGTGGTCGTGCCCAGAGACGGAGTTGAACCGCCGACACGGGGATCCTCAGGCCTGCCCTCTCCCCGCAAAAGCTGTGCAAGGCCTGGGATTCGCATGGGGTCTCCGCGACGAGCCCGCAGCAATCCCCCGGTCACAGCAATAGTGCAGCAAACCGCAGCTGCTCCGGCGCTCGATCCTGACGACGGTCACAACTGACCGTGAAGCGTCACCTCGACGCGTACGCCGCAGGCTCACGGAGGCGCGATGGACTCCGGGATCCGCAGGTGGACGAACAAGGGCGTGGTCCGACGCGGGCGAACCTGGATTCCATCGCGTTGCACCTCCGGGATGGCAGGACCGCGGAACACCAATCGATACGTGCCCGGGGGCAGACCCGAAAGCTTGTACAAGCCGTGTCCGTCCGTCACGGTGCTGACCGGTCGCGATAACGCGGGTGAAGTCGCGATGACAGCGAACCCTTGCATCGCGACTGTGTGCGAGGGCCGGAAGACAGCCGGGGCAATCGCGGGCATGGGCGCGTTATCGAGGAGGAACCCCTTATCGGTAATTCCTGTCACTCGACCCATCACCTCTCCTAGCTCAGCTTTCGGCTGCACCGGAGGGGGCGATTGCCGTCCGCAGCCCACCACCAACGCAACGATCGCGAGCCGTGTCAGCACGTGAGGGACCTTAGCGGATGTTGCGCTTCTGGCGCGGGGATTCAGCAGTAACGATCGGAAGCCTCTACGCCGAAGCTCACCAGGTCAGCCGACCTACCGGAATCAGCGCGAGCTGCGGGCCGCGTATCTGCAGTCCTTGGGGTAGAGGACCGGCTGTCAGGGCGCGTCTCTACACTGGTCGACGGTGAAGAACCCTGGGTGCTGGGCGCGCAAGCTCGATGACTGCGTTCCGAAGCTCTCAGGCGAGCATCTCATCTCGGCGGCAGCCTGGGGACGTGGCAACCGCGAAGACAATTTGAAGGTCCGGATCACGGTCCAGCGTGGTCCAATGTTGCCGGACGGAACGGTCGACACCTCCGCACCCGGAGGGTTCCTGCGGCCGATGACTGTCAACACGTTCACTGCGAACGTCCTGTGCGAGACGCACAACCGCGCGCTATCAGAGCTGGACAAGGAAGCCGGCAAGCTGACCCACGCCGTCGTCGAATACCGACGCCTGTGGGGGCGGCGCTGGATTCCAGGACTGATCTACGCGGACACTCGCTTTCTCATCGATGGACCAAGGATCGAGCGCTGGTTCATCAAGTCGTTCATCACCATCACCGCTCAGTACGGACTGCCGATTGGATCGAAGCATGCCGAAGTGGGCACACCAACGGACGAACTGGTGGACATCGCGTTCGGCAAGCGGGAGCCCTCAGGGCACATAGCGCTTGCCGGCGCCGCTGCTGTCGGCGCTGAACGGGTTCAAACCAACGAGTTCTCTTTCACGCCGTTTCACTACGTGCCGCCGACCGAACCAGCCAAGCAGTACATCGTAGGGTGCACCGCCGAGTTCCGGGGATTCCGGTTCGTGCTGAACTTGGACAGGGACCGAGCGATTCCGCTGGCGACACTGCAGAACGAATACGGCTGGGAGCGCGTGGGCCTGATTCAACCGCTGCGCAACATCAACACCCAGCACGTGAACCTCGGGATCCGATTCATCTGGCCCGCGCATCGGTACACGCCGAGACTGTAGGGCTCGACATCACGACGACTGGCGCCGGTTCGCTACCCGCCGGCTAGACGCTGTCCGGCACCTGCTTGAGCTGCTTGAGCTTGCCGTCGTGCCGCACCCGGTAGCAGGCGAGCAGCCCGCCCTCCTGGTCCTGCAGCACCACGTAGTGCAAGCCATCGCGCCGCACGAGCCCGGACATCTCCCGGTCGGGGTAGTCGGTGGTCTCGGGGTCCGCGTAGTACGCGGCGAAGGCCCTCCGCTTGATCCGCTCTTGCTCGCCCTTGGGCAGCTTGTCGCTGGCCTTCTGTTCCATTGCGGAGCCGCACGGACCTGAGGCCACGTGCGGAGTGACTCGAACAGCGGCGCGCTCGGAGTGCGCGTCCCATCCGTGAGGTGCCGCATCGAACGTGCGGTGCGGGCGCGCGGTATCATCGGCGCGCGTGTCCTGTCCGTTCTGTGAACCGGCCCCTGATCGCGTCGCGCTCGACGGCCCCCTCGTGCGCGTGCTCCGGGACCTGTATCCCGTGACGTCCGGGCACCTGCTCATCGTGCCGCATCGGCACGTCGCGCGGTGGAGCGATGCGACGCCCGCCGAGCAGGCAGCTCTCCTCGACCACGTCGAGGTGGCGCGCGCGCTCGCGACCGTGCTCGATCCGTCGATCGACGGGTTCAACATCGGCTGGAACGACGGCGTCGCGGCGGGGCAGACGGTGATGCACCTGCACGTGCACGTGATCCCGCGTCGCTCCGGCGACGTCGAGGATCCGCGCGGCGGGATCCGCTGGGTGATCCCGGCGAAGGCGCGCTACTGGAGCGACTGATGGATCCCGACGACACCGTCGCGTTCGCGGAGAAGGTGCTCGCGCTGCTCCAGCAGGGCTCGTTCACCGCGACCTACAAGTACGCCGTCCTGATCGGGCTGATCGATCTGTCGCTCGAGGGCTACACCGCCGCCGGGTTGCCGCCCGAGTCGATCACCACGCCGCAGCTCGCCGAGGTCGTCGTCCGGCTCTACTGGCCTCAGGTCGCTCCATTCGAGGCCATCGACGGCGGGGTGCTTCGTCAGAACACCCGCGGCCAGGCCGAGATCGTGCGGCTCGTGGCGCAGGCGCGCGCGCACCTCGGCGGCGGCGGCGGCGCGCCGATCGAGCGCGTGCGACGCCAAGCACCGAAGGAGTATCAGCGCCTGATCCGAGACGTCGAATGGAAGCTGGTGGAGATGCCGCTGCCTCGGCTCCAGGAGTTTCCGAACGGTCCCGACCGCTTCATCTACGAGATCGCGTGGGACCGAGATGTCACGCGCGGCGAGTTCAACGACGCGACGCGGTTCCCGAACGTGATCCGGTTCCGGCCGGGCGTCGCCGCGCACCTGATCCGCCTCGACGGCCTCCTGCGTCCCCTGCTCTATCGCGCGTGGGCGATGCAGGTCGCCGCGATCAACCGGCTTCCGGAAACCCGGCTGGAAACCCACCTGTTCGGGGTCGATCGCACCGCGCTGCGCCCCGTGCTGACGGGCCTGGCCGAGCTCCAGCAAGGGCGCTGCTTCTACTGCGATGGCCGGTTGCGCAGCCCCGAGGTCGATCACTTCCTGCCGTGGGCACGCGTGTCGCTCGATGCGATCGAGAACCTGGTGGTCGCCGACGAGGCCTGCAACGGGCAGAAGACCGATCACCTCGCGGCGTCGGCGCATGTCCGCCGCTGGCGCGAGCGACTGGAAGCGCAGGACAGGCTCCGGGAGATCGCGGATCACGCGAGCTGGGAGACCAGTCCCGCTCGCACGCTCGGCGTGGCGCGAGCGCTGTACCTGCCGCTCACCGCCGGTGCCCGACTGTGGTCGCGCGCCGATGGGCTGGTGCCGGCCGACCCGGTGCAGCTTCGCGCGTTGCTCACAGCCTGAGCACCAACAACGGCCCGCCAAACGCACTACCGCCCCGCTGCTGCACCGTAGCCAGCCGTGCACATCCCCGCGAGGGAACTCGTGACTGTGCGCTGAGCGGCGGCTTCGCGAGTCGCGAGCGGACGATCCGAAGTTCTGGGCCACCGCGTCGCTGACCGCAGCGTGCGACGCGCTGCCAGCCGTCGAGCAGCGCGGTGCGCGTGCGCAAGACATCGCCCTCATCACGCTCGCCGGTCAGAGTGTCAGCGCGCTGCTCCGGCGTGACGCGCTCGGCAGCCAGCGCCTCGTCCGCGCGGACAGCGCCGACGCCCGGAGCCACCTCGTCGCGGACTCCTTCCTCCGGTTCAAAGGACTCGAGCGCCCGTTCGTGATCCTCGTCGAGATCGCCGCCGGTCATGCCAGCGAGTACGACCGCCGGATGCACATCGCGCTCACCCGCGCGACGTCGCGCCTGCTGCTGCTCGCCACGGCCGAAGATCTCGCGGCCGATCCGAGGCTGGCTGCGCTGCGCGAGCCGTGACCCCACGGGCGGGCTACGACAGCCAGCACCACGCCACCTGCGTGTCGGGGCCGAGGGGCCCGGGAACGACGCTGTGGCTAGCGCTGGACGCGAGGCGAGAGAGCACGCTGCGTGAACGCGCGCTCGGTCGGCGATAGCGTCTGCTCCACATGCCTCACGAGCGCGCTCCGCGCAGCGGGCGTGCCGAGGGCTCCGAGCGCCTGGACGAGTGAGATGCGGAGCTGCTCTCCCTCCGCCGAGAGGTCGGTCTCCGCGCGCACGAGCGCTGCAGCGAGCGCCGGCGTCGCCGTGCCGTCGCCGATCTGGCCCAGCGCGAGCGACGCCTCCTGGCGCACACGGAGCGGCTCGCCGTCCCCCGCGGCGATCGTCGCCAAGGTTCCGACCTGCTCCGCGCCTCCCGAGCGTCCGAGCGCGCGTGCTGCGTTGGCTCGCACGATCACGGGCCCGTCCGCGGCGGCGAGCTCGGCCAGCGTCGCCGCCGCTCCGGGCGACGCGATGCCGCCCAGTGCCGCCCCCGCGACAGCGCCGACCTGCGAATCACCAGCGGCAAGCTCGGCCAGCCAGCGAACGGCGGCCGCGTCGCCGACGCTCCGAGCTCGCTCGATCGCCTCGCGACCGACAGGGCGATCGCCGGACGGATACGCCGCCCGCCAAGCCTCGACGGTCGTCGGAGTCGCCAGTTGGGCCGAGCGCACCAGCGGCTCGTTGACCATGGGACTCGACGAGTGCCGCGCCCAGAGCGCAACGGCGCCGACGACCAGTACGATCGTGCCGATGAGCGTCGTGCGCCGCGTCACGGGTGGCCCCTCGTCCGCGCCGGACTAGTGGTCGTGACCTTGCTTATCTTTGTGACCACGCTGCACCATCATGGTGTCGCCTCCGATCACGTGGTCGCCCGAGAGGAGCGTCACCGCGAAGGGCTTGCCCTTGACGATCGTACCGGTGGCCAGCGCGGCGCGAACCGCTGCGACGACCGCGCGCCGCTCGAACTTCAGATCGAGGTGCCCCTGGCGACGGTCGTCGCAGTCGTGGTCGTCCTCGTGGCCATGGCCATGGCCCACCAGGACGGGAATCGGCGCAGCGCCCGGGATCGACAGCGCGAGCGCACGACTGCCGACCGGGAGGAGGAGCGCGACGTTCGGGCCTCGGACGCTCATCGTGACGCGCCCCTTTCCGTCGTTGAGGTTGAGGTGGTGCGGATAGATCTGCTCGGTCCAGTTCCTGACGGTGACGGTGGCCGATTCCGTGGCCGAGCCACCGGCGAGGTCACGCGCAATGCACGACACGCTGAGCGCGCCGTCGATGATCGAGGCGAGCGAGACCGTCGTCGAGAACATTGGACTGCTCGAGATGCCGAGCGAGACCCCGCCCACGAAGCATTCGACGGACGCGAAGTTGCTGTCGGTGACATGAACCGCGAGGTCGAACGAGCCGGCCGCCGCCGCGCCGTCGAGCGGTCCGGTCAGGAAGTTGGCCGGAACAGAGTTGTCGGCGATGGGCGCGATCTGGATCGAGGGGGCCACGTTACCCGCGACGTCGCGAGCATCGGCGGCGATCGTGAACGGACCGTCGGGCAGCGTCGTCGTGTCGAAGGTGACAGAGCACGGAGAGGCGAGACACGTCGCAAGCGAATGACCATTGACCGTGATCGACAGCGAAGCCACGCCGCTCGTCGCATCGTCGGCGCTGGCGGTGATGGTGATCATCGAGCGCAGGTAGGCATCAGCAGCCGGCGACGCGATCACCACGACCGGCGCGGTGTTGTCGACAGTGAACGCCTGGGTGAGCGTGGCGGAGTTACCAACGCCATCGACGACCACCGCCTCCAGCGTGTGCGCCCCATCCAAGAGCGCGGAGGTGTCGAGTGCGGCCTTCCATCCCGCGCCCCCCGTCGGCTCGGCTTCCACCACGAGGCCCGCATCCATACGGAAGCTCACCGACGAGACGCCGGTGACGTCATCGGTGAAGTCCACGGTCGCGTCGAAGGTCCCCCGAACCGCGACGCCGGGCTCGGGCCCCATGAAGGATCCAGTGGGCGGCAGCGTGTCGTACACCACCGTGCGCGAGAGCATGGCGGACGCGCCGGTCTCGTTCGTTGCCGTGAAGGTGAACACGTTCGTTCCCGGCTGGAGTGGCATCGCAATCTGCACCACCCCGCCGCCGCGTGGCAGGCTGTACGTCTCCCCCGTCGATGTGACGACGGTCGTGGCAGACAGCGCGTCGAGGTGGACCGTCGCAAGGAGTTGATCACCCGGCTGCTCGCCAAGACGAACGCCATCGTCGACGTCGATCGACATGATCGGCGCGGTCGGGTCGAGGAGTACGATGGTCGACGCGGTGGCGACGTTGCCTGCCGCATCAGTCGCGGTGAGCTCGACCGTGTTGGCGCCCGGCGCCGGTAGCGTGACCACGGCCGATACCATCCCGGTCCCGCTCGGCACCGCGAAGCTCTGATCCCCGATCGTGATCGTGGTCGCGGTCTGGTCGGTCACGAGGAGCGTGACCCCGAGAGCACCAGAGCTCACCGCCTGTTCCGCGCTGGGACTCACGATCGTGACCGCCGGCGAGACCGTGTCGCGAACGATCAGGGACGAGGCAGCACCTACGTTGCCGGCGCCGTCGGTTGCGCGCAGCACGATCGTGTTCATCCCCTCGGCGAGCGTCACCGTCGCACCGACCGCGCCGCCCGTGCCGATCGCGAGCGGGCCGCTGGCCGGGACCCCGTTGACGAAGAACATCGCGCTGGCGACGGCGGTGCTGTCAGTGACGGTCCCGCTGACAGCCACGGTAGTCGTGGCCGAATACGGAGGGAGCACGGCGATCGCAGCCAGGGGTGGTGTGGTGTCCGGCGGCGGTGGAGGCGGCTCTGTCTGGCACGTGAGGGTGAACGTGTGTCCTGCGATCACGAAGGAGCTCGCGCTCAACTGACAGGGATCGTAAACGATGAACGTCGCGTACGGCTGGCCTGGGATCACGAGAGCCTCCGACAAGGCGGCGCCAGGAACGAGAACGACCGTCGAGATCCCGGAAAGGGATCCCACGGGCCCGACCGTGTACGTGCCGGTGTAGCCATCGGGGTCAGCTACGATGGTCGCGTTCTTGAACAGAAGCTTGTTGCCGATGGCCGTGGCCGAGTCGGTCGATTGGCTGACAACGTTCCCAGCGCCATCGAGGCTGAACCGAACATAGCCAATGGCGGCAAGGGCGGGCAGCCTGACGGCCCACCCGAGAGCGGCGCCGGGAACGAGCACGAAGCTTCGCGGGCCGGAAGCGACTGGTGCAGCCGGTCCGTACAAGAACGTGTAGGCGCCCGTGTAGCCCGCCGGATCGATCTCGACCGCGGTGTTGCGGAACAGCAAGGTCCCGTTCACGCCGGTCGCGGAGTCCGGCGTGGTGCTGACGACGTTGCCCTGCGCGTCGAGGTTGAATCGGATGTATCCAATGCCGGGCAGGCTGACGCTCCACACGAGGGGCATGCCGGGAACGAGCACGAAATCCCGCGGGCCGGAAGCGACAGGTGCAGCCGGTCCGTACAAGAACGTGTAGGTGCCCGTGTACGCGCCGGGGTCGATGACGGCAGTTGCGTTCTTGAACACCAACCGATTGCCGATACCGGTCGCCGACTCGGGAGACAGGCTCGTCACGTTTCCCGGCGCATCCACCGAGAAGGAGATGCTGCCGACGCCCAGAATGCTCGCCGAGTACGTTCCCGCAGCGAGCGTCACTGATGACTCGCCGGTCACGTATCCGCTCGTCGGCGCGGCGTATGCCCCGGAGTACCCGCCCGGATCGAACACAACGGTCGTCGCCGCGCTGGCCGTGCCAGCGAACAACAGCATCGCGGCGGCCGCGACCTGGGCCAAGCGAATCGTCGAAGTCCGAACCTTGCTGGATCGCCGTTGCATCATTCCCGCCCTTTCAATACTGCAGAGCCTCAGGCGTTCGCTGAACAACCGCATGCTCACGATTGCCGAGCGACGTCGATGGAGCGACGCGCGAACCGGGCGCGGTTCTGCACCAATTGCGCGTCTTCACATGGCCGCCCATGTTGCCAGTTGGAGGCGCGAGCACAACTACGGGAACCCGAAGGCCACCAGGCGATCCTGTGCGGCCCACCTCTTGATGACGCTATGTGATCGTGACGACCGCGCAGAGGTTCGAGGGTTGCATTTCGATTGCGAGACACTTGGTCAAGTCGTCGACGCATCTGTAGCCAGCGGGGCTCGCCAAACCACTTCGCACGTTGTCGCCGGGGCCCTTGCCTTCACGACAGCCAGCACCACGCCACCTGCGTGTCGGGGCCGAGCTCGAGCGCGGTGGCACCGATCAGCTCGAGCACGCGGGCGTCCTGGCCACCGACCACCCGGGTCCCGAACGTGCTCGCGGTGTCGATCACGAGCAGCCGCTCGTCGGCCAGCAGGAGCAGCGCGTGCACGCGGGACGCCGACTCGGCCAGGCCCAGCACCGCGCCGTCGCACCGCGCGTAACGGCCGAGCAGCACGCCCTCCCGCAGTGCGCGCTCGCCGACCGTGAGCACGCCGTGCCCCTCCGGCCCGGTCACGACGAGTCGCCCCGCCGACTCGCCGTTCTCGACCAGGACCGCCGCGGTGTCGCGCGGGCCGGGCATCCGGGTGATGACGGTGGTGCCGGGCGGCGACGCGGGGCCTCGGGGGTTCAGCGCCGAGCCCTCGGGCTGACGCGCGAGCTCGTCGAAGTACACGCGCTCGGGCAACATCGCCCACGCATCCTCGCCGTGCTCGGGCCAGTCGGTCGGATCGCCGAGCGGCAGCGCGATCACGACGTAGCCGCCGCACCGGATCAGCGACGGGCCCTCCGCGCGCAACCCGCGGAGTCCCCGCCCGGTCTCGTCGACCATGCCCGCCTCGGTACGCAGGTCGAGCACGCGGTAGCTGATCTCCGCCGAGCCCTTGCGCCAGCTCTGCAGCGGCGCGACGACGACCGCGAGCTGGCGCAGGGCGAGTGCGCTGCGACCCTCGAGGTAGAGATCGCAACGCCCGTGACGGCCAACGATCGCCGCGACGTGGCGATCGACCCGCGCGCGTATGCAGACCATCCCCGCCGGCGCCCCCGTCAGCTCGTCGATCGCGACAAGCGCCAGCCCCGGCTCGTCGACCGCACGGCACGCCTCGGCGAACCGCGGGTACGCCTGGACGAAGTGGTGCCGCAGGTCGAGCGCGCCCGCCGGCGGCCTGCTCACGACGCACGTCCCTCGGTTCGCCGCCATCATCCGCAGCTGCCCCGCCCACAAGTCAGTGCCGACCGTCTTCATGGCAGACCTCCCATCGTGGACCACGGTAGGGGGCCGGTCCGACATCGCGCGAGCGTGATCGGCGACCGCGGGACAGACCGCCGCACAGGCCGATGCGGTCGTGGCGTGGCGTGGGAGCTGGAAGGCGGCAGATGACCTATCGAGTCGAAGCGGAGGGGCCGACGCTGGGCCTGAGCGAGAAGCACTGCTACGCATGCGCGACGATCCTCGACGTTCGCGCGGACATCGATGCGCTCGTGCTATTCGGGATGAGCGACGTCGACTTCGCGCGGAAGTATCCGGGGTAGAGGCCGACCGCCGCGCAGCCTGCTGCGGTCGCTCCGTACGGTGGAGCCATGACAACCAACCTCAGGCGCCTTGCGGTGGTGTTGCTATTGGGTTGCGGGATGGAGAGGAGCCCCGTCGAGAAGTGCGACGATCTCGTCGACGTGTTGTGCGACCGTGGGGTCCAGTGCCTCGGTGGAACCCGTGCTGAATGCGTGCAGGCCGTTCAGTCCCAGCTGCCGTGCGGGTCGGCCAAGGCAGTCAGCGCCAGCTACGACCGCTGCATCGACCAGCTTCAGGCCGCCAGCTGCGCCTCCCTGTTCCCCCCGAACCCACAATCCGGCCAACCAGAGCTCCGACTGCCCGCGGACTGTATGAGCGTCGTCCTCTCGCGCACAGCGGCGGTGCCAACGTCGACGTTCTCGATGCCACGACCGAGCACAACCATCGCTCCGTAACCTGCGGTGGAGAGGTCATCGCGATCGGTCGCGTCCGCATGGTCGAGTGAAAGCCGCTACGAGCTCACGGCAGCCCTCGTGGCGATCATCGACCTCGTACTTCAGCCCGTCCACTCGGCTGCGGAACTCGCGCTGTGCCGTCAAGAAGTTCGTGCCCAGAGACGGAGTTGAACCGCCGACACGGGGATTTTCAGTCCCCTGCTCTACCAACTGAGCTATCTGGGCTGGTCGGGACGTGGAATCTACACATCGCCCGCGAGCCCTGCAAC
>JAGSPR010000702.1 GCA_018262455.1 Deltaproteobacteria bacterium | reverse complement strand
CCCTCGGGATCGCCAGCGTGCTGATCGTGTCGGTCGTCCAGAAGTCGCGCGAGATCGGGATCCTCCGCGCGGTCGGCACGCCGGCGCGGCGGATCTTGCTGGTGTTCCTGATCCAGGGCGGCGTCCTCGGCATCGTCGGCTCGTTCATCGGCTCCGCGTTCGGAGCACTGCTGTCGAGGTTGTTCGAGAACGTCACGCGTGATGCGAGCGGGGCCGTGAGGTTCCCGGTGCAGCTCGACCTGTCGCTGTTCCTGATCGCGACCGGGCTCGCGACCGGGGTAGGTCTGCTCTCGGCCGTGATCCCGGCGCGCCGTGCCTCACGCCTGGATCCAGCGACGGCGATCCGCAATGGCTGACACGCCGCCACCGGTGCTCGTGGTCGAGGGCGTCGTCAAGGAGTACGGCGAGGTCGCCAAGACCCGTGCGCTCGATGGCGTCGATGTCGTCGTCGGTCCGGGGGAGCTGACGGCGCTCGTTGGCCCGTCGGGATCGGGCAAGAGCACGCTGCTCAACATCATCGGGCTCCTCGATCGGCCGACCTCGGGCCGCATCGTGCTGGGCGGAACCGAGACCACCAGCCTCGACGAGCGGGCCCTCACCGCGCTGCGCGCGCGGATGCTCGGGTTCGTGTTCCAGTTCCATCACCTGCTGCCCGCGTTCACCGCGCTCGAGAACGTGATGCTCCCCGCGTGGGGCGACGTCGGCAGACCGAGCGCGAAGATGCGAGCATCGGCCGAGGACCTGCTCCGCGCGGTCGGCCTCGAGGATCGGATGCACTATCGCTCCAGCAACCTCTCGGGCGGTCAGCAGCAGCGCGTCGCGATCGCGCGGGCGCTCGCGCGCCAGCCCGCGCTGGTGCTGGCGGACGAGCCGACGGGCAACCTCGACACCGCGTCGTCGGCCGAGGTGTTCGCGCTGATGCGGCGATTCAATCGCGAGCTCGGCACGACGTTCCTGATCGTCACGCACGACTCCCGGATCGCCGGGGAGTGCGACCGCATCATCGAGCTGGTCGATGGTCGCGTGCGGAGTGATCGCGTCGTGACGGCCGCGCCGAGCTGACTTGGATGCGTCCCGCCGGGTCGCGGTTACGCGCTTTCGCGACAAACACCGTTGTCCCGACCGGCCCTTGTGCCTCGCGGCGCATCCGTCATCCTGCGCGGGTGAGCACCCTACGCGTCGCAACGATCTGCCTCGTGATGGTTCCCGGTCCTGCGCTGGCGCAGGAGGCGCCCCGGCAATGGTTGAGCCCGACGCTGGTCTACGAGACCGGTCCGTCGGCGGTCCTCCAGAACGACGGCGAGTACGGTGCTGCCGGGACGCGGTACGACGCCAACGATGTCGCGCAGACGGACAACTTGGTCCGGACGTCGCGCACCAGCGTCGAGCTGGCGATCGGTCGCCACACGCTCATCCTGCTGTACGCGCCGTTCGAGCTGCGGACGCAGGTCGAGCTCGACCGCGACCTGCAGTTCCGCGACGAGATGTTCGTCGCGGGTACCGTCGTCGATCATCGCTACCTGTTCGAGGGCTATCGCGCCTCCTATCTGTATCGCGTCGTCGGTGGGGATCGGCTCGCGCTCGAGCTGGGCGGCTCGGTGCAGATCCGCAACGCCGAGGTCGCGTTCACTGCCGCCGATGGTTCGCAGCGCGCCGACGAGGACGACGTCGGCGTCGTGGTCGCGGCCAAGGCGCGGCTGTGGTGGCGGCCGACCCGCGACCGCCTGTGGGCCGCCGTCGAGGCCGACGGGTTCTCGACGTTCGGGCTGGTCAGGAACGTCAAGGGCGCGATCTACGATACGCAGCTGATGCTCGGATATGACGTCGGGCGCGGCGTCGATCTGTTCGTCGGCACGCGCCTCCTCGGCGGTGGCGCCGACGTCGCGTCCAAGGACATCTACAACTGGGCCAACTTCCTGTCGTTCACCGCCGGGGCGCGGATCTCACTCGATGATCTGCTGGGGACGAGGCGGCGGGCTCGCTGATCGGGCGCTGCCGGGTGATGATGGCGGCATGACCGACGACCGCAGTGATGGACCGAGCCGCCGCCAGATCGCGAAGGCGGTGAAGCGCACCGCGGGCGATCGCTCGGCGGATCTGGCGCGGACCCTGATGCAGATGCCGGAGTCGACGCTCGAGCGGCTCGAGCTCGACGAGGAGCTGCACGCGGTGATCGCCCGCGCCCGCGCGGTGACGGCGATGGTCGCGCGCCGGCGCGCCGAGCGCACCCTCGCCGGTGATCTCCGCCGGCACTCGCTCTCCGATCTGAGGAAGCGACTCGCCAACGTCCAGACGACCGGGGTGGCGGATCCCGAACTGTTCCATCTCGCCGAGCGCTGGCGTGCGCGCCTGATCGAGGAGGGCGGCACGGCGGCGGCCGAGTTCCCCGGGGGCACCGAGGAGCCGATGCCGCGGCTGATCGCGCAGGCGAAGCGCGAGCAGCTCACCGGCAAGCCGCCGGGCGCGTCGCGAGCGCTGTTCCGTCACGTGATCGCAGTGCTCAAGGCACGGCCGCCGGCGGCGGCGGGCGCGCCCGGCGTCGCGCCCGATGACGACGACGATGACGACGAGTAGCTACCTGCAGCGATAGCGGAGGCTACCGTCGCTCGCGAACACGGGCCTGTCTCCCCGGGACTCCATCCGGATCCCGTTGATGACGATGCGGGTCCTCGAGCGGTAGCGATGTCGGATACGAGCCCCGGGTGTGAGCCCACCGGGATTGTTCCAGGATCGTGGGTGGCCGCCCCCAAAGATCTCACCTCTCGGCGCGTAAGTGCCTGAACACGGCTTGGTACGGAACGTGAGG
>JAGSPR010000333.1 GCA_018262455.1 Deltaproteobacteria bacterium | reverse complement strand
CTGGGTGGGCTCGGCAGCGGCCTGGGTGGGCTCGGCAGCGGCCTGGGTGGGCTCGGCAGCGGCCTGGGTGGGCTCGGCAGCGGCCTGGGTGGGCTCGGCGGCCACGGGCGCGCTCTCGACGCCGGTGATCGACTCGGGGCTGCCGGGCTTGCGCCCCCGTCTGGGCTTCTTCGGTTTCTTGCCGCTGCCTGCCGTCACTGCGGCCTCCGGAACGGCGAGCGCGCCAGCAGGTGCTGGGACACGAACCAGATCACGATGAACACCGCGGACGCGCACAGCGCCGCGTAGCCAACCCCGCGCCACGGGTGCTGGGCCATGCCGGTCTGGATCACCCAGTTCTCGACGATGGTGAACTGGCCGTTCAAGGCCGCCGCACCGAGCAAGCCACCGAACAGCAGGATGCCGCGCACGAAGGCGCTGCGACGGGAGAACTTCGCCCGCCCCATGACGTAGCCGAGCGCGCCGGCGAACGAGGCGTGGGCGAGCGTGGTGACCACCGCCTGGGCTGACGCCGTCGACAGATAGACCGAATGGCCCTGGCCGGACAGCCGGTGGTAGTTGACCCAGACGGCGAACCCGGTGCCGCAGGCCATCATGTAGACGATGCCGTCCATCGGTTCGTCGAACTCGCTCGACATGTAGACCGTGTAGCGAACGACCGCGTACTTGCACATCTCCTGCGCGAGCCCGGCGATCAGCACGGCATAGAGCACCCGGTCCACGGACAGCGCGGACAGCCCATGCACCTCGAGCGCCTGCGACGGGACCGCCTGGTACTGGACGAAATCGGCGAGCGGCGCCGCGACCAGCGCCCCGAGGACACAGACCCCGATGACGAGCTGCTTGGGCTCGGGCTCGTGGCGGTCCATCAGGTAGAAGAACCCGAGCCAGAACATCGCGGGGATGCCCGCCAGGACCGCGGCGAGCACCGGCCCCAGGTGGACCGCTCGATCGAGCCCGGCCACGAGCTCGACCAACCAGGTGATGAGGACGAAGCCCACGAGCCCCGCGATCAGCAGGAACTTGGTTCCCACCAGGACCCGGGCGCGGCGGATCGACCACCGTGGCCTTTGCATCCGGCAAATCTTACGCTGCGAATGCCTGGCGCGCGCGTTCGCGAACTTCTAGAATCCCCCGGACTCCTGAACATGGGCAAAAACCGTGGTACCGACGCGCAGTTGCTGACCATGCATGAGCTGGCGGCCTACCTCCACCTGGACGAGGCGACGGTCCAAAAGCTCGTGATGGCCGGCAAGATCCCATCCTTGCAGATCGACAAGCAGTGGCGCTTCAAGCGCGCTGCCATCGACACCTGGATCGAAGAGCAGCTTGTCGGCGAAGACGAGAGCTTCGCCGATGTGCCCGACGGCATGAAGTTGCCGCTCGAAGATCTGCTCCCCGACCAGGCGATCATCCCGACGCTGCGCTCCAAGACGCCCGTCGGCGTGATCGAGGAGCTGGCAGCCCGCGCCTACACGAACGGCTGGCTCGTCGACAAGCCCTGGTTCGTCGGCGCGGTCGTCGAGCGCGAATCGCTGTCGTCCACCGCGATGGAGGGTGGGGTCGCCTTTCTCCATACCCGCGCGAAGGACAAGGGCAAGATCCACCGGCCGTTCATCATCGTCGGCCGGTCGTGGGAAGGCATCATGTTCGGCTCGCCGGACGGCAACCCCACCTATCTGTTCTTCCTGCTGGGGCTGAAGTACGACCGGCTGCACCTGCCGATCCTCGGACGGCTCGCACGTGCCCTTCGCAACCCGGCCACGATCGCGAAGTTGCGCGCGCTCAGCTCCCCGGACCAGGTCCGGGCGCTGCTGCTCAAGGAGGATGCCCAGGTCCGCTCCGGGCTGGTTCCCGAGATCCTCGAGGCGACGGCGTTCAAGCCGATCCTCGACCGCCAGCTCCGGCTCCGGGCCATTCGCAGGCTGCAGTCGCAGAAGAGCGCGGCGGTCATCACGGCCGAGAAGCGCGCCGCGGCGATCGAGGGCGCCAAGGGCAAGAAGGCCAAGGCCAAGGCCGCCCGGGCCAAGCTGAAGTAGGGCCGACGTAGGTGTGATCTGGCCCCTGTTCCGGGGCTGGGAGCCGGCGCTATCATTCTGGCCATGGGGCGGACTGCCCTGTATCGCGATCCGATTCCGTTCTATTCCGCGCGGGCCGAGGTGCAACTCGACATGGACGCGGTTTCTCTGCGCATGCCCGATGGCCGGCAGCGTCGCTACGCGCTGGACGGCTGCACGGCGGCCACCCTCGACGGATTCGTCGCCGCGCGGATCGATTCTCGCCGCGAGCGCCGGTTCGTTCGGATGCTCGTCCTCGAGCGCGCCCATGAACGCCACGTCGTGATCACGCCACCCGATCGTGGAGCGGTCGCGCCCAACGTGGTCGCCATCCCGGAGGCGCCCGACGAGGCCGCGGTCGTCGACGTCGATGCGTGGAATCCCCTCGCCGACTGGGTGATGGGCGGAGGTCGGCTCGCGGCGTGTGCGATCACGGATCTCGCACGGCTCGCGGTGATCGCGACCTCGCAGTTCGCGGTGCTGATCGGCGAGGTGGCCGCGCAGCGCGCGCTCGAGCTCCGGTGGGCCGCCCGGGGCCTGATGCGGATCGGCACCGATCTCGAGACCGCGCTCCAGCCGCTCATCGATGCCGCGAAGCGCTCGCCGCGCGCGGCCGAGGCACTCGTGTCGGCGCTCGCGCATGCCGCCGGGCCCGCGCCGCATCGCCGCCGGCGCTGAGCGGCGCGTGCGAACCCGATTCGAATTGGCGTCCCGGTACGATGAGCGGTAGCTTGGCGACCGATGAGGTTCGCGCTCATGATGGTCGTCGCACTCGCGGGATGCGGGGCCGGCTCCGATGTGTCGCGGACGCTCGGCGCGATCTGCGAGACGTCCGCTGATTGTGACGGTCGCTGTCTGCCGCCGAGCACGGACTACCCCGCCGGCTTCTGCACGGTGGTCTGCAACGCCTCGAGTGAGTGTCCCGACGCCGCGACGTGCGTCGACGATGAAGGCGGCGCTTGCCTGTTCGACTGCGTCGACGACGCGAGCTGCGCGTTCCTCGGCACGGGCTGGAGATGCAAGGAGCGCGACGTCCGTGGCGTGGCCGGCGGCAAGGCGATGGTATGTCACGGCGACTGATCGCGCTCCTCGTGATGGCGACCAGCCGGCTCGCGTCGGCGGATGATCCGAGCGTCCCGGGCCCGGAGGCCGCCGCATCGACGACCTCCGCACCGGGGGCGACGGCCGCGTCGACGAGTGCCGCGCCCGCGGACGCCGACGTCGCCGACGTCGCCGCCGATCCGGGCGATCAGAGCGTCGGTGCCAGCATGGGCGTCGCGACCGGCGGGCGCGTGACGCCGGGTGGCGTGCGGATCACGGGCCACTACCTCTACCAGCTGTCGTCGCAGGACTGGTTCGACGGCACGGCGTCGTTCACGTTCGGCGGCGGGGACGCCGCGTGCTTCCGCGATCGCATGGACGTCGTGGTGTGCCAGCACGGCATCGCCGACGGCGGCGCGATCGAGCTCGCGGCGGGGGTCCGTCGGCTGTTCGCGCCGAAGGGCGCGTTCCGGCCGTTCGCGCGGGCCGCGATCGGCATCTCGTATGTCCGGTTCGGCGACGACGACGTGTCGGGGCTCGCGATCCCGCTGCACCTCGGCGCCGGCGTGCGGGCGCGGGTGTCACCGGTGGTCGCGCTGGTCGGGATGGGCGAGCTCATGATCGGCGTCGGCAAGTTCGGGCGCGGGCTCGGCACCGAGCCGCAGCTCGGCCTCGCCGTCACGGCCGGCGCCGAGTTCCAGTTGAAATGACCCGGGCGCGGCTCGCGACCGGGCTCGTGGTGGTCGCGGTCGCGGTCGCGGTCGCGCTCGTGTGGTGGCGCTCGCGGGGCGTCGAGCCCGCCGCGAGCTCGACGGTGCTCGTGCTGCGGGTGACCGATCGCGGCACGCCGGTCGGTGCACGGGTGTTGCTGTTCGACGCGGCCGGGACCGCCGTCCACATGGGCAACATCGATCTGTATGGCAAGCGGCAGGGCGCGGCGGCGTGCGTGATCGCGCCCGGCGTCATCGGATCGTGGGACGGGATCATCCTCGCGACCGGCGCCGCGGACGTCCCGGTCGGCGCCGACAGCTGCGTGCCGTCGCCGGCGATCCCGTACGGGCGCTACAAGGTGTGGGCCTGGCGCGGCATCGAGTACGAGCGCTGGGAGGGCGAGGTCGACCTGTCGGCGGGGCGGGGGCGCGTCGAGCTCGCGATCTCGCTCGAGCGGGCCTGGACCCCGGACGGCACGCTCGCCGCGGATCTCCACGTCCATGCCCGTGCCTCCAACGACTCGACGGTGCCGAACCCGCAGCGGGTGACCGCGCAGGTCGCCGCGGGCATCCAGGTGATCGCGCTCTCGGATCACAACACCACCGGCGATCTCGACGCCGAGATCGCCGAGCTCGGGCTCGGGCAGGTGGTCGCGTCGATGGCGTCCAACGAGCTGACGGCGGAGCAGCTGCACGTCGGCGTGTACCCCGTCGCGATCGATCGCACCGCGCCCCGCGGGGGCAGCCCTTCGGACGACGAGCTCCGTCACGCCACCGCCGACCAGCTGTTCCAGCGCGGTCGCGCGCTCCCTGGCCATCCGATCGTGCAGCTCAATCATCCCCGGTTTCGCGTCAACGCGCTGTATGACGGCACCGGCTGGAATGGCGTCGCGTGGCCCCCGCCGTTCCCGCTCGGGTTCGACGCCGTCGAGGTGCTCGCCGGCTACACCGCGTTCAACGTGGCGGGCGATCGCCGGTTCGACGCCGGTGTCCGCGACTTCTACACCCTGATCGATCACGGTCACCTGATCGCGCCGCTGGGCAACAGCGACACCCACGATCTCAACTGGGTGCTCGACGGCACCACGCGCAACTACGTGTTCGTCGACGATCCGCGGACCGCGCCGTTCGACGAGGCCGGGTTCGTCGCCGCGATCCGGGCGCGCCGCGTGGTCGCGACGAGCGGGCCGTGGCTCGACGTCGAGGTCGCCGCGCACCAGGGCGCCACGCCGACGGTCGGGCCGGGCCAGACCCTGCACGGCAGCGGTGCGGTCTGGGTCGACGTCACGGTCCAGCAGGCGCGCTTCGTCCACGTCGAGCGGATCCGGATCACCGTGGGCACCGCGAGCGGCCCGACGCTGGTCCAGACGATCGATGTCCCCGCGAACGCGCGGACCCACCGGTGGAAAGGGCCGATCCAGGTCGGCACCGCCGACACCTGGATCGGCATCACGGCCGATGGGGACACGCCGCTGCCGCTCGAGCAGACCGGCACGTACCAGAAGGATCGCTGGAACCGCCCGGGCGTCACCCCGTTCGCGATCGCGAGCCCGATCCTCGTCGATGCGGACGGCGACGGCCGGTGGAAGCGCGGCGATGCCGACGTCCCGCTGTAGCGAGGCTAGGTCAGGCTACTTCGCCACGCCCCTCGGAAGCAGCAGCCAGTAGCGACCCGGGCCGCCCATCCGTCCACCGAGCTCGGCGGCCGCCGCGTCGTCGCCCCAGTAGATGTCGCCGCGCACCGCGCCCTGGATCCCGGCGCCGGTGTCCTGCGCGATCAGCAGCTGGTGCCACGGCGCGGTGGTCTTGGTCCCGACCACCGGCGCGCGGGTGTCGACCCAGATCGGCGTCGACGCGGCGATGAACGCGCGATCGACCGCCATCGAGCGGCGCGACGTCAGGATCACCATCTGCGATCCGACCGCGCCCGCCAGCTTCGACTCGTGGAAGAACACGTACGAGGCGACCTGGTCGGTGACCTCGTTCCACCGGCCGCGGTGATCCTCGAACCACTTGCGGATGCCTTGCATCGTGCCGCTGCCTGGCGCCGCGAGCGCGCCCAGGCCCTTCAGCACGCCGCCGACACCCTTGTACGCCCGCCCGTTCTTGCCCGCGAACTCGAGCCACAGGGAGGTGCCGTCATCGAGCTTCACCTTCGCCGAGCCCTCGATCTGCGCGAACAGCAGATCGATCGGGTCGTCGATGTACACCAGCTCGAGGCCCTGGCCCGCGAGCGCGCCCTTGCGGATCTCGGCGCGCGTGTGGGACGGGACCAGCGCGCCCTTGCCGTCGAGCCGGCCCCAGATCCGGCGCCCGTGCGCGTCCTTGATGTGCTGCGAGAGATCGACCATCACGAGGTCCTTGGGACGCGCATAGACCGGGGTCTGGAACTTGCCGCCCTGCTTGCGAGACCCGCGCATCTCCTGGACGTAGTAGCCGGTCAGCTTGCCGCCGGTGCCCGTCTTGCCGGCCGCGACGTGGGGCTCGAACTCGGTCTCGAACATCGTGCGCGCGGCCGCATCGTCGCCGGCCGGAAGCTTGGCTGCGGCCGCGCACGCCTTGCGCCACTGCCTGGCGATCCCGCCGTGGCCGTCGTGGCCCACGGGCTCGCTGTCGCCGAGCGCGGCCAGCTTCTCGCACGATCGCAGGAACGAAGGCACCGCCTCGGCATGCTTGTCGTCGGCCCAGCCGGGCAGATCCTTGAACGTGGTCTTCGTGAGCTTCAGCGTGTCGTGCGCGGGTGGCGCCACGTCCGGCTCGTCGGACGAGCACGGCTCGATCCCGAGGGTGCTGTCCGCAGCGCTGCCTGCTGCCGGCCCGGCGTCGCCGGCGGGCGTGGCGGTCGCGACGCCCGCGTCGCGTGGCACCGGCGTATCGCGAGGTCCCGCCGCAGAATTGCCGCACGCCGCGATGAGCACGAGAAGGAGGGGGCCCCGCATTCTTCGAACGATGACAACGCCCGAGCCACTACGCAAATTCGTTTGCGCCCGCCTCGCCGAGACTCGTCGGGCCAGTCGCAACGAGGGCTCCCAACAAGGGCGAGAGGATCTCGCACACGGCCCCCGAAACGCCGAAAGGCACCGACATCGCCGGTGCCCTTCATCGGGGAATGCTTCCCCGTCTGCAGTCGACTGACTAGAGCGCGTACGCGACGCGGAGGCCGAGGAAGCGCAGGTCCGCCGTGTTGCCCTTGCCCGCCAGGTTGGGGAACCAGAAGTCGCCACCGACGCCCAGCTTCTCGTTGACCTTGAACGTGGCGCCGAGCCCGACCGGGATCGAGTAGGCATCGCCGAAGCCGTCGAGCGGGCCGAAGATTCCGGTCGACACGTAGGCCGACAGCTTGTCGCTCGCCGCGAACCAGACGTAGACCGGAATATCGAGCTGCTCCTTGTTTCCACCGACCGTGACGCCGGCGACGGTCGCGCCGTCGCGCTCGGTGATGCCGATCGACACGCGGGGATCGAACACGAGCGCGACCTTCGGGGCGAGCTCGTAGCGACCGAGCACGCCGACCCGCAACGACAACGTGAACGGATCGAGGTGCCGGATGTCGAGACCCGGATGGGCGGCCATGCTGAACTTGCCCGCCGACAGGCTGAACAGCGCGTCGACACCGAGGTTGTCATAGACCTTGCCGCAGCCGTTGCTCTCGCCGGACACGCAGATGCCCGCGCCGACCGCGGGGCGCGGCGTGAACTCCGTGGTGCCGCCGTCGTGGCTGAGGCCGATGGTCAGCTTGTCGCTGACGCCGTAGTTCACCGATGGTGCGAGCGAGAGCGGCTTGGCCACGGCGCTCGACGAGAAGTTGATGTTCAGCGTCGAGCCGCCGATCACGATCTTGCCCTTGCCGAGCGTCAGGGACACGGCGCCAGC
>JAGSPR010000332.1 GCA_018262455.1 Deltaproteobacteria bacterium | reverse complement strand
ATGTCGCGAAAGCCCTCCAAGTCCACCGCCTCCCGAAAAGGCGCTCACCGGGTGACTGCCGTCGCGCTCGCCGCCCTCCTCCCGCTCGTTGCCTGTAGCGGGGAACGCGGCAAGAGCGCCAGCGACGGCGGCCCAGGCAGCAGCGATGCCGCTGCCCCGCCCAGCCCCGACGGACCGAAGCTGTTGTCGTTCGACGCGAGCGTGAGCCGGCTGACCGAGGGCGGGCAGGTCACCTTCACCGCCTTGGTCACCGACCCACAGGGCATCGGCGACCTCATCGGCGGCAAGCTCGACGGCGCCGGTGACACCACCTACGGTGCGTTCGCGACCAGCGCGGACGAAGGCGCGTACCAGCTCACCCTCACCTGGCCCCAGCTACACCAGATCGCCGCGATCGACTTTGCCTTCGGACAGGAGGACGTGCGCATGTTCACCGCCGTCTTCTTCGATCAGGCAGGCCATAGCGCGAGTGGCTCGCTCAGCGTCGCGCTGCACTGCGACGGGGCGGCCGCGTGCGACGCGGTGTGTGTCGACACCCAGAACGATCCCACCAACTGTGGCAACTGCGGCACCCAGTGCGGCGACGCCAGCGGCACGAACTTCGCCTGCGGTACCGGCCGCTGCGCCGCGTGGAGCGCGTGCATCACCGGCGCCGATGTTCCGATCAGTGACCCGACCTGCGAAGGCTACTGCAACTTCCAAGGCAAAGGCTGCGCCGTGGGATGTCCCGACGAAACCGGCACGTTGCGTGCCCTGGTGGGTCACGCCTCGACCGGAACCTGTGCCGGCACCGAGTCGGCGGGCCCTGGCTGCTCGGCCAACCTGAGCACAGCCGGCTTTGGCCTCGAGTGTTGCTGTCAGTAGGAAATGAATGAGCAGGGCAGCCTAGATGCGCACGATCCTGCTCGCCCGTCATGGCGAGACCGAATGGAACGCGCTCGGCAAGCTGCAGGGACACACCGACATCGCGCTCAACGACACCGGACGCGCCCAGGCCCGCGCGCTGGCAGCGGCCCTCGTTGCGTCCCGGGTCGCCGCGGTGATGACGAGCGATCTCGTGCGAGCGCGGGAGACCGGCGAGATCGTCGCGACCGCGCTCGGGCTCGCCACCCCCGCGATCGATCCCGCGCTGCGCGAGCGCCGCTTCGGGGTGTTCGAAGGGCTGACCCGCGACGAGTGCGCGGCGCGGCATCCGGATGCGTGGCAGGCGTGGCAGGCGCAGACCGGCACCCCGCCCGGCGGAGAGGCTCGCGAGCTCGCGATCGCGCGGATGGCGAAGACGCTCGCGCGGATCGCCGCCGCGGACGGTGACCCCGTGCTCGTCGTCTCGCACGGGGGCGTGATGCGGCTGTGGTTGATGCACGTGCTCGGCACGACCGTCCCGCTGATCGGCAACGGCACGACGTACGTCATCGATCACGTGGACGGCGCGGTGACCGTGATTCGCCACGACGCCTGACGGGCTGGCCTTACGGCCTGGATCGTCGGTTGCACTGTTCCCGCGGTATGCGCACCGTTGGCAGGACTGGCATCATCACCCTCAGCGTCGTCGCGGTGATCCTCCTGCTGGGAGGCACCTGCGTCGCAACCTACAACAAGCTCGTACGGCTCGATCAGGCCGCGCAGGCGCAATGGGCGCAGGTCGAGAACGCCTACCAGCGTCGCGCAGATCTGGTGCCAAACCTCGTCGAGACGGTGAAGGGCGCCGCCGCGTTCGAGCGCGACACGTTCACGGCGGTCACCGAAGCGCGCAGCCGGGTCGGCCGGTTGGAGGCGTCGCGCGACGTCAAGACCACTCCTGAAGCGTTCAAGAACTATGCGGAGGCGCAGGATCAGCTCGGCGGCGCACTGTCGCGCCTGCTCGTGGTTGCCGAGGCCTACCCGACGCTCACGGCGACGCAGAACTTTCGCGATCTCCAGGCGCAGCTCGAGGGCACGGAGAACCGGATCACGGTCGAGCGCATGCGCTACAACGAGGCCGCGCGTGAGTTCGATACGGCACGCGCGAGCTTCCCGACCTCGGTGATCGCCGGCATCTTCGGCGGCCGATTCTCCGAGAAGCCCTACTTCGCCGCGAAGGCCGGCAGTGAGGTACCGCCGAAGGTGAAGTTCTGATGTCGACCGCGGCGCTCGCCGTCCTCGCGGCGCTCGCGGTTGCCACGCCCCCCACCCCGCCCGCGCCGGCGCGATGGGTCGAGGATCACGCCAGCTTCTTGTCCCCGAACGTCCGCTCGGCGCTCGATCAGCGCCTCGAGGGATACGAGCGTGCGACCGGCCACCAGGTCGTCGTGTGGATCGGAACCACGCTCGAAGGAGGGGACCTCGCCGACTGGGCCGTGCGCACGTTCGCGAGCTGGAAGGTGGGCCGCAAAGGTTTCGATGACGGCATCGCGATGTTCGTGTTCGCGACCGATCGCACGATCGACATCGAGGTCGGCTACGGGCTCGAGGACAAGATCCCCGACGCGATCGCCTCGCGCATCATCCGAGAGGTGATGGCGCCGCGGCTGAGAGCCGGAGATCGCGACGGCGCGGTGACCGCCGGTGCCGATGCGGTGCTCGCCGCGATCGAGGGCCAGCCGTGGGCAGGCGGCCAGGGCGCGGGCAGCGCACCGAGCGAGCCGCCGCCGCCGCTGATCACGTTGATCCTGGGGGGGCTCGCAGCGGTCGCGTTCTTGATCTTCGCGATCACGCACCCACGCAAGGCGCTCTGGCTGCTGGCATGGTTGCTCAGGACCGGCGGGCGAGGCGGCCTGGGAGGATTCGGCGGGTCCAGCGGCGGCTTCGGGGGTGGCGGAGGCCGTTCCGGGGGTGGCGGCGCGCGCGGGAGCTGGTAGCGCGGAAGGCATGCGCGATGCACCTCTGCATCGCACATGAGCACCGAATATCCCGTGCACTACGGCATCGAGCCGCCGCCGCGATTCTCGCGCACCCAGCTGCTGGTCCGGGTCGTGACGTTCCTCGCGCTCGGCGTGCTCGGGCTGTCGTTCGGAACCGTGTTCCTGTTCGCGTACCTGTTCCTGCCGGCGTTCGCCGCGATCCGGCTGACCTCGCGACCCGACGCGGAGCGCTACGTCGCCGAGGATGGCCCGCGGATCCTCGGCGGGCTGCGCTGGTTCGCCGCGATCAGCGCGTGGGCGGGACTGATCGCCGAGTTGCTGCCCGGACGCACGCCGGAGGAGACCGTCCGGCTCGAGATCGACCGCACCACCGTGCACCCGACGCCGGGGTCGGCGATGATGCGCCTGATCTCGGGCATCCCGAGTGCCATCGTCCTCGCGATCCTGTGCTGGCTCGGGATGTTCGTGTGGCTGTGGGCCGCGCTGACGATCCTGGTCTCCGAGCGCGTCGGTCCGGGCGCGTTCCACTACCTGGTCGGCCTGCAGCGCTGGAGCATCCGCCTGCTCGCGTACCAGGCCTCGCTGGTCGACGAGTATCCACCGTTCACGTTCGCGGACGTCGCGCGGCCCGGGCTGCCCACCGCACAGATCGTCGGGCAGCCGACGTCACCCGATCCACAGCATGGCTAACCCGGTGGTGACTGCGCCTGCCGGGCCACCGACGGCCGGATCAAGAAGCCGTCCGGCGCGAGGCTCGTCGCGAGCATCACGTCGTTGATGTCCGCGTGGTCGATCCACGTCCGGGCCTTGCGGTGCTCGGGGCGACACCAGAACTCCTCGACATCGCGCCGCAGATGCGCGTAGCGGTCGAGCTGTGCGCAGGACGTGCGCGCTCCCACGGAGACGGTCGTCCGATCGATCGACGCCAGCGCGGCGAGGCCGATCGTGAGCCCGAGCTCCCGGAACCCGAGCCGGCGATTCGCGGGGGCCGCGAGGTCGGTGAGCTCGCTGAAGTGACGTAACCCGTGGAGTGCCGCGGCGAGCAGCGCCTCGAGCAGCCCGGGATCGGCTCCGCGGGTGCCGGCCTGGACGAGCTGCGCGAGCCGATGGGCATCGACGAGCAACCCTCCGATGCCGAGCGGATCCGCGGTTGGCAGGCTCGCTGGCTCGATCATGGACGCGAAGTCCGCGATCGCGTCTGCCAGGTCAGGCCCGCGCACCACCCCGCCCCACGTCGCCGCCGTGCTCTGCAGCTCGAGACATGTCATCAGGCCATCGAGCGGATCGTGGTGTCCCATCGACGGGACCTGGGGACGCGTCAGATCGATGCTCAGCTTCCAGGACATGCGCCTCGACCGCGTGCCGGCAACTCCGTGGGTGAACCGACGGTGCGCCGTGTCCGCGAGCTCGCGGGCCCACAGCTGGAGTGGGGGCTCGTGGCGGGCGCGCGCCAGCTGATCGAGCGCGTGCATCCACTTGGTGAGGTAGTGGAAGTACTGACCGTCGCGATCCCACTCGAGGTCCTCGTCGAGCGGCTGTCCCGCCGCCCGCTCCGGCAGTGGCTTCCCGATCCGCAGCCCGCCGAGCGTCGGGTGCGCTTCCCCGGCCTCCTCCGGCAGGCCGCTGAGCCAGCCGGAGCGCGCATCATCGGCACGATGGCGACCGAGCACGCGATGGACGGCGTGGACGAGCCGGATCGCGAGCTCGTCGTACTGCGGATCTGCGGTGGCCCGCCCCAGTCCGATGAAGTTGCAGACCGCGAAGGCATCGGTCCACAGGTAGCGCCGCTGCGATCCCGAAATGAGCCCGGTTCGTTCGGCAAACCCATTCATCAGGTCCCGGGCCCGCGCCGTGTTCGCATCCAGCATGCGCTTGGCTACTTCATCAACTGGACCACCAATGAACACGACGCGATGCGACGTTGGCGCGGCGCTTGCTCCCACCGCCAGCATGACCGCCGAACGCAAGCGTCAGCTCATGGTCGACCGCCACATCCGTGCCCGCGGCGTGGCAGATCCGCGGGTGCTCGCCGCGATGGCCAAGGTCCCGCGCGAGCAGTTCGTGCCCGCCGAGCTCGCGGAGTTCGCCTATGACGACAGGCCGCTCCCGATCGCGGCCGAGCAGACCATCTCCCAGCCGTACATCGTCGCGCTCATGGCGGAGGCGGCACGGCTCCAGCCCGGCGACAAGATCCTCGAGATCGGGACCGGCTCTGGCTACGCGGCGGCGGTGTTCGCGGCGATCTCCGCGCGCGTCTACACGATCGAACGCCACGCCGAGCTCGCCGAGGTCGCCCGGGAACGGCTCGCGCGGCTCGGCTATCACGGCGTGGAGGTCCGGTGTGGCGACGGCACGCTTGGCTGGCCGGAGCACGCCCCGTTCGACGCGATCATCGTCGCGGCGGGTGGGCCGGAGGTCCCGCAGGCGCTGGTCGACCAGCTCGCGGTCGGCGGCCGGCTCGTGATGCCCGTGGGAACCAGCCGCGCCCAGGAGCTGGTGCGCGTGATCCGGCGCAGCGCGACCGAGCTCGATCGCGAGGATCTCGGCGCCGTGCAGTTCGTGCCGCTGATCGGGGAACAGGGCTGGGAGCCCGAGCCGGTGCCCCCGCGAACCCCCGCCCCCGCCCCCGCGCGCGCTCCGAAACCAGCGTCGCGTCCGGCGCTGATCTCGAAGCTGGTCGCCGAATGCGCCGAACCGATCGCGCGGATCGAGGATGCGGCGATCGAGGGGCTGCTCGAGCGGATCGGAGATGCCCGCGTGGTCCTGCTCGGCGAGGCCACGCACGGGACGTCGGAGTTCTATCGGATGCGGACCCGGATCACCCAGCAGCTGATCTTGCGGCACGGGTTCCGCGCCGTCGCGGTCGAAGCCGACTGGCCCGATGCCTCGGTCGTCGATCGCTACGTCCGTGGCAAGCCACCGCGGCAGCGCGTCTGGCTGCCGTTCTCGCGGTTCCCGACGTGGATGTGGCGCAACCGCGAGACCCAGGAGCTGCTCGAATGGCTGCGCGCCTACAACGCCGAGACCGCGGCGCCGGAGCGCAAGGTCAGCTTCTCGGGGCTCGACCTCTACAGCTTGTTCACCTCGGCGTACGAGGTCGTGCGCTACCTCGACCGCGTCGATCCGATCGCGGCGGTGGCGGCCCGCGAGCGCTACGGCCGGCTCACGCCATGGCAGGACGATCCAGCGGCCTATGGCCGGGCCGCGCTCGTCGGAAAGATGAAGGACTGCGAGCAGGATGTCGTGGCGATGCTGCGCGAGCTGCTCGCCAAACGCATCGAGTACTCCGCACAGGATGGCGACGAGTTCTTCGACGCCGCGCAGAACGCGCGGGTCGTAGCCGAGGCCGAGCGCTACTACCGCGTCATGTACTACGGTGGCGAGCAGTCGTGGAACCTGCGCGATCAGCACATGTTCGAGACCCTGCAGTCGATCCTCGCCCATCGCGGCCCCGACGCGAAGCTCGTGGTGTGGGAGCACAACTCGCACATCGGGGATGCGTCGGCGACCGAGATGTCCGCACGCGGGGAGCACAACGTCGGCCAGCTCTGCCGCGCGGCGTTCGGCACCGAGATGTACAACGTCGGGTTCGGCACCGATCACGGGACGGTGGCCGCCGCGCACGACTGGGACGGCTCGATGGAGCGGATGACGGTCCGCCCGGCGCGCGCCGACAGCTACGAGCGGCTCTGTCACGATGCCGGGGTGCCGGCGTTCCTGTTGCACCTCCGCGACCCGGCCCGTCGCGAGCTCCGGGACGAGCTGTTCGCGCCTCGCCTCGAGCGCGCGATCGGCGTGGTCTACCGCCCCGGGACCGAGCTGCAGAGCCACTACTTCCAGGCCGTCCTGCCGGCGCAGTTCGACGAGTACGTGTGGTTCGACGAGACCCAGGCGATCGATCCACTGCAGGTCGTCGAGGTCGCCGCGCCGGCGCTCGAGCATCCGTTCGCGACCTGACAGGCGGCGCCCAAGGCGCGTCCCGGACGACGCGTCAATTCAGCCGCGCCGCGCGAGCGACCAGCACCGGACACGGCGCGTGGCGAACGATCGTCTCGGCGACCGAACCCAGCACCACGCGCTGCACGCCCGTCCTGCCGTGGCTGCCCATGACGACGAGGTCGAACGTGGGATCGTCGTCGAGCGCGGCGAGCGTCTGGGCCACGGGACTGCCGCTGGTGGCCCGGGTCACGATCGGCACCGCGACCTCCTCGTGGAGCCTCGACGCCCAGGTCTCGAGCTGGGCGCTCGCGCGGCGGTCGAGATCGACGACGAAGTTGACCTGCAACGGATCGCGCGAATACGCCGTCGGCAGCTCGATCGCGTGGAGCAGCTGGATCCCCGCCCCCCCGGGCTCGACGAGGGTGGCGGCGAGCTCGACTGCGTTGTGCGAGCTCTCGGAGAAGTCGACGGGACACAGCACGTGGCGGAACGGCATCACGTCACCTGGCCCGCGCACCGCGAGCACCGAGCACGGCGCATGACGGACGACCTTCTCGGCCACCGAGCCGAGCAACACCCGGGTGATCCCGGTTCGCCCGTGGGTCCCCATCACCACGAGATCGAAGGCCGGCTCGGCCTGCAGGGTGTCGGTGATCTGCTCCCATGGCACGCCGGTCAGCAGGCGGGTCGACACCCTCGCTGCGCCGAGTCGCTTGGCCTCTCCGAGCGCCACGGTCAGGCCGTGCTTGTCGTCCTCGATCATGCGCATCAACGTGTCGGCCGGGAACGTCATCTCGTTCGCGAACGCCAGGGCCGGCACGTGCCAGACGTGCGCGATCACCAGCTCTGCCTGGGATCTCACCGCCAGTCGCACGGCGACCCGGAGGGCGTGCTCCGATCCCGCGGAGAA
>JAGSPR010000701.1 GCA_018262455.1 Deltaproteobacteria bacterium | reverse complement strand
CCATCGCGCGCAGCTCGAAGAACGCGGGCTTGCTCGGCAGCGTCGCGCGGATCCACTCGGGGTGGCGGCGGCGGGGCTCGGTGGCGGGAGCCGGGTCCGCGACCTGGCCCACGACCGGCAAATGCACGCGCGACTCGGACATCTCGGGAGGGATACCCCACGCGCGGCGGCAATGCGAGCGCGAGGGGGCCTACGGGGTGTTGACGATCATGACCCAGTCGAAGTGCGCGGACGCCGACCGGGTGCGGACCCCGGTCTGGACCAGGCTCAGGGTCTCGTTCGTGGTCGACGTATAGAGCACCTGCTGCGCCCCGGGATCGATCTTGCAAGTGTACGCGCGTCCGGAGCGCCGCTGCGCAACAGTCACGGTCATGCCGTTCGCGATCGTGATGATGTCGGACATCCGCTCCATCGCGGGCAGCTCGACGGCCACCAGCTTCGGCATGTTGTCGGAGCCGATGCCGGCCTCGCACGACACGCCGGTGCCCGCGCTGGCGCTGGCCCGATCCACGACGCCGATCAGCGCCGGGGGCCCGGTCAGCGCGTCGATCGTGAACCGGGTCGAGACCACCCGGTTCTGGCCGCCCAGGACCGGCCATGTCAGGCCTGCCGCGGTCGCGCTGCCGAGGATCTGCATCTGGCCGCCGCTGTAGGTGACCATCCCCGTCGTGAGGAGGCCGGTCGCCATCGGCGCCTGATCGAAGCCCTCGAACATCGCGATCGAGTCGCCGGGCATCAGCGGATTTGGATCGCACGCGTCGCCGACCCCATCGCTGTCGGGATCCGCGTTGCCCGGCGGGCCGACGGGCGGGCACGGATCGCAGACGTTGCCGAGCAGGTCGCCGTCCTCGTTGGCCTGGTCGCGATTCGCCATCGCCGGGCAGTTGTCCATGTCGTCGAGGATCGTGTCGCCGTCGCGGTCCAGCAGCGTGCTCTCGCTGCCCATCGGCGAATCGATCGTGACGTCCATGCACGTCCCCGAGGCCTTCGGTGCCCGGCAGAACTGGCCGTCGCACATCTGGCCCGCGGGGCACGTGTTCGCGCTCGAGCAGCGCAGCTCGCAGTCGGAGAACGCCGGCGCGTAGCACCCGATCGGGAGCGCTCCGAACACCATCGCCATCGCCACCGCGAGTCCTCGGTTCACGCGCCTATCGTAACTCAGCAGAGCGGTCAGTGGGCCCGGGGCTGGACCCGCGCCGCGAACGGCTGCCGCTGCTGCGCACCACCGACGGCGAGCAGCTGACCGCAGACCCAGCTCTTGTCGACGAGCTCGATGACGAGATCGACCCGATCGGCGATCACGGGCGCGCGCTCCGCGGCGTGGGTCGTGAGCCGCGCGGTCCGCGTTCCCGTGTCCTGGTAGCGCCCGCGATCGATCGTGCGCCGCCCGTTGCCGAGCACGAGCTCGATCGCGCGCTGCGCGCCGCGCACGCGGCGGGCGTCCGCGGTGTGCCCCTCGGGTGGCAGCGCGAAGTCGGCGAACCACAGGCTCGCGCCGCGCGAGGTCGTCCACGCGTACGCCGAGACGACCGTGGGGAGCGTCGCGATCGCGCCGGGGCGCTTGCACCCCACGGGGAGGCCGCTCCAGTCCATTGCGGTGCTCGACGCCTGGACGTGCGCGCGGCCATCGCTGGGGGCAGGCGGGGCGGGTGTCGTCAACCCGGGCACGACGATCGGCAGCGGCCGATCGAGCAGCGTGCCGTCGCCGAGCTGGCCCCCGTCGTTCGCGCCCCAGCACGCGACCTCGCCGCTATCGAGGACCGCGCACGTCGAGCGGGGGCCGGCCACGAGCGACAGCGGCTTGCCGGGCAGGCTGACGCTCTTGGCCTCCTTGCGATCGGGTCCGGGACCCGCGCCGAGCTGGCCGGCGTGGTTGGCACCGGCGCACGCGACACCCGAGGCCGTGAGATCGCAGCGGAAGCGTTGGCCGTGGACGCGATCGAGGATGTTCGCCGCGCCGACCCACGGCTTGATCCGCCCGCTGTCCCAGCACACGGGGGCGCCGGTGCGCCGCTCGGCGCAGCGGTTGCCGAACAGCGCGATGGCATCCGTGAGCTTGGCGACCTCGTGCGTGCGACGACCGTCGTACCAGCTCACGCGGCCGTCGCGGTGGAGCACCTGGATCGAGCCATCCGTCGCGTGGCGGAGCGCGACGGCGTTGGTCCCGATCGGTGTCGCCGACGCGGGCGTGAACACGTTGCCGACGCGGGTCAGCACGACGGGGACGTTGCCGTGGGCGCGGACGTCCACGACGTCGTCGATCCCCTCGAGCTGGGCGAGCTCGGTCGTGCCGCGCAGATCGAGCGCGCCGCGCCGCACCGTGCCATCGCCGGTGACGACGTACAGCGTCTGATCGGCGCCCAGCTCGATCGCGACGGCGGTCGTCAGCTCGGGCAGCTCGACGGCCGCTGCGACGACCGGCAACCCGCGGCCGTCCCACGGCGAGCCCCAGCACCGCACGCGACCATCGGTGCGCCGCGCGCACGCGACGCGATCCGCGATCACGACCTGGAGCACCTTCGCCGCGCCCGGCGTCGAGGCCGTCGCGGTCCCCGGGATCCCGGCGTCGGTGCCGGCGTCGCCACCGGGTGGCTTGACGGCGTCGGCCACCACGCTCGCGTCGGCAGTCGGCGCATCGCGACGCGTGGGCTTCGCGCTCTTCCCGCACGCGCCGACGAGTGCCCACGCGACGAGCGACCACCGGAGCATCACCTTCGATCGCACGCAGGTCAGAGATCGATCGCGTGGCCGAGCGCGGCCTCGGTCGCGCCCTTGATCGTCTCGGCGAACGTCGGGTGCGCGTGGATCGTGTA
>JAGSPR010000331.1 GCA_018262455.1 Deltaproteobacteria bacterium | reverse complement strand
CGGCGCCACCGAGCGCGGTGACGACCTCGTGGTCGTCGCGCAAGGCCTCTGCGAGCGAGCGCAGCAGCAGCGGCTCGTCATCGATGATCAACATCCGCGCTCGCCGCGGCGCCGGCGCGGGCGCCCTCGAAGGGCCGGGCTCGACGGCGCGTACGACGTCCCGCCGGATCGGCAACGTCACCTCGATCCTGGCACCCATGCGCGTTCCCGTGGTGACCCGCACACTACCGCCGTGGTGCTGCGCGATCTTGCGCACGAGCGCGAGTCCCAGGCCGGTGCCGACGTCGGACGGCTTCGTCGTGAAGTACGGGTCGAACACGCGCTCGTGTAGCTCGGGCGGGATGCCGGGACCGCTGTCCTCGACCCCGATCATCACGAGGTCGCGATCGGTGCGCGTCGAGATCGCGATCTCGTGATCGATGCCGCCCGTATCGATCGCCTGCGCGGCGTTCAGGATCAGGTTCGTGATCAGCTGCCCCAGGCGGCGGCCGTTGCCGTGAAGCGGGGGCAGCTCACCGAGATCGAGCACGAGGCGGGCGACACCCTGGTACGCCGGGCGCGCCAGCTGGCACGCCTGTCGGATCACCTCGTTGAGATCGAGCTCGGAGGTCTCGTCCGGGCCGACCCGCGACAGCGTCCGGAGGTCACCGATGACTCCCCAGATGCGCTCGGTGCCGGTGTGGACGTCGGCGAGCGAAGCCTCGACGTCGCCGAGCAGGGTCGCGAGCTGCGCCGGCTCGCTGGCCAGCGCGCGGGCCTCGGCCAGCCGGCGCCGCGCGTGCTGGAGGCCGAGCCGCACCCACGAGGCCGGATTGTTGAGCTCGTGCGTGACGCCGCTGGCGAGCTGGCCGATCGCGACGAACTTCTCGGCCACCACGAGCTGGGCCTGGGTCGCCTGCAGCTCGGCATGGGCCGCCTCGAGCTCGCGGCGCGATGCGACCTCTCCGTCCAGCTCGTCGGCGAGCAGGTTGATGCCGGTCGCGATCGCGTCGAGCTCGTCGCGGCGCTCCGAGATCTCGAGCCGCGGCGTGAAGTCGCGCCGCGCGTAGGCCATCAGCACCTCGAGGATCTTGTCGAGGAGCGGGTCCGATGAGCTCATTCCGGGAGCTCCAGCAGCCAGCTGATCGCCTTGGACGCGTCGGTGAACAGCGCGGTCGGCGTCCGGAGCGGTCCGCCGACCCGCATGAAGAAGTTCCCGAGCACGCTGCTGATCGGCGATCCGATCAGGAGCGCGACGGCTGCGCTGACCTTCGCCGCTTCCGGACCGGCGAAGTACTGACGCGCCCCCCGGGTCTGCGAGCGAACACCTCGCATGTCGACCAGCACCCGGCTGCGCTTGTTCGGTCCGAGCTGGTGGAGCACGCCGACGTTGGCCACGGCGTCCTCCACGTCCATCTCGCAGCCCGTCCGCATGACGGCGTGCACGAACCCGCGTGGATCGAGCTTGAAGATGCAGGTGCGAGTCTCTGCTTCGATCATCGCCAGCCACTATGACAGATGCGCTACCCGCCGTGAACCCGGGCCATCCGCGTCGTTCACGTCGAAGCCTCGAAGGTACCTTCCATCCGACACGCAGCACGCATCGGCGCTGTCATTGTCGTCGAGCAGGGGGCGTGTCACGGTCCCTGCCCATGGCATGGATCAACCTCGCATCGAGACGGTACGTCGCTCGTGCCGAGGCCGAGTTCTGCTTCGGTCCCGAGTCCACCACCACCGCGTCGATGCACGTGTCGGGCGAGATCCGGGCAGCGCTCCTGGCGGGGGAACCTTCACGCCTTGAGGGGCACGCCGACGCGTACCGCGACTTGCTTCGATGGAAGACCGAAGGAGGCAAGACGCCTGACGCCGGCACTCTGGCCGATACGTTCGCGATAGTCACCGGCGTGGCAGTCCTGGGACGCGACGTCCGCCCGATCCTGCGAGCCATCGCTGGGGGCAAGAACTACCGCGACCCGTGCTCCAGGTTGCTGCGGTCGATCGCTGCGACAGTGCTCGAGCCCTCGCGCCGCAGGCCAGCCCCGCGGCCAGGCCGCTGGCGACCGAGCCACGGGCACGTGCTCAAGGAACGGTCGAAGGGCGCGACGTGGTTCGAGTTTGCTTCCCGGGTTGCCGCTGACGTCGCGCTCGATCTGGCGCTGTGCCCCGACTATGAGCAGTTTGGATACGAGCTCGGGCGCACGATGCTGCCGTTGGCCATGCTGGTGCACGCAGAGCGGCGGGCCCGCGGCGAGACCTCGGATCTCGCTGAGCTCGTGCGGCTGGGACCCTATGCCGAGCGCCGGGCCGAGGTCGTCTTCGAGAGGACCCAGGCGCAGCCCGAGTTGTTCGTGAGCCAGCGGCGCCACGTCGCGATCTCTCGGAAGCCGGAATCCTGGCCGAGCTTCGACGCGGTCGAGATCCGCGGTGACGAGCTCATCGCCTACCATCACCTGGGCCTCTCGTTCAAGGCACCGTTGCTGTTCGACAGGCACCTCGATGCGTTCGCCTTCCTGGCCGAGATCGAGCGCAGCTGGCAGCTCGTCGAGAAGCAGGTCGCGAAGCGGGTGTGGGACCGGATCTCGCGGCTGCGGCGATCCGGACGCTCGAAGCACGTGGTGGTGTATGACCCGGCGGAGGCTGGTCCGATGGCCGGCCACACCGCTGCTGCAGCGGAGCACTACGGCGTGCGGCTCGAGACCGCAAGCTTCCTTGACCTGTAGGACATGCGGGGCAGCTCGCCGGATATCGCGGGTGTCGTGCGTGCACTTCGCCGTGGTGTTCCGGTTTTGACCACGTCGGCGTTCGTGCCCCTCCCGAAGAAGCGGTAGCGTGTTCAGGAGGCGTACGCGCGATCGAGGAACGCGCGGGCGGACGCTGGGCGATCGTCGGGAGCCTTCGCGAGCGCGGCGAGGATCGCGGCCTCGAGGCTCGCCGGGACGTCCTTGCGGAGCTGGGACGGCGGAGTCGGTGGCTCCGAGAGGTGGGCAAACCCGATCGCGATCGCGTTGTCGCCCGAGAACGGCGGACGACCGCACACGAGGTGATAGGCGAGCGCCCCGAGGGCGTAGATGTCGCAGCGGGCGTCGACGGTCTTGCCGCGCACCTGCTCGGGCGCCATGTAGTGCGGCGTGCCAAGGATCGCGCCTGTCGCGGTGAGCCCGTCGGACATCGTGGTGGTCGCGAGGCCAAAGTCGATCAGCTTGACCGCGCCGCGCTCGCCGACGAGCACGTTGCTCGGCTTGAGGTCGCGATGGATCACGCCGGCGGCGTGCGCCGCTTCGAGGCCGGTGACGATCTGGCCGAGGATGTCCTGCGCGTCCTTGAGCGGCACGATGCCGCGCTGCGCGATCACCTCCGACAGCGTGCGCCCCGCGAAGTACTCCATCGACAGATAGAGCAGCCCGGGCCTCGCCTCGCCAAGGTCGTGGATGCGGATCACCACAGGCGAGCTGACCTTGCGGGCAGCGGCGGCCTCCCGGCGGAACCGCGCGATCATCGCTTGCTCGTCCGATGCGAACGCACTCGAGATGATCTTGAGCGCGACCAGCTCGCCGAGCACCTCATCGTCGGCGAGGTACACCGCGCCCATCCCTCCCTTGCCGAGCAGGCGCTGGACGCGATAGCGCTGGGCAATCATCTGCCCCGGCTCGAGCGTCGTGGTCAGCGGCTTGCTCGGGCCCTGGTGCGCGGTGGCCGTGCGATCGAGACCGGCGACCGCCGCCCCCCCCGCCGCCGGCGCACTGGCTCCGCCGGGCTCGCCGGGCTCGGCCACGGGCTTCGGTGCAGGAAGCTGCGCGATCCGCGACTCATCGATCACCCTGGCGATCTTCTGGTTGAGCTCGAAATCGACGCTGCACACGATCGTCTCGAGGTTCTCGACACGTTCGCGCAGCAGCTTGTTCTCGTCGACGATCCTCTGCGTATCCGGCCCACCGGTTCGCGCCTCGAGCTCGAGCTGCTTCTCCTGGATCTCGAGCTGCCTCTCCTTGAGCTTCTGGCGCCCGCGCAGGAACACGATCGTCGGCGCCATGCCGAACACCATGACGATCGCCAGCATGCCCGTGATCGGATCCGCCATCAGGTGTACGTGTCGATCGGCGGGCAGGTACAGATCAGGTTGCGATCGCCGTACGCGTTGTCGATGCGCGCGACCGCGGGCCAGTACTTGTGCGCCCGCAGCCACGGCGCGGGAAATGCCGCCAACTCGCGCGAGTAAGGTCGGTCCCATTCGGTGCTGGTGACCGCGGCAGCGGTATGCGGCGCGTTCTTGAGCACGTTGTTCGTGCGGTCCGTCGTGCCGGCCTCGATCCCGGCGATCTCGCTCCGGATCCCGATCATCGCGTCGCAGAACCGGTCGAGCTCGGCCCTGCCCTCGCTCTCGGTGGGCTCGATCATCAGCGTCCCGGGGACCGGAAACGACATCGTCGGGGCGTGAAATCCGTAGTCCATGAGCCGCTTCGCGATGTCCTCCGCCTCGATGCCGGCGGTCTTCTTGAATCCGCGACAATCGAGGATGAGCTCGTGGGCCACTCGGCCGTTCCGACCGGAGTACAGCACCGGGTAGTGGGTGCCGAGACGATGGGCAATGTAGTTCGCGTTGAGGATCGCGACCTGGGTGGCACGCTTGAGCCCGGGTTCACCCATCATCGCGATGTACGCGAACGAGATCGGGAGGATCGACGCCGATCCCCAAGGCGCGGCTGACACTGGCCCCACCGGCTGGGTACCTGGCGGAGCGAGGGGGTGACCTGGGAGGTAGGGAATCAGGTGCTTTGCGACGCCGATCGGGCCCATGCCCGGTCCACCGCCACCATGAGGGATGCAGAACGTCTTGTGCAGGTTGAGGTGACAGACGTCGGCGCCGATGTCGGCAGGGCGCGTCAGTCCGACCTGCGCATTCATGTTCGCGCCGTCCATGTAGACCTGGCCGCCGCACTTGTGGACGGTGGCGCAGACCTCGACGATGCCCTCCTCGAACACGCCGTGCGTCGACGGGTACGTGACCATGAGCGCGCCGAGGCGGCCCGCGTGCAGCTCCGCCTTGGCGCGCAGATCGGCGAGATCGATCGTTCCATCAGCCGCGGACGCGACGACCACGACCTCCATCCCGGCGAGCACCGCGGAGGCGGGGTTCGTGCCGTGCGCGCTTTGAGGGATCAGGCAGACGGTGCGATGAGGTTCGTTGCGGGCGCGGTGATAGCCGCGGATCGCGAGCAGACCGGCGTACTCGCCCTGGGCGCCCGAGTTCGGCTGCAGCGAGATCGCCGCGAATCCCGTGATCTCGCCGAGCCACGCTTCGAGCTGCTCGAACATGGCCTTGTAGCCGCCCCACTGCTCGGCCGGCGCGAACGGATGCATGCGCCCGAACTCGGGCCACGTCACCGGCAGCATCTCGGTGGTCGCGTTGAGCTTCATCGTGCACGAGCCGAGCGGGATCATCGACGTCGTGAGCGAGAGGTCCTTCGCCTGCAACCGGCTCAGGTAGCGCAGGAGCTCGTGCTCGGCGTGATAGCGCTGGAACGTCGGGTGGGTAAGGAACGCCGAGGTCCGAGCGAGTGCCAGCTTCGGCAGCTCGGTGGCGGCCACGAGCTCGGCGACCTCGAACGGCAGCTCGTTGTGGGTCGTGGCGAACGAGTCGAGCAGGTCGTGAACATCGGCGAAGCTGGTGGTCTCGTCGCACGACAGCCCCAGCCCATCGGCGTAGCGCCGCAGGTTGATGCCGCGATCGGTCGCCCGTGCGAGCACGTCGGCCTGGCCGTGCGCGTCGACATCGATCCGCAGCGTGTCGAAGTAGGCTCCGGGTCGGACGTGGTAGCCGAGCCGGCGCAGCCCGGCCTCGATCACCGCCGTGAAGCCGCGCACGCGCTGCGCGATCTGCTTGAGCCCTTCAGGACCGTGATAGACCGCGTACATCGACGCCATGACGGCGAGCAGCACCTGCGCGGTGCAGATGTTCGACGACGCCTTCTCGCGGCGGATGTGCTGCTCGCGCGTCTGGAGCGCGAGCCGGAACGCGACCTTGCCCTTGGCATCGCGTGAGACGCCGATGATCCGGCCCGGGATCTGGCGACGGAAGTCGTCCGTGGTGGCGAGAAACGCCGCGTGCGGGCCACCAAACCCCATCGGGACACCGAACCGCTGAGCCGAGCCGATGGCGATGTCCGCGCCGAGCTCACCTGGCGGCACGAGCAGCGTCAGCGCGAGCAGATCGGTCGCCATCACGACCGCTGCTCCCGCGTCGTGCGCCGCGGCGGAGATCGCGCGGTAGTCATGCAGCGTGCCATCGCTCGTCGGGTACGACAGCAGGATCCCCGCGATCGTCTTGCTGGGCTCGCCGAGCGCTCGCGTGATCTCGGGCAGCGTGCCCACGCGCAACTCGATGCCCAGCGGCTCGGCGCGGGTCGCCATCACCGCGATCGTCTGGGGGTGCGTCTCGGCCTGGACCCAGAAGACGAGGCGCTTGTGGTCGGCGTGCCCGACGCACATGTTCATCGCCTCGGCGGCAGCCGTAGCCTCGTCGAGCAGCGACGCGTTCGCCATCGGCAGCCCGGTGAGGTCCTCGATCATCGTCTGGAAGTTGACGAGCGCCTCGAGGCGGCCCTGCGAGATCTCGGCCTGGTACGGCGTGTACTGCGTGTACCAGCCCGGGCTCTCGAGCACGTTGCGCAGGATCACCGGGGGAGTGATCGTGTCGTAGTAGCCCTGGCCGATGAACGAGCGCAGCACCTGGTTGTCGGAGGCCAGGTTCTTGAGCTCTTCGAGGAGCTCGTGCTCGCCGAGCGGGAGGCGATCGCCGAGCGCCAGCGGCTGCGCAAGCCGGATCTTGCCGGGCACGACGGCATCTGCGAGCTCGTCGAGGCTCCGGTAGCCCAGCGCGGCGAGCATCTCGGCGATCTCGGTTTGCCCTGGGGCGATGTGACGGCGCGCGAACGTATCGGAGGGTGCGAGGAGGTCGGGTTGCACCGCAGCACCCTACCGCGGCAGACGGTTATTGAAAACACATCGGCGATCGGAGGCGTCGCCGCGTCATCTCGTCATCTCGTCATCGCACAGGGCGCCGAAACACGGTCAGGTAGCGTTCGGGAACGTCCGCGAGCTCCATCTGAGCGCGGCACTCGGGACACGGCAGCTTGGGCGCCTGCAGCCGAGCCAGTGCCTCTCCGTGCACGTTCACGTCGACCAGCGGAGTTCCTTCCGCGCCACATGCCGGGCAGACGTACTGGGCGTGAAACGAGGTGATCCTCACGTTGCTGCCGAGATCCGCGATCATGTTCATCTGCGTCATCTGAGTCATCAGCACGTCGGCTACGCGTTCGAGCGTGACCGTGCCGCGGTCACGCAGCACCCGCAGCAGGCGCACCCACTCGCGCATCCCGATCGAGTTCACGAACCTCACGCCCGAAGTGTCGATGGTGACATCTCCCGCGGGAATCCTCGCGCCGAGCGGACCGAGCGGGCTCGCATCATCGATCCGTCCCGCGAGCGTGATCCGCATCGCGTGTCCAGGCTGGATCAGGATGTCGAGTCGACCGAGTCGCTCGGGGGTGCTCATCCCTCGCCTTCCATGGCGCCGATGAAAGCATGAAACGACGCGGCGCGACCGAGCTCCGTGGGCTTGTAGCGCACGTCGAGCAGCGTGATGACCTCGGTCATCACGCTGGGAGCAATGTCGATCACAAACTGGTTGCAGCAAGCGTAGGCGAGTGAAAGCCCCA
>JAGSPR010000330.1 GCA_018262455.1 Deltaproteobacteria bacterium | reverse complement strand
GAGCCCAAGGCCGAGCCCAAGGCCGAGCCCAAGGCCAAAGTCGAGCCGAAGGTCGCCAAGAAGCCGGCGGTTCAGAAGCCCTCGAAGAAGCCCGCCGCGGCAGGCGGCATCGCAGACCCCTTTGCGGCCCCGACGCCCGCCAAGAAGCCGGCCGCGCCCAAGAAGGACGGCTCGCTCGTCGATCCATTCGGCAACTGACGTCGGACGTCCATCCGCGACGAACCAGGGATCTCCCTAGGGTGAAGGTCCCGGTGCGGGGGTAGTTTGTGGTCGGCCCTCGCGGGGCGTCCTGGCGACCCCGTTGCGGCGGTGAAACAGTCGTTGCATCACTCTGGCCGCTGCGATAAGTACCCACGGCTGCGTGCGGTTACCCGTACGCATCGGAGGCATATCGTGAATCGACTTTTCCCCACCTGGGTCACTGCCCTTGTCATGGCACTCGCCGCAGTGTGTGCATCGGCGCCAACCGCACTCGCCGGTGATGATGCGCCCCCCACGGCCGCGCAGCTCGATGCCGCCAAGAAGGCATTCGGCGAAGGCAAGAAGCTCCACGACGCGGGCAAGCTCCCCGAGGCGATCGAGAAGTTCAAGGAGTCGTTCAAGCTCTCCAAGAACCCCCTGCTCCTCTACAACATCGGGCTCACGATGGAAGAGGCCGGGATGGAGGACCTGGCGCTGTTCTACTACCGCAAGTTCCTGACCGAGGCGCCCGCGGATGCCGGCCAGCGCCAGACGGTCGTCGATCGCGTGAAGGTGCTCGAGAAGAAGTTCAGCCCCAACGCGACCACCGATACCGGGAAGCCGGATGCCGGGAAGCCGGATGTCGCGAAGCCGGACGTCGTCAAGCAGCCCGTCGTGATCAAGCCGGCCGGCACGTACAGCGCCACCGACTTCCAGCACCAGATCGTCGACACCGCACCGCCGGGCAAGCCGCTCGATGTGACCGCGTTCGTTCCCGAGGACTCGGGCTTCGCCGTCACCCTGTTCTTCCGCACGGCCGGTGAGGGCAAGTTCAACGCGAAGCCGATGAAGTGGCGTTACAAGGAGCTCGTCGGGCGAATCCCCGCGCCCAAGATGATCGGCTCCTCGGTGCAGTACTACATCGAGGTCAAGGACCAGGCAGGCACCGTCGTGACGCGCTCGGGCAAGTCGACGAGCCCCAACCAGGTCCTGCTCGAGGCCGGCGCGACGCCGCGGTTCTACCCCGACATCACCGATGACGGCGAGATCAAGGTGACGCCCAAGGAGGTCAGGGCGCGTGACGACGAGGACGATCCGCTGAACAAGACGACGAAGCCGGTCATCAAGGACCCGCCCGTGGTCGAGGTCCACCCCACCCAGCCCGGCGTGCCCGGCAGCGGACTCAGCGACGTCGGCAGCTCGAAGTTCAAGAAGGCCAAGTGGGGCACCACGATCGGCGCGACCGCGCTGGTCGGGTTCGGCATCGTGTCGTTCCTCCAGGCCGGCAAGTACGCCCGCTCGCTCGAGGAAGACTCCACGCAGTGCGGCGTGCCGCCTTGCCGTGCGTTCAGCGCCGGCAACGATACCTATGCAGCCGACGTCGAGAAGACGGGCAGGCGCTGGCAGACGTTCTCCACGGTCGGCATCGGGCTCGGCATCGCCACCGGCGCGGTCGCTGGATACTTCTGGTACAAGGAGCTCACCGCGAAGAAGCGCGGAGACCTGAAGGCCTCCAAGAGCGCACCCTCGCCGGAGACGTCCTGGGTCGTCGCTCCGACACTCGATCATGGCTATGCCGGCGCTGCCGCGGCAGTGCGGTTCTGAGAGGCGATCATGAAGCCCGTCACCCTGATTCTCGTTAGTGCCGCGATCACGGCTGCCGCCGCCAGCTGCAGCCCGTTCAACCCCGAGCTCGACGATGCGCCGTACCTGTGCTCGGTCGCAGAGCCGGCTTGCCCGGAGGGCTACGTCTGCCAGATGACAGGGCAGACGCCGCCGCGGGACATGGTCTGTCTGAAGCCTGGCGGCGTGCTGCCGGATGCTGGCTCCAACAGCGGCTTCCAGTGCAACGACGACTCGTCCCTCGGCATGAACGACACCATCGCCGGCGCGTTCCAGACGCCGGTCGCGGGCCAGATGCAGATGGTGGCGCTCGCCGGACTCGCGATCTGCCCCGAAGGCGACAAGGACAACTACGCCATCAACACCACGATGCTCAACCAGGGCATCGAGGTGATCACGTCGTGGGAGAGCGGGATGCCGGTCAACGTGGCGATCCTCAACGCGAGCGGCACGCCGATCGCGGCTGGTATGCCGATGGGTGACAAGGCGATGCGCTCGTGCGCGCCGAACCTGCCGATCGGGACCTACTTCGCGAACGCCTCCGCGCAGGGCAGCATCAAGAACAACTACCGGCTGTCGATCAAGATCGTCCCGAACTGCTAGCGGAATACGCCCGCCTCGCCGACGCTCGTCGGGAGGCTAGTCGGGCAATTCAGGCTGCCTGGAAGCGCGCCGCCCAGCGGCGTGCTTCGGCAGCGAGCTCGTTATCGTTGCCCGCGACCTGGGTCAGCCGGGCGAGCGCGATCCGCGCGCCGACCTGGTCGGCGCGGTTCCAGCACGCTCGCAGCTCGAGCCGCAGCAAGGCGATCTCCTTGGCGTCGGCATAGCTCATCGGAACTTGCATACGACCTCGATCCATTTCGACGTGGATGGCGGCAATGGCGGGTGTTCAGACGTGAAGGGCCGGGTCATATTCGTTGGGGTGCGATGGGGTCGCGGGGGACCCCAAGTCTGCCCCGGCGTTTGACCAATGCCCACTCCGCAAGATACCCTAGCCGAAACCGTCGTTTTTCCTGGGAGACTGGCGACATGAGCCGTATTGGAGAGCTGCTGCTCCGCGAGAAGATGGTCTCGCTACAGCAGCTTCAGCAGGCACAAGACGAGGCCAAGCGGACTGGCAAGCGACTGGGCGCGACCCTGGCCCGGATGGGCTACGTCAAGGACCAGGACCTCACCCAGTTCGTTGCCAAGCAGTACAGCTTGCCCTCGATCAACCTGGCCGAGATCGAGATCGAGCCGACCGTCCTCAAGCTGGTCCCCCGCGAGATCTGCGAGCGGCACCAGGTCATCCCGGTCCGCCGCAACGGCCCGACCCTGATCGTGGCGATGGCGGACCCGTCGAACATCTACGCGATCGACGAGCTGAAGTTCCTCACCCAGTACAACATCGAGCCGGTCGTGGCCTCCGAGGCCGCGCTCGAAGCCGCGGTGTCCCGCTACTACGACAAGGGCCCCGACCTCGACCAGATGATGGGCGAGTTCGATGTCGACAACGTCGACTTCGCGGGCGCGATCGACGACGCCGTCAACGTCGTCGATCTCGAGAACCAGGCTGGCGAGGCTCCGGTCGTCAAGTTGTGCAACGCGATCCTGCTGTCCGCCATCAAGAAGAAGGCGTCGGACATCCATATCGAGCCGTACGAGAAGAGCTTCCGGGTCCGGTTCCGGATCGACGGCATGTTGCAGGAGGAGATGCGCCCTCCCATCAAGCTGCGCAACGCGATCACCTCGCGGCTCAAGATCATGGCCTCGCTCGACATCGCCGAGCGCCGGTTGCCGCAGGACGGACGCATCAAGCTCAAGATCGGCGCCAACAAGGAGATGGACTTCCGCGTGTCGGTGCTGCCGACGCTGTATGGCGAGAAGATCGTCATGCGACTACTCGACAAGTCGTCGCTGCAGCTCGACATGACCAAGCTCGGCTTCGACCGAAAGCCGCTCGATCACTTCAAGGAAGCGATCAAGAAGCCCTACGGCATGGTGCTCGTCACGGGCCCGACCGGATCTGGCAAGACGACGACGCTGTACTCGGCGCTCTCCGAGCTCAACACGATCGAGCGCAACATCTCCACCGCGGAGGATCCGGTCGAGTTCAACCTGGCCGGCATCAACCAGGTCCAGATGCACGAGGACATCGGACTCAACTTCGCGACCGCGTTGCGCGCGTTCCTCCGGCAGGACCCGAACATCATCATGGTCGGCGAGATTCGCGACTTCGAGACCGCCGAGATCGGGGTCAAGGCCGCGCTCACGGGTCACCTCGTGCTGTCGACGCTCCACACCAACGACGCTCCGTCGACGGTGTCGCGGCTCCTCAACATGGGCATCGAACCGTTCCTCGTGACTGCTTCGGTGAACCTGATCCTCGCCCAGCGGCTGTCGCGCCGGATCTGTGCCGACTGCAAGATTCCGGACGAGAAGTATCCGGAAGCGCTCGCGAAGATGGGCATGACCGAGGAGCAGATCCGCACCGCAACGATCATGAAGGGCCGGGGCTGCAACACCTGCAACAACACCGGCTACAAGGGCCGCGTCGCGCTCTACGAGGTGATGCCGTTCACGGACTCCCTCAAGGAGCTGGTCCTGCAGGGCGCCTCGGGTGCCGAGATCAAGACCGAGATGATCCGAGGTGGCGTCCAGAGTTTGCGCATGGCCGGAATCCAGAAGATCCTCGAGGGGATGACGACCCCAGAGGAAGTCCTGCGCACCACGGTGGATGACTAGTGGCTCAGCAGCTGAGCCTCCAGGCCTTGCTCAAGGCGATGTCCGACAAGGGCGCGTCCGATCTGCACATCACGGTCGGCTCGCCGCCCCGGCTCCGGATCGACGGAGAGCTCGTGCGGCTCCAGACCGAGCCGCTCACCGCCGTCGAGACCAAGCAGCTCTGCTACTCGGTCATGAACGACGCGCAGAAGATGCGGTTCGAAGAGGATCTCGAGATCGACTTCTCGTTCGGCATCCGCGGGATGGCGCGGTTTCGCTCCAACGTGTACCTGCAGCAGTCGTGCGTCGCGGGTGCGTTCCGGATCGTCCCGTACAACATCATCCCGCTCGAGAACCTCGGGATGCCGCCGGTCGTCACCGAGCTGTGCGACAAGCCGCGCGGGCTCGTGCTCGTCACCGGCCCGACGGGATCCGGCAAGTCGACCACGCTCGCGTCGATGATCGACCGCATCAACACGAGCATCAAGGGCCACATCGTGACGGTCGAAGACCCGATCGAGTTCCAGCACACGCACAAGAACTGCCTCGTCAACCAGCGCGAGATCGGCCGCGACTCGACCTCGTTCAAGCGGGCGCTCAAGTACATCCTGCGCCAGGATCCCGACGTCGTGCTGATCGGCGAGATGCGTGACCTCGAGACCGTCGAGGCCGCGCTCACGATCGCGGAGACCGGTCACCTCGCGTTCGGCACGCTGCACACCAACAGCGCGATCCAGAGCATCAACCGCGTCATCGACGTGTTCCCGTCGCACCAGCAGGGCCAGGTCCGCGCGGTGCTGTCGTTCGTCCTCGAGGGCGTGATCACGCAGGCGCTGATCCCCAAGGCGAGCGGCCAGGGACGCACGATCGCGGTCGAGGTGATGGTGCCCAACGCCGCCATCCGGAACCTGATCCGAGAGGACAAGCTGCATCAGGTCTACTCGCAGATGCAGATCGGCCAGTCCAAGTTCGGCATGCAGACGATGAACCAATCGCTCCTCGATCTGTACATCCGCAAGGTCATCACCCTCGAGGTGGCCTTGAGCTACTCGAGCGAGCAGGACGAGCTCAAGACCATGATTCTCGCCGCGGGAGGCTCGCTCGGGAATCTGGCGACGCCGCCCAATCACAGGCGCTAGGGGAGACCAATGGCCAAGTTCCAGTGGGAAGCGACGACACGCTCCGGTGAGACGAAGAAGGGCGTCATGGAGTCCGACTCCGCCGAGGTGGTCGAGACTCGACTGCGCGGCGACGGGCTGACCGTCACGCGCGTGAAGAAGGAAGCGGCGAACTTCAACATCGTGATCGGCTCGGGGGTACCTCCGAAGGACCTCCAGATCTTCACGCGCCAGCTCGCGACGATGATCGACGCCGGCCTGCCGCTCGTACAGTGCCTCGACATCCTGTCCTCCCAGACGCCGAACAAGATCTTCGCGGGCATCCTCTCCCAGGTGAAGGGGTCGGTCGAGTCAGGCTCCACGTTCTCCGACGCCCTCAAGAAACACCCCAAGGTGTTCGACGAGCTCTACGTCAACCTGGTCGCCGCCGGCGAGATCGGCGGCATCCTCGACACGATCTTGAATCGCCTCGCGATCTACATCGAGAAGGCCGTCAAGCTGAAGGGCCAGATCAAGAGCGCGTTGTTCTACCCGGTCGGCATCCTCGTGATCGCGATCGGCGTGATCGCGGTCATGCTCGTCAAGGTGATCCCGACGTTCGAGTCCATGTACAAGGACATGGGTCCGAACGCGAAGCTTCCGGGCCCGACCAAGATCGTGATCGGCATCTCGAACGGCTTCATCAACCAATGGTACGTCTACGTCGGCGTGCTCGTCGGGCTGTTCGTCGGCATCGGGCTGATCCGGCGCAACGAGCGTGGCGCGGTGATCTTCGATCGCGTGCTGCTGCAGCTGCCGATCATGGGTAGCGTGCTGCGCAAGATCGTCGTCGCGCGCTTCACACGCACGCTCGGCACGCTGCTCTCGTCCGGCGTGCCGATCCTCGACGCGCTCGACATCTGCGCCCGCACCGCCGGCAACCGCGTCGTCCAGGCCGGCATCTTGAAGGCCCGGTTCAAGATCAGTGAAGGCCACGACATGGCCGGCCCGCTCGCCGAGTCCAAGGTGTTCCCGAGCATGGTGGTCCAGATGATCGGAGTCGGTGAGCAGACCGGCGCGATGGATCAGATGCTGCAGAAGATCGCCGACTTCTACGAAGAAGAAGTCGACTCCGCGGTGACTGCGATGACATCGCTGATCGAGCCCGTGATGATGGCGTTCCTGGGCGTCGTCGTCGGTGGCATCATCGTCGCGATGTACCTGCCGATCTTCAAGCTCGCCTCCAACCTCCAGGGCGGCTGACGATGCCAGGCACCATCCTGGTGCCTGGAGAGCGTCGCGACCCGGTGACGCCCTCCCCAGGTGAGTCGATGCTCGACCAGCCGGTCGCGGCGCCGAGCGACCTGCGGCGGCGCGTCGCGCGCCTGTTATTGCTGCGCACGGTCGTGATCTCGGTCGTGCTCGGGCTCTCGCTGTGGCTGCTCACCACCGAGGAGGATCCCTCGCACTCGGCCGTGTGGGTGCAAACCACGATCATCGCGATCACGTACCTGTCGTCGATCGCGCTCGGGGTGCTGCTCCGCATCGGCGTCGCGCCTCGCACCGTCGCGCGACCCATGCAGGCCGCCGATCTCGCGGTGACGTCGCTGCTGATCTATGTCACCGGCGGCGCCCAGAGCCCCTATACGTTCCTCTACGCGCTCTCGATCGTGAGCGCGGGCGCGCTGGCGTACCGGCGAGGCGCCGTCGTGGTCACGATCGCCTCGATCGGCGCGATGATCGTCGTCGCGCTGCTGGCGTGGATGCACGCGCTCGAGCTCCCGATGTCATCGCGGCTGCACCCGTGGGAGCAGCCCGGCGCAGATCTCGCCCGCACGCTCGGGGCCCAGCTCGCCGCCCTGGTCGGAGTGGGTGCGCTCGCGTACATCTTCGGCGATCAGCTGCAGCGCGGAGCCGAGACGCTCGCCACCACCCGCAAGGCCGCCGCCGATCTGCTCACGCTCCACCAGGACATCGTTCGTTCGCTGCAATCCGGGCTCATCACGATCACCCCCGATGGAACCGTGATCACCGCGAACCAGGCCGCGGCCGACATCCTCCGCCGTCAGGTCCCCGAGCTCGTGAACCGATCGA
>JAGSPR010000700.1 GCA_018262455.1 Deltaproteobacteria bacterium | reverse complement strand
ATGTCGCCCTGGCCGAACCCGGCCGAATACAGCCGGCCATCGGGCCCGAGCCGCACGCCCGCGGGTCGATCGACGTGCTGCTGCGCGCCGGTCGCGAACACGCCGACCAGCTCGCCGGTCACGCCGTCGTAGCGCACGATCGTGTTGGCGTCGTAGTCGGTGATGAACAGCGTGCTCGGTGCCACCGAAGCGGCCTCATCAAGCGCGGCGGTCGAGCAGGCTGCGATGGCGATCAGCAGCCCAGTCACCCCGATTCGCGCCAGGACCACACGACCAGTCTACGGCCCGTGTGACAACTCCGATAACTTTTGTGACGTGAGGGTGACGTTCGATCGGGCCGTCACGTGACGAGTGCGTGACGGTCGCGTCGCAGCGCTCGCGACGCGCTCGTCACATTCGCTGGATCAGCCCGGGAAGCGCGTCCAGCCGGCCGTCCAGTCCACGGTGCCGATCGCGCCGCAGAACGTCGCGGTCTGGTCGAGGCCGGCGGGCGGCGTGCCGCAACCCGTGAGCACGGGCGAGCCGGCGGCCGGCTTCCAGCTCGGGGCCGTCAGGCCCTTCGGATCGGTCAGCTGGGGGTCGACGTCCTGGTGGTTCGTCGCATCGCCACCGAGCACGGCCGCCTCGTCGAGCCCGCCATCGTTCTCGGCCGGGGGGTTGCCGCCGACGTCGAAGTTCGCCGGCCAGATCGCAGTCTGCGCGGCGGCCTTCACGAAGTACGTGTTCTTGAACGCGAGCGCACCGGCGTCGAACTGGGCCACCGAGCCCGGGACCGCGTTGTCGATGTCGACCGCGAACTTCGGGAAGAACGCGATGATCGCGTTGTTGATCTTGCCGGCGGTGCCGCGGCGCAGGTGCATGCCGCCCTGCGGATCGCCGACCGCGCCGTCCGAACCGATCAGCGTGGCGTTCCAGATCTCGGGAGCACTGCGCGGGGCGAGATCGCCATCGCTGCGGTTGCTGTCGGCCTCGATCCCCTTGTCGCCGCGACCAGCGCGCTGCTGGATGATCACGAACTGGGCCTTGCCGGTCCAGCCGAGGTCCCAGTCGAGCCCGTCGTCGTCGGGCTGGGTGACCACGACGTGATTGAGGTTGACGGTCCCACCGAAGACCTCGATCCCGTCGTCGAGGCCGAGGTGGACCTGGACGAAGTCGATCACCGTCTGCGAGCCGCACGCGGTGAGCGTCAGGCCGTTGAGCTCGTTGTCGACCGACAGCGCGAAGCCGCCGTACTCGATCCGCGCGTACTTGAGCTTGCCGCAGTCGTGCGTGGCATCGGGGGTGGCCGAGCCGTAGACGATGCGCTCGCCGAACGTATCGGCGAAGCCCTCGATCTTGTTCGTGCCGCCCGGGACGTTGATCGGCCCCTTGCCGGCCATCACGAGCCCGCCCCAGTCACCGGACGCCGGCGTTGCCGCGCTCGACGTGAAGACGATCGGCTTGTCGGCGGTGCCGACCGCGTTCAGCTTGGCGTCCTTGGTGATCGTGAGGGCGCTGCCGTTGTCGCCTTTGATCGTGGTGCCGGCATCGATCGTCAAGGTGCCGCCGGTGACGAAGACGTAGCCCTTGAGGATGTAGATATGGTCCGCGGTGAAGTGCGTGTCGACCGCGATGTCGCCCGCGGGGACGTCGACGACCGTGACACCCGGAGGGGCGTCGGGCGTGGGTGCCGCGTCGGGCATCTGCGTGTCATCGCCGGTCAAGCCGGAGTCGCCACCGCAGGCCCCCATCGTGAGGAGGCTCGCGCCGAGCAGGGAAGTAAACCAGGTCAGTTGCTTCTTCATAGTCCTTGTTCCTTTCGAGTTGGTGCTCACGGTGCCCAGTCGATTCCGAGCGCGAACGAGACTCCTGGCGAGTAGCTGTTCACCACCACGCCGCCCTGTTCGAGGCGGACGCGCTGGTTGAGGAGGTTGGAGACCGACAACTTCAGGCGCAGGTCCTTGCGGAGCGCGCGCGCGGCGACGACGTCGATCCGATGCACCGGTTTCTCGTAGGTATCCGGCAGGCCTTGGGATCCGACGTCGGTGATGCGCTCGCCGATCACGTTGTAGAGCACGTTGAGGTCAGCGAGCTTGGGATCGGCGTATCCGAGGTTGAGATTGACGACGAATGGAGACTGTCCGAACACCGGACGCGTCCGATTCGTCAACAGCATCTCCTCGGCCCCGAGCGTCACGCGCGAGCGGATCAGCGACAGGTTCGCGCCGATCTTGAACCGATCGAGCTTGCGGTCGAGGCGCCCGAGACTGGTACGCGCCTCGAGCTCGGCGCCGACGAGATTTCCGCGCTTCGCGTTGCGGAACGTGACGTCCTGGTTGGTGTTGAGCAGCACCTGCTCGATCGGATCACTGAGCCGCTTGTAGAACGCGCTGACCGCGAACACCTCGGCCTCGCTCGGGAACCACTCCCAGCGCAGATCGGCGTTGTGGAGGTGGGTCGTCAGCAGCTCCGGGTTCCCGGAGATGTCGCGCCGGCGGGCGTAGTCGAAGAACAAGAACGGCGCGAGCTCGCGGAACCGGGGGCGGGTCAGGGTGTAGCTGTACGCCGCGCGCACGTTCATGTCGGGGCGCGGCGAGTAGACGAGGTTCGCTGCCGGCATCACGTCGTTGTCGGTGCGCGCGATATCGCGCTCGAGACCGGCGATCGCATAGCGGCTGCCGTTCGACATCTCCTGCGCCGCGTGCTCGTAGCGCGCTCCACCGATCACGCGGAGCTTCTCGTGCAGCTCGACCTCCGCCATCGCGTAGGCGGCGTACGTATTGAGCGACGCCTGGTAGGCGTCCTCCTCGAGCGTGCCTTCCTCGAGCTGGAACTC
>JAGSPR010000329.1 GCA_018262455.1 Deltaproteobacteria bacterium | reverse complement strand
GGCTCGCCGATCAACCTCGAGGAGTTCGAGTACATCTTCTCCGTCGAGCAGGCGACCCGTTGCCTCGACATGTGGGACGAGCTTGGCTCGGTGACCTTCATCGGTCACTCGCACCTGTGCAAGTCGTTCGCGCTGACCCGCGACGAGGTGTTCGAGGTCGTCGCCACGAAGTTCGTCATCCGCCCGGAGCACCGCTACATCATCTCGGTCGGGTCGGTCGGCCAGCCTCGCGACTACGACAACCGCGCGAGCTACACGATCTACGACACCGACGAGCGGGTGTTCGAGTTCAAGCGCGTCGCCTACGACATCGATGCCGCGGCGCAGAAGATCTTTGCGGCCGAGCTCGAGCGCAACTTCGGCAACCGGCTCTTCCTCGGCGTCTGAGTCCGCCGGGGCTCGGCGTCTGAGTCCGCCGGGGCTCGGCGTCTGAGTCCGCCGGGGCTCGGCGTCCGAGTCAGCGCTCGCCGGCGATCGCGGTCGGGGTGAAGTGAAGAGAGGCGGCCTTCGCCGCGTCGTACGCCTCCGGACCGATCGCGCCATCGCGCAGCATCGCCCGCAGCACGATCGTCACGCGCTCCGCGGTCTCGGGGTCGAGTCCGCCCGCGTGCCGAACCCGCCGGCTCATCGAGGCCGGCTGAGAGGTCAGCGCCGCGAGGAACGCAGCCTGCCGGACCGTGAGGTGGCGAGGCGAGGTGTCGAACCAGTACCGCGCGGCCGCGGCGAGCCCGAACGTGCGCGGGCCGAGCTCGATGATGTTCAGATAGCGCTCGAGGATCTGCTTCTTGTCGAGCCTCGCCTCGAGCCGCCAGGTGAGGACCGCTTCCTGGAGCTTGCGATCGAAGCTGCGCCGCTGCGACAGGAACGCGTTCTTGACGAGCTGCTGGCTGATCGTCGAGCCCCCGCGAGCGAGCCGGTGCTCACGCAGATCGATCTCGAGGCTGCGCGCGATCTGGTGCAGATCGAACCCGGCGTGGCCCCAGAACTGCGCGTCCTCGGCGGACACGAACGCCCCGGCCACGTGCGCAGGCAAGCCGCGCAGCGGGGCCCAGTCGGGCTCGCCATGGCCGATCCGCGCGTGCGAGCCGTCGGCGAGTTGTTGCTCGCTCGCATCGGCGAGCACGGTGACATCTCCGCCCGGCGGCTCGGAGGTGACCTCGCACCGCGTCGCGAGCGAGCTGCTGAGGGTGACGCCTTCGCCGACCGGTGCCGCGAGATCGACGACGAGCCGCGCGCGCCCCCCGAGCGAACCGTCGAGTGCCATGCCGTCGAGCGGGCCACGCACGGCCTCCGGAAGCGACGCCAGCAGCGCCGAGCACGGCGCCGGCGCCAGCTGGACGTCGAGCTGCCCCGAGGTCGGCGTGCCGCGACGCATCCAGCCACCGGCCGAGAGCTCGATCGCCCCGAGCTGGAGGCTCGCGCGGGCGACCGTGATCGTCTCGGGCGTGATCGTGACGCTGGCACGCACGGCGGCGGCGAGGGTCACGGCCTCGGTCGCGACCGCGCGGTGATCGATCACGAGGTGATCGACGTTCCCGTTCGCTTCGAGCGCGAGCGTCTGCGCTGCAAGTCGCAGCGTCACCGTCCCGGTGGCGCGGGTGTCGGCGACATCGAGCCCGTGCGGGACGAGCGAACCGAACATGCGCAGCGGCACGTGGTCACCCTGCAGCGTGACCGCGAAGTCGACCGGCGAGACATCGACCGAGATTGCTCGCGCGATGCCTGCATCGTCGATCGCGCCCCGGATCTCGAGCGCACCGCCGGGCACACGCCGTCCCGCCGCGAGATCCCGCAGGACGACCGCAGCTTCCTGCGAGACCACGCCCGTGACTCCCGAGGCGCCGGTGATCGTCCCGGCTCCGCCGACCGCGAGCACCCGCCCGAATCGCATCTGCGGCAGCGAGATCTCGGCGGCGCTGCGCGCGAACGCGAGCTCGACTCCGAGCCGCCGATCGGAAGCCGGCCCAGGGCCCACGCCCCGGAAACCGGGGATCGGCGTGCTGCCGTGGACGCGCACGAGCCCGGTCACGACCCGGACGCCGCCCGCATCTGGCACCAGCTCCACGCCGTCGGCCGACAGCTCCCCGATCCCGGCGACCTGCGCGGTGAGCGTTCCGCCGGCAACGACGATCCGGCGGATGCGGGCTCCTCCAGCACCGGTGTGGCGCTGGCCATGCGCGAGCCGGCGCGCGAGCCGGGCGAGGTCGGAATCGCCGTCGCCGTCGACGTGGACCGAAACGCGCGGCCCCTCGATGCGAATCTCGTCGGCCCGGAGCTCACCATCGAGCAACGAGCCCATCCCGACCGACGCTTCGATCGCGTCCGCCGAGATCAGGTCGCCGAACGCGACGTCGGTGAGCCTGATCGCGCCGCTCAGATCAGCGTCGAGCGTGCCGATCCGCGCTGGAACGCCGCCGGCTTCGCCGAGCCGGCTGGCCAGCTGCTGGGTGCGCGCATTCACCCACCAGGCCGCGCTCGCGGGCACACCGGTCGCGAACAGCGCGGTCACGATCAGGATCCGGCGTTCGCGTGACGTCATGTTGGCTCAGTGATGCCCGACCATCGCGTCGCGGCGATCGTCACCGATGTACGGCCGCTGGATCACCCGGCGCTCGCCACGGCCACGCCGGGTCGACAGCGACGCAGAAGCCAGCATCAGCTCGCAGAGCTCCCCGAACGAGATGCCTGCTGCATCGGCGATCTTCGGCAGCAAGCTCGTCGGCGTGAGGCCCGGTACCGTGTTGACTTCGAGCACGAACTCGTTCCCGGAGTCGCTGACCATCATGTCGACCCGGGTCGCGCCGCTGCAACCGAGCGCCGTGTGCGCACGGAGCGCCTGGGCGAGCACGCCGCGATAGCGCTCGGGCGACAGCCGCGGGGGGACGAAGTAATCGGTCGCGCCACGCGTGTACTTGTTGGCGTAGTCGTAGAACCCTGCCCTTGGAGCGATCTCGACGGCACCGAGCGCGCGGTCATCCACGATCGCCACCGAGATCTCCTTGCCGGTGATGAAGCGCTCGACCAGCAGCTCGTCGTCAAAGCACAGCGCGCGCTCGACCGCGGGGCCGAGCTCGTCGAGCGACTGGCAGATCGCGACGCCGACCGAGCTGCCCTCGCGGATCGGCTTGACCACGCAAGGGAACCCGAAGTCGCCATGCACGCCTTCGAGATCGCCGGCATCGGACCCGGTGAGTGTGTAGTACGCAGGGGTCGGCAGGTTATGAAGCCGGAACAGCTCCTTCGCCTTGCCCTTGTGCATCGCCAGCGCCGATGCGAGCACGTCCGAGCCGGTGTATGGGATCCCAAGGACTTCGAGCAGGCCCTGGACGCAGCCATCCTCCCCCCACCGGCCGTGGAGCGCGACGAACGCGACCTCGATGCGTTCCTGGCGGAGCGCGACGTCGACGTCTCGATCGACGTAGATCGGCACGACATCGTGGCCGCGCTCGCGGAGCGCCGCGAGGACGGCCTCGCCGGTCCGGAGCGACACCTCGCGCTCGCTGGACAGCCCACCGAGTAACACTCCGATCTTGCGAGACTGCATGCCCGTGCTCTCTTTCTGCTTCCGCTTGCCGCACCGGGGAAACGCACAGCCACCGTGCTGTCATTTCACTGGCCCACCGGTTCCAGCAGAACCCACGCTAGGGGCCGCCAGGCACCACGGGCAAGTTTTGGGCGCCTTGACGTATGTTCGGCGCGCAGGTACGAAGCCTCCGATGACGAAGCAGAAGACCTCCGACGGAGAGGCCGGCGGGCAGGGCGCGAAGAAGAAGAAACCAGCCGCGAAGAAGCCGGCGCCTACGCCTGCCAAGAAGGCGAAGCCGGCGACGAAGCCAGCGCCGAAGCCAGCGCCGCGTCCCAAGAAGAAGCCCGAGAAGGCTGCCCAGGTCCCGGGAGGCGCCGCGACGGAGCTCGAGGTGTCGAAGGCAGCCGCCACCGGTGCGCCCGAGGTCGAAGAGATCCAGGACGCCGAGATCATCGCGGAGACTCCGATCGAGGCGCAGCCGGTCCCCGCCCTCACCGAGGAGGAGCTGGCGCTCAAAGCGATCTACGGCGAGGATCTGACGGCGCCGGCCACCGCCCATGCCGAGTACCAGGATCGTCAGACCGCCGACGAAGATCGGCCGATGATGCCGGAGATCAACGCCCGCGACGAGCGCAAGGCGCACTGGCAGGACCGCCGCAACCAGCGCCGCCAGCGCCGCGATGTGCGCGATCAGGACCGCCAGGCGCGCCGCGATCAGCCCCGGCCGGCGAGCGCCGCCGGCGCCCAGCAGCCCCGCCAGGGCGAGCCGCAGCATCGCGAGCGTCCTCCACAACAGCAGCAGCAGCAGCCGTACCGCGAGGCTCAGCCACCGCGCCCGTCGGGCGATCGCATGCCGGGTCAAGCACCGGCGCCCGCACCGACGCAGGTCAACGGCCACATGCACGACGCGCTCGCGCGGGTCGGCACCCCGCTCGGTGAGGCGGCGGCCACCGTGTTCGCCCAGCTCCGCAATGGCCAGCCGCTCCCCGTCCGCCAGCTCGCCCAGATGATGCGCAAGCGCAACCTGATCGAGAGCGATCCAGATCAGGTGACGCCGCAGCTCAAGGCCGAGCTGATCGGCGACGAGCGCAGCTACCGCACGCTCGGGCTGCGGCCGCGCATCGTGTATCGCGGTCGCGACCTGTTCGCGCCCGGCCCGGTCTCGATGAGCGCGACCGCCGACGCCGAGGCAGGGTTTGCCGCGGCGCTGTCGCGGCTCGCCGGGGCGACGCATCGCGCGCTCTCCCAGCGGCTCATGAAGGCTTCGCCCGCCGGCTTCGAGCGCCTGATCCACGCGTACCTGGTGGCGGCGGGATACCGCGAGATCTCGTGGGTCAAGCGGACCGGCGGGATCAGCTACGCGTCGGCGACGGCGCCCGGCATCGGCCGCACGGTGCTCGTCAGCGCACGCTCCGGCGACCAGCCGATCGATCGCCGTGGCATCGGCGAGCTGCGGGTCGGCGTCGAAGCGAAGAACCTCGTCGCCGGCTTTCTGTTCTCGCCCTGCGAGCTGTCCGAGGATGCCGAGAAGGAGCTCGAGCGCGCCGGGCGGTCGATCGCCGTGATCTGCGGCGACCAGCTGGTGGCGGCGTTGATCGCAGCGGGCGTCGGGGTGGTGAGCGCTGCGGCGCCACTGCACTACGTCGACGATCAGCTGCTCGACGAGCTGCTCGCGGGGTGACGAGCCTGCGCTGGCACTGGCTCGGACGCGCGGAGTATCGCCGCGTCCTGGCCGATCAGCTCGTCGCACGGGAGCGCGTGTGGGCGGGCGGCGACGGAGTCGTGTACCTCTGCGAGCATCCGCCGGTGATCACGCTCGGCCGCTCCGCGGCCGTCGAGAACATCATCGACGCGGGCGGGGTGCCCGTGGAGCGCATCGAGCGGGGCGGCGAGGTCACCTATCATGGGCCCGGGCAGCTGATGATCTATCCGATCGTCCGGATCAGGAGCGTCGTGGAGTTTCTCGCATCCGTGGCAGGCGCGATCGCCTCCGCCTGTGCCGTGCTCGGCGTGCATGACCTCGCCTGGCGGCGCGACCCGGCTGGCATCTGGCGCGACGGGATGAAGGTCGCGGCGTGCGGGATCCACGTCGCGCGCGGAGTCACCATGCATGGCTTCGCGCTGAACGTCGACACGCCGGATGCGATGTGGCGACGGATCAAGCCGTGCGGGCTCGACGTCCCGCAGCTCTCCATGACACGCGCGGGCGGCCGCGCGATCCGCGTGGAAGACGTCGCGATCGAAGTCGGCCCGCGCGTAGTCGCGTCGCTCGCGCGAGCTACTCCGCCCGAGATCGTGCGATAACCTGGCCGCGTGGATCGCCCCCAGCGGATCATCGTCCTCTACAACACCGACTACGACGCGGAGCTCACCGGGCCCGGCATCGACGTCAGCTCGGTCGAGATATCCGCGCGAGAGATCACCGCCGCACTCCAGGAGGCGGGCTACCGCACCGAGCTCATCGGGATGAAGGGGCTCGACGTGTTCGACGTGCTCTCAGGGCTCCGGGCATCCAAGCCCGATCTCGTGTTCAACCTCTGCGAGTCGATGGCAGGTGATTCTCGCAACGAGCCGACGTTCGTCGGATTGCTCGACCTGTTCGGGATCCCGTACACCGGCGCCGATCTGCTCTCGCTCGCGTCGTGTCTGTTCAAGCACCGCACGAAGGACATCCTGAACGGACGCGGGATTGCCACCCCACCGCATCGCATGATGCGGGATGTCGCGGCGCTCGACGACCCCGAGCTCGAGACGCTCGATTACCCGTGGTTCCTCAAGCTGGAGCACGAGGACGCCTCGGTCGGGATCACGGAAGCGAACTTCGTGCGCTCGCCGTCCGAGCTGCGGGCGCGCGCCCGCGACATGATGCGCGAGTTCGAGCAACCCGTGCTCGCCGAGCGCTATGTCGAGGGTCGAGAGATCAACGTGACGCTGATCGGCAACGGCGACACCTTGCAGGTGCTACCGCTCCACGAGATCGACTTCGCGGCGATGCCCGCCGATCGTCCCCACATCGTGAGCTACGCCGCGAAGTGGGAGGAGGACCACGTCGACTTCGTCGGCACCAAGCCGGTGCCGCTGCGCGACGCGCCCCCGGCGATGGTCGCGGCGGTCGAGCAGATCGCGCGGGCGGCGTGGGAGGCGCTCGGGTTGCGAGACTACGGGCGGATCGATCTACGGGTCGACAAGGCCGGCCATGCCTGGGTCATCGACATCAATCCGAACTGCGACATCTCGCCCGATGCCGGCGTCGCGCGGTCGGCCAAGGTCGCGGGGATTCCTTACACTCAGCTCGTCGACAATATCGCGCAGGCCGCATGGCGGCGGATCCAGCGCTCGCGCTGAGCACGTTGATCGCGCTACGCGTCTTCGGCCTTGTCGGCGTCGTCGGGATCGCCGGCCAGGCGCCGCAGCTTCTTCTGAAGCCCGAAGCGCGATAGCCCGAGCAGCCGCGCCGCGACGGTCTGGTTGTGCTTCGCCCGCGTCATCGCGGCCGTGATGTACGCCTGTTCGGTTGCGACGAGCGCTGGCTTCAGCCGGAGATCCTCGCCGAGTGCGGGCTTCGCCGGCTCGGGGCGCGCGGCAGCGTTCGCGATCGCGTCCGGTAGATCCGCCAGATCGATGACATCGCCGCCCATCGCGAGCCCGCGTGCGAGCGCGTTCTCGAGCTCGCGGACGTTACCGGGCCAGGGATGCTGGCCCAGGGCGCGCATCGCCGCCCGGGTGACCCGTGGGAGCGGCCTCCCGGGTACGCCGGCACACAGCTGGGCGAGCATGCTCTCGACGAGCAACGGCACGTCGCCGTCGCGATCGCGAAGCGCGGGGACCGGGATCGTGATCACCTCGAGCCGGAACCGCAGATCCTCGCGAAACCGCCCGGCCGTGACCAGGTCGGCCAGCGCGTGATGGCTGGCCGCGATGATCCGGACATCGACCTTCAGGGTCTTGGTGTCGCCGACCCGACGGACCAGGCCGTCCTGAAGCACCCGCAACAGCTTGGCTTGCATCGCGGCGCCGGTATCGGCGATCTCGTCGAGAAACAACGTGCCGCCATCCGCGACCTCGAACAGGCCGCGGCGATCTCGATCGGCACCGGTGAACGAACCACGCACGTGCCCGAACAGCTCGCTCTCGAGCAGCGGCTCGGGCACCGCGCCGCAGTTGATCGCCACGAA
>JAGSPR010000699.1 GCA_018262455.1 Deltaproteobacteria bacterium | reverse complement strand
TTCCTCGATGCGCTGCGCGCGAAGCAGCCCGCGCTGATCCAGCCGCTGGTCAAGCTGCTCGCGCGACCGCAGCTGCTCGCGCGTGTCGCGCACCTCGTGCCGAGCATGTCGCTCTCGCGCAGCATGTCGGCGCTGCTGTCGAACACCGCCTCGGCGACCGTCGTGCGCGCGGGCGCCAAGACCAACGTGATCCCGGGCGTCGCCGAGTTCGAGATCGATGGCCGCACCTTGCCCGGCCAGACCGACGAGGACCTGATGCGCGAGCTACGCGCGGTACTCGGTCCCGATGTCGAGCTCGAGATCATCAAGTCCGCGCCGCCGGTCATGACCGAGCCGGTCGCGTCGCCGATGTTCGACGTGATCCGCCGCCAGGTCGAGGCGCGCGAGCCGCACGCGACGGTCGTGCCGTACATGATCCCGGGCTTCACCGACGCGAAGTACTTCTCGCAGATGGGTGCGCGCTGGTACGGGTTCTCGCCGCTCAAGATCGAGAAGGACGCCGGCTTCAAGTTCGCCGAGATGTTCCACGGCAACGACGAGCGCGTCCCGGTCGCCGGGCTTGCGTGGGGCGCCGAGGTGCTCGACGCCGTCGTCCGCGAGATCTCGACCGCAAGCTAGGCGCGCGCGCACCTGGCGGCGGTTCGGCGACTTGCTCAGCGGCCTCGCGCCAGCGGCGCGCATGCGCGGGCACGCTTCGTCGGTGCCGTCAGCTGTTGCTCGCCGAGCGATCGCCATGGACGAGCTGCCGCGCGAGCGTCGGGTTCTTCATCAGGCGATCGACCGCCGCATCGAGGCTCGTGCGGTGATTCCTGACCAGCGTCGCGTCGATCCGCTTGTAGAGCTTCGCGAGGCGCGCATCTTCCTTCGCGCGGAGCGTCGCGCTGATCGAGGCCGTGATCGGCTCCTCGAGCTGCGGGCGGTTCGTGACGGGCATGAAGGGCCGCTGGATCAGCGCGAGCTCGGCCTGGGTCAGACCCGACATCAGGATCCAGTCCATCAGGGGGCCGCTCGTCACCGTCGCGAGGCGGATGAAGTTGTTGTCCTCCGCGATCTGCTCGACCAGCGCGGTGTCGCCCGAGCTGCGGATGATCGTCGCGGCGGCGCAGAACTTCCCGTCGGGATCGCGCCAGACGTTGAGAGTACTTCCGGTGTAGACGTTGCTCGGGTAGCTACCCGCGAGCCGGTAGGCGCGGAACCGGGCGAGGTTCGCGGCCCGGTTCTCGATCAGCATCGCCCGGACGCTGGCGCGAAGGCTGGCACGGGTGATCGGCGCGCGGCTCACCGAGGTGTCGACGCGATCGGCGAGCGGCACCTCGACCGGTGGGGAGACGGGCGCGGTGACCGGAGCGTCGGGCGGGGCCGTCGCGAACGACGGTGCCGCGACGGCGAGCGACGACAGGGCAGTGACGAGCGAGAACGCGAGGGCGATGCGAGACATGAGGGATCCTTTGCGCAGGAGCTGCGCGGTCGGGGCGAGGGGAACGGTGGACACGCGGCGCGCTTTGCAGGCGCGAGGCGCGCGAGCCGGGGGACACGCGACAGGGCGCGGGGAGTACCGGCGCCGCACGCTGCAAGCGCGAGGTGAGCGAGCAGCGACGCGCCTTGCAGGCGCGCGGCGCTTCAGCCGTCGATCAGCTGCCAGGCGAGCTCGGGGTTGTTCATCAGGCGATCGACGGCGACCTCGATGCTCCGCTTCTGGTTCTTCGCGATCATCGCGTCGACCTGCTGGTAACGGCGAGTCAGGCGGATGTCCTCGGCCTTACGCAGATCGGCGTCGACGAGGATCGGCCGGGGGGCCGGCATCTGGGGCTCGGGCTCGCGCTGGCGCACCATGAAGCCGGGCTCCTGGATCGCGACGATCTCCTCCTGCGTCAGGCCCGACATCAGCATCCAGTTCATCAGCGGTCCCTGGCGGACGTCCTTGAGACGGATGAAGTTGCTCTGCTCGGCGACGCGGGTGACGAGATCGCCGAGGCCCCAGTCACTGATCATCGTGGCCGCGGCGCACTTGTTGCCGGCCTGATCGATCCAGACGTTGAGCTTGCCGTTGCGATAGGTGTTGCTCGGGAACACGCCGCGCTTCACGTACGCGCGGAAGCTGGCGACGTTGGTCGCGCGGTTCGCGATCAGCTTGGCGCGGACCACCGCGCGATCGAGGACGCGCGCGGGCATGGTCATCGCGGGCTCGGAGATGTCGGCGGGTGCCCGCGCGAACGGGGTCGGCGAGGCGACAGAGCGAGCCATGGCGGAGGTCGTGAGGGCGGCGATCAGCGAACAGGCGAGCAGGAACCGAGACATGACGAATCCTTCTGACCCGCGGTGGCAGCGCAGCTTTCGAAGCGGCGCCGGCGGTGTCTGGGGATATCAACGCGGCTCGATTTCGGCCGGTCTATCGGATGGCAACTCGGCCTGCCGCATCACAATTCGCAACATTCCAGGGGGCTGATTCGGGCTCAGGACGGGCCCTGGGGCATCTCCTTCACCTTCCACACCGGCAGCAGCAGCAGCGGCGCGACGAGCCCGATCAAGACGCCGACCCACACCGCGGTGCGCGTCCCGGCGAGCTCCGCGAGGAAGCCCGCGATCAGCGCACCGATCGGCAACAAGCTCGCGGTGACGACGTGGATCGCCGCGTTGGCGCGGCCGAGGATCTCCTTGCGCAGCACGGTCTGGCGCAGCGTCACCGCCTGGATCACGAACGCGACCGAGAAGCCGTCACTGAGCAGCTGGTGCGCGATCAGGAACGCCAGGATCACGGCGTACGGGCCGTCGGCGAGCGGGATGAACAGCGCGCAGGTCAGGCTCAGCGCCGAGGTGA
>JAGSPR010000328.1 GCA_018262455.1 Deltaproteobacteria bacterium | reverse complement strand
CACAGCGAGCCCGGCAGGTAGTCGTAGCCGACGAGGTGTCCAGCCACCGGTGCATGGACCCGATGGTAGTCGCGGGGGGACAGATAGATGGTCACGTACTCGCCGCCCAGGAGGCGCGTCGCGAGCACGTCGTTCGCAACCAGCTCGGCGAGCGAATAGGTTCGTCCCTTGGCCTGGACGAGCGCACCGTCGCGGACGGTCCCCCGGGCGGCGATCACCCCATCGCACGGTGCGATGATCGCGCCGCCAGCGACGTCGAGCGTACGCGCACCCTCCCGTAGCTTGCGGGCGAAGAAGTCGCCAAGCGACGGATAGGCCGCGAGCTCGAGCTCCGCTTCCTCGAGGTTTGCGCCGACTGCGCGCGCAAATGCGCGATACGCCAGCGGCCGCAGTCGCGTTGGCAGCGCACGACTCGCGAGTCGAGAGATCAAGGCAGAGTACGCAGCGCCTGGCCGAACAATCGATCGCCCAAGACGTGATCGACCGCCATGTTCTTGATCAGCGGTGGGTCCTGGCTTGCTGAAATCCACGCGAGGTACTCGGCGTCCCCCAGAACCGTGGCCCGCTAGTAGATGGCCACGAGCCCGAATACTCTGATTCTGCCAGGGGGCGCGCCGAGTTACAAGCGCGCCAGGTCCACCGCGGAGGGGTCGCGGCGTCGGACCACATCTCCCTTCATCCGGTCCCCCCGCGAGGGGCACCCTGGTCCCAGGGTAACGACGATCCTGGCTTCGCTGCGGACCGTCGTCGATCGCTCCGGCTCGGGCCCCCAGATCCGGAGGTCAGATCGCGTCTTCGCCGGTCTCCCCGGTGCGGATCCGGATCACCTCGTCGACCGGCGTGATGAAGATCTTGCCATCGCCGATCTTGCCAGTGCGGGCGGCCTCCGTGATGACGTTGACGACCTGCTGGACGCTCTCGGTCGGCACGATGATCTCGAGCTTCACCTTCGGTACGAAGTCCACGACATACGCAGACCCTCGGTAGACTTCTTTCTTCCCGCCGGTCCGCCCAAACCCTTTCACTTCGGTGACCGTCATCCCGTGCACGCCGATCTCGGCGAGGCGCTCCTTCACCTCGTCCAGCTTGAACGGCTTGATGATGGCCTCGACCTTCTTCATGGAAGATCGATAGCCCAGGTCTTGTTTCCGGCGCGTTTCGCCGCCGGAAACAGATCGCTGAACAAAAAAAGCTGCGCTATTCCCGCATCTTGCCGATGAACGACTCGATCCGCTTCAAGCGATCGGCGGGCGAGGCCTTGTCGAACTGGACGTACGTCATGAGATCGGTGAAGTCCTTCTCGAGCCGGCCGCCATTCTTCTCGCGGTACTCGCGGTAGAGGCGCTGCGCCTGCATGAACTTGTTGGTCACGGCGTCGAGGGTCGCCGTTTCGACCTTGGGTGGGATCGGCTCGCCAGACCCGGCCTGTGGGCGCGGACGCGGACGGTGCGGCCTCGTCGGATCCTTCGCGCTCCCCGACCCCACGGGCTCAGGGTGCATCGTGTTCTCGATCGCAGAACCCGCGCCGACCTCGACGGGCTTGGGCTTGACGTCGAGTGGATCGATCGGCACGACCGTGATCACGTCCTTCCTCGGAGGAGGTGGAACGGAGGCGGCGACCTGCTCGTTCGAAGTCCCGCCGCCGCGGATCGCGAAGACGACCACGACAACCAGCAAGATGACCAGGATGGCGATGATCGCGAAGTAGACGCCGCGGCGCTCCGGTTTCACGAGCGTACGCAAGGAGTTGCCCGTACCGTCCGCCAGCGCGGACAAGCTCGAGAGATCTCCATGCGGCATCGACGAGGTCGGCGGCGAGACGGTATCGAGTGCGGGCGACGAATGGACCGCCGGCTGCGGCCCCGACAACCGGGCGCGTACGGCCGCGGAGGCCCGGGCAGATTGGACGATCTCGGCAGGCGCCGGCTGCGGAAGCTGGGCGAGCGCGAACGACACCGTCGAGATCGTCTGGGTGTGGAACGCCTCCTGAAAATCGGACAGATGCGCGTTCGCGATCCGATCGTGGAGCTCGCGCTGCGCGGTCATCTCCTCGCTGAACGCCTCACGCATGAACGAGCCGAGCTGGTCCGTCGAGATCGTCGGGTTGACGGCGACCAGCGCCTGCTGGATCGCGTCCCGGAACTCTGCTGCCGACTGATAGCGGTCTTCGGCCCTGGGCTGTAGCGCCGTGGCGACGAGATCGTCGTAGGGCGCCAGGATCGGATCAATCTCCGAGGGCAGAGGGTGCTCGCCGCGAGCGACCTTCTTTGCGAGCGCCCGATAATCCGGCTCGGGGCCTGCCTCATAGAGCCGCTGGCCGGTGAGCACCTCGTACAGCACGACCCCGGCGGCGTAGATATCCGTGCGGTGATCGACGACGCCCCCGCGGATCAGCTGCTCGGGGGCCATGTAGCCGAACTTGCCAAAGCCCATCTTCGGATCGGTGGCCGTGCCGCGCATCACGCTCTTCGCGATCCCGAAGTCGATGACCTTGGTCTCGCCCTCGAACGAGACGAGCACGTTCGGCGGAGAGATGTCGCAGTGGACGAGGTTCATCGCCGAGCCGTCGGAGGTCGTGCGTCGGTGGGCGTACGCGAGCCCGTTCGCGAGCTCACGACCGATGAACAGCGCAAGATCGACGGGTAGCCGCTGCTTGCGGTGCCCCAGCAGGGCGAGCGTCCTTCGCAGATCGCGACCTTCGACGTACTCGAGTGCGAGGAAGTATTCGTCGCCCACGCGACCGACTTCGAAGACCTGGGCGACGTTGACGTGCTGGAGCTTGATCGCGACCTGAGCCTCGTCGACGAACCGCGAGATGAACTGGTCGTCCGCCGCGAGGTGCGGGAGGACCTTCTTGATCACCGCGAGCTTCTCGAACCCGGCGAGCCCGTGCTTGGCGAGGAAGATCTCGCCCATGCCGCCGCGCGACAGCCGCTGGACAAGCAGGTACCTGCCGAATACCTGAGGCAGGCTCGGATCTTGTCGGCCGAATGGGCCGCTCTGCGGAGCCTTGTCGCTCGTCGTTGCCAACCCGGAGAATCCTAACTTCCCGCCCTCGCACGCAGCGGTGATGGGTGCATTCGTACAACGATCGGATGGGTTCCCCAAGCGATACGTTTGGCTGTGGAGAAGTCGTGGTGATCCAAGTGGTTGTATGCGTGGGTGTGGGTCTGCTAGGTTCGGCCGAACGATGCGAAGGTGCAACATCGCCGTAGCCTGCATGCTCGGCGCCTGCACGAGCCAAGGCACGTTCGACCTCGTCCTGACGCTGCCGACGGCGCCTGAGCTTCGGCCCGCCGGGATGACCACCGTGACCGTGGTGCTGACCTCGGGCGAGGACTCGCCGGTCGCGACCACGAGCGTGCTCGATGAGAACAACTCGTTTTCGGCAGGAGATCTCGGGATCGCACAGGACGTGCGGATCGAGGTCCAGCTCCGAGATGTCTCGAACCGGTTGGTCGGCCTGGGTGAGGCCGCCGACCTGGTCGATATTGCCGCCGGCGAGGCGACCACGGTGTCGATCCCGGTCCGCCGGCCGTTCGTCTACGCGAGTAGCGGCACGGCGCTGTTCTCGTTCGATCCGACGCTGGATCCTACCGACAGCAAGTTTCAAGGCCAGCTCACCGGGGTGACCGCGCCGCAGGTCGTGGTGTCAGTCGGTGGTGACCGGCTCGCGATCATCTCGACGTCGCAGCTCAGCGTGCTCGCCACCGATACCAACCGGCTCGTGGGCACGCCGATCGCGCTGCCCGGGGTCACACGTGACGCGGCCGCGGTGCCCGGGACGCGCCAGGTCGCGATCGCGCACGACAAGGGGATCGCGATCGTCGACATCGACACCGGCCAGGTCACGAACGCAGCGGTCGGGCCTGTCGATCGAGTCACCGTCGGGCCCGCTCCCGATGGCAGGCTGCTCGCGTACGGCCTGGTCGGCCGGGTGGAGCCGAAGGTCAACCCGCTCCAGACGTGCGACGGGACGTCGTCCATCGTGACCATCGATGTCGCCGCACCGGCCGCCGTGACTCCGAAGCCGCTGCCGCAGGCGGTCTCGGATCTCGCGGCGTCGCCCGAGAGCACCGAGTTGTTCGCGACACTTCCCTGCATGAGCAAGGTGGTCAAGGTCCAGGGGGATATCGAAGGCCCGAACCTGACGTTCATGGACTTCGCGCCACTGGAGCGCGCGGCAGTGCTCGCCGTGGCCGGCGGGCGGGTGTGGGCCGCCGGGACCCATGCCTCGCTGCCGAGCTGCTCGGACCAGCTCGGCAATGAGGTGCCATGTCAGCCCAGCTCGCCGACGAGCTGTCCGCCGACGGGGCCGTCGAATAACTCGGTCGTCTACGTCACGGAAGGCGCACACCTGATCGTGCAGTCGATCCCGCTCGCCGGCGGCACCGCGATCACACTCGACCTCCCGGGCCGTCGCGAGACGGTGTTCGACGAGGATGATCCCGCGAAGCAGCATGCGCAGGTGTTGCGCGCGTTCGGGACGGTGCCGCTCGATCTCGTCGCGCTGCCCGGCGGCCAGTATGTCGGGCTCGTGACGACGAGCAACTACTACATCGAACAGCTCAGCCAGGGCACGAACATCATCCTGCCCTGCCTCGATGCGACGACCTCCGACTGGCTGCTGCTCGACCTCGCGAGCTCTTCGATCGCGCAGCGTGTCCGCACGTCGTGTGAGCTCACCGTCGGACCTGCGAACGACTTTCCGAACTGGAAGTGCGATGCGCCGCCACCCGGTGAGCTGTCGTTGTTCGACTATGTGCCGGTCTCGGTCGGCGCGCTGTTCGGGGCGCGGTGATGAAACGCGCGCTTGCGTGTACGGTGCTCGCGTGTGCCGCCGTGACGGCGACGGCCTCGATCGCGCAGGCTGATCCGAACCCGAAGCGCAAGGTCGCGGTGCTCGAGTACCGGGCCGCCTCATCGGGGCTCCCGGGCATCGCCGCGCGGATCACCGCGGCGCTCGCCAAGCAGACCTCGCTTGGCGTGCTCGGCCCCGATCAGACGCGCGCGGTGTACGGCGACAACATCGATCAGGTGCTCGTGAAGTGCGCCGGCGAGGCCGATTGCGTCGCCCAGATCGGACAGAAGGTCGGCGCGGTCGAGGTGATCCTCGTCGGAGTCAGTGAGCTCGGGGACGTGATCCTGACGATGCAGCGCATCGACGTCTCGAGCCGCTCGGTCCGTGGCCGGGTTGCGGACTCGCTCGCGGCTGGCTCACAACCGACCGACGGCCAGCTCGATCAATACCTGACACGCCTGTTGCCTCCGGGTGACTTCCTGCGGTTCGGCGTGATCGACATCGTCGCGAGCGAGGCCGGCGCGGCGGTCACGGTCGGCGGTGAGCAGCGTGGCGTCACGCCGATCAAGGCGCTCACCCTCCGCGCGCCGGCAAGCTACGAGATCCGGGTCGAGAAGACCGGGTTCGTGCCGTTCACGACGCAAGTCGCGCTACCGCCAGATGGCGAGCTCCGGGTCCGTGCGCAGCTCCAGCGCCCGGGCAAGAGCTCCTGGTACACGCGGTGGTACGTGCTCGCAGGGATGGGCCTGGTCGTGGCGGGCGCGACCGGCGGCGCGATCTACTACACGACCAACGATAGCAATCGCGTGAAGTTCAACGGTCAGATTCGTTGAACTTGCAGACCATCACGAGCGCGTCCTCGTTGTTGTCCTGGTAGTAGCGCGGCCGGACGCTGACCCCGCGGAAGCCTGCGCGCTGGTAGAGCGCGATCGCCGGGTGGTTACCGCGGCGGACCTCGAGAGTCGCCATCACGCACCCGCCTCGCCTGCCCTCGTCGAGCGCGTGCGCGAGCAACTGGCCGCCGATGCCGGCGCGGCGGCGATCGGGATGGGTCGCGATCGCGAGGATGTGCACCTCGTCGATCACCACCCAGAAGTTGCAGAACGCGATCACCGCGGGATCTCGGACGACCACGAGCCGCGCATGCTCGCGGGTCAGCTCGGCCTCGAAGGTCGATCGGGCCCAGGGCTGAGGGAACGAGTGGCGCTCGATCTCGTCGATCGCGTCCAGATCGCGCTCGCCTGCCGGCTCGATGATCATCTGGGGTCCAGGGGCGCTACGGCTTGGGGGCGACCACCTGCAGGAGGGCGCGCCACAGGCCATCGATGTTGTCACGCGAGTGGGTCGAGACCGCGAATGGATCGCGACGCAGCCCGAGCAACTTCTTCTGCCGCATCACCTCGAGCGTGCGCTTGTTCTTCGGCAGCTTGTCGGACTTCGTGAGCGCCACGACGATCGGGGTCGATCGCTCGGCGAGCCACGGCACGAAGTCGAGCTCCTCCTCCTCGGCACCGCGGCGGATATCGATCAGCAGGAGGACGCCGGCGAGGGTGGCCCGACTCGACAGGTAGGCCTCGATCAGCGGCCGCCAGCTCTCGCGCATCGCCTGGCTGACCTCGGCGTAGCCGTACCCCGGAAGGTCCACGAGGTGGAACTTCGGGCTGGTCTCGACCTCGAACCAGTTGACGAGCCGCGTGCGGCCCGGTGTGCGCGAGGTACGGGCAAGCCTGTCCTGGCCGACCAGCGCGTTGATGAGGCTCGACTTGCCGACGTTCGAGCGCCCGACCACGGCCAGCTCGGGGAGCGTCGGCGCGGGGAACTCGTCCGGCTTGGACGCCGAGGTAACGAAGTGTGTAGGAACCTTCATGGCTTGCTCGGCTTCACTGGATGGACGGGGACGTCGGGATCGAACAGCTTGCCACGACTCGTGCGGGCATGGCACTGCGCGCAGATGGCAGCGCGAGATCTGGGCGTGGCGAGATCCGCGAGCCCGAGGGCGCGTGCGACGACGACATTGCGCATGACGTCGTCCTCGGCGTAGGCCGCACCCGCGCCGTGGCACGACTCGCAACCGACCTCGATCGCGATTGCCGGTCCCGCAGGAGCGTCACCTGTTGCGTGACAGGCCAGGCAACGTGACTCGGGACGTGGCGGCAGCCGGCGCTGCGTGGTCGCATGGGGTGTCGCCTGCCACGACCCGAGCTCGGCCGGGTGACAGCGGCCGCACGCCGCGCTCCCGGTCCAGTCACGGCCGGCCCCGAACGCGCTCCAGCTCGCGACCAGGATGGGCCCGACGAGCGCACCGCTCGCGACCACCGCGAGACACCAGTGAGGGCACAACCGCATCGCTGGCACCCTACCCCGGCACGCGGGGCCCGTGGTACGGAACCACCGTGACGGTGCACGTGATCGGGCTGACCGGTGGCATCGCCTCGGGCAAGAGCACGGTCGCGCGGCTGCTCTCCGAGCGAGGCGCCGCGATCGTCGATGCGGATCAGCTCGCACGCCGGGTCGTCGAGCCGGGCCAACCGGCGCTCGCGGAGCTCATCGCGCGGTTCGGGGCAGCGATCCTTACGCCCGAAGGTGAGCTCGACCGCAAGCGCCTGGGGGCGATCGCGTTCGCCGATCCGGCAGCGCGCACCGACCTCGGCCAGATCACGCATCCGCGGATCGCTGCCGCGAGCGCCAGCGCCATCGCGGAATGGGCCGATGCCGGCGCGAACGTCGTGTTCTACGAGGCCGCGCTGCTGGTCGAGAATCGCGCGCACCGCGGGCTCGCCGGCCTGGTCGTGGTGGCGGCGAACCCCGAGGTCCAGCTCCAGCGGCTGATGGTCCGCGACGGTCTCACGTTCGAAGAAGCGACTGCACGCATCCGCTCCCAGGCCTCACTCGATGCCAAGCTGGCCG
>JAGSPR010000327.1 GCA_018262455.1 Deltaproteobacteria bacterium | reverse complement strand
CTCACCGTGAGTCCTGGCGCCTTGCGCGCGTGGTCTCGGATGAGCGACCCTCCTGCCACGCCCATGGGCCACCTCGACGAGAAGAAGTTCGAACTGGCGATCGCCGGCTGCACGAAGTGTGATCGCAGGGCGTTCGAAGTGTCGAGCTACCTCGATCGCCAGCTCTCGGTGATGCTCGGCCAGGCCAACGACGACGGCCGGTGGACGCACGACGGCGAGAAGTTCATCGACGGCGTGTTCCAGATTCGCTGCATGGGCTGCAACGACTCGCCGTACCAGAGCCCGGACTGCCCCCGCTGTCATCGTGACGGGGGTCTCGCCGACGCGCTCGGTCAGCCGTCGCGGCTCGCCGTGCCGCGCCGGTGCCCGACCTGCAAGGGCACCGAGCTGCTCGTCACCGGGTTCGCGCCCGCGACGGTGCGGACCGGCGAGGGCCGACCGCCAGCGCCCACCCCGACCGCGCTCTACGGCGATGATGGCTTCCACGTCGCCATCGTGATGTGCGAGGGCTGCGACTACGTCCTGGCCCCCGACACCTGCCCCCTGTGCGGAGGCCCCGGCCCGCTACGCGCGCGCCCGGGCTAGCCTGCTAGCCGACGTAGGTGATCTCCCATTCGCGGAGGTCGCCTTCGACGGTGACATCGACCACCTCGCCGGTGCGGCGGCCGAGCACGGCCTTGCCGATCGGCGAGACCGGGGTGACGACCGAGAGGTGGCCGTCGCCGCCAGGGCCGGTGAGGGTCATGCCGGCGCCGACGGGCGCGAGGAAGAAGGTGCGGCCCTCGCGGGTCTCGGCGTCCTCGATCTCGACGATCGCGCCGACCGCGATCCTGGCGGTTGGCGGGAACGCGGTGGGGCGGAACTGGAGCAGCCGATCGGCGTCGGCGAGGGCTTGCTGGGCTCGGTGCTGTTGCGACCGGCCGAGGCTCGCGAGCTGGTGGGCGGCGCGGGCGTCCTCGCGTTTCTCGTCGGGGGTGGCGCCATCACGCGCCTCGGCAGCCACGGCATCGCGTGCCGAGAGCGCGGTCCGCGCCGAGCTTTCGAGCTGTCTGGCGAGCTGGGTGACAAGCTCCGTCTTGTCCATCCGCGGATCGTCGCGCCAGCCGCGCGGGCGAGCAAGTTTGTGCCCGCGGCCGAGCTAGCTCAGGGCGGCGCCGACGAGGTGTGATCGTGGATGATCCGCCAGCCCTCGGGTCGGCGCTCGAGCACGACGGAGAACACGCCGCGGCCGTCGTTCGGGCTGCCGGTCAAGATCCAGTTGCCGAGCACGACGGCTCCGTCGGCCCCCACGGGATCGACCGAGAGCACCTCGAAGCGCAGCGTGCCCATCGCGGCGCGGTCCTTGCCGTAACGCGCCTGGTAATGGTCGTAGGCCTGCTGCCAGCCGTGGCGGATGTTGCCGCCCGACGTGAAGACCAGCGCGTCGCTGTGGAGATAGCCCGCCATGTACGCGGCGAGATCGCCACGATTCCAGGCGGCGACCTGCGCCTCGAGCACGCGGGTGACCGCGACGCGGTCGTGCACCGCCGACGACGATGCGCAGCCGAGCGCGAGCATCATCACGGTCACGCTTCGCAGCACCCGCGCACTGTAACGGTTTGCCAGCGCCTCGCAACGCCCTCCCGGCGAGGCGATCTTCAAGGATCCCTCGAGGTTGCCAGAAGTCGCCAGGCTCGACTGGAAGTCGCCATGCGCGATCGGTTCGGGCATGCTGGGGTCCATGCGGCTCGGAATCGATTTCGGAACGACGCGCACGGTGGTCACGGTGGTGGAGGATGGGCGGCACCCGCTGGTGACGTTCGACGAGGGTGGCGAGTTTCGCGACCATGTCCCCGGGATCGCCGCGGTGCGCGACGGCGCGCTCGTGGTGGGCTGGGAGGCCGCGCGCGCTCTCTCGGCCGGCACGGCGCAGCACGCGATGCGCTCGATCAAACGGGTGGTCGGCTCGCTCGGTCCCGACGAGCAGGTCCCCGATCTGCCGGGGATCACGGCACTCGAGCTCGCGACCCGGTTCCTGTCCGAGCTCCGGCACTCGATCCTCACCTGCTCGAACCTCGAGGTCGCGCCCGACGAGCCGCTCGAGGTCATGGCCGCGGTGCCCGCGAACTCCGCCTCGCGCCAGCGCTGGCTGACGCTCGAGGCCTTCCGGCGGGCGGGGTTCACGCCCCTCGGCCTGCTCAACGAGCCCACGGCCGCCGCGGTCGAGTTCGCGCATCGTCACCTCGGCGAGCTCGGGCGCAAGAGCCCGAAGCGGTACGTCGTGGTGTACGACCTCGGCGGCGGGACGTTCGACGCGTCCGCGGTCTCGCTCGAGGGCCGGCGGTTCGATCTGATCGCCTCCGAGGGGCTCGCCCGGCTCGGGGGCGACGACTTCGACGAGCTGATTCTCGAGGTGGCGGGCGTCACGCCGACCGCGGCGACGCTCGAGCGCGCCCGCGAAGCCAAGGAGACGCTGCGCCCGACGACCCGCAAGCTCCACCTCGATCTCGGGCGGCCGGGCGAGGAGCCGATCGCGATCGAGGTCGCCGAGCTCTACGCGCGCGCCCAGCCGCTGATCGATCGCACGATCGACCAGATCGATCTGCTGTTCGAGCGGCTGCGCGAGCGGGGCATCGATCCCGAGGACGCGCGCGAGCTCGGCGGGTTGTACCTGGTCGGTGGTGGCGCGGCCTTCCCCGCGGTCGGACGTGCCCTGCGGGCGCGGTTCGCCAAGAAGCTCCAGCTCGCGCCGCAATCGTTCGCTGCCACGGCGATCGGCCTCGCGATCGCAGCGGATCCCGATGCCAACGTGATCATCCGGGAGGCGATCACGCGGCACTTCGGCGTGTGGCGCGAGGGTGACGCTGGCAGCGACAAGATCTTCGACGCGCTGCTCGGCAACAACACCGGGATCACCGTCAAGCGTCGCTATCGCCCGACCCACACGATCGGGCACCTGCGGTTCGTCGAATGCGGCGCGCTCGACGCGGCGGGCCAGCCGGTCCAGGACCTCGTGCCCTGGAAGGACGTCTACTTCCCGTACGATCCGGCGCTCGCCGATCGCGTGGAGCTCGCCTCGATCCCGAGCACGCGCCGTCCGGAGCTCATGACGAACGAGATCGCCGAGACGTACACCTACGGCTCCGACGGCACGATCTCGGTGCACATCGAGAACGTGTCGCGTGGCTACGGCCGCACGTTCTCGCTCGGCGCGATGCGCTGACGGGCGCTGGGGGCGCTCCCGGGCGCGGCAGGGTGCGACAGCGTGCCTGGACGCTGGGCAAACCACGGGTGAATTGGTACGCATCCGGGCACCAACCAGCCCGGAGCTCCCCGTGAAGAAACTTCTGTTTGCGGCTCTCGTGACGTCGACCGCGTGCGGCTCCAAGCCCGCACCCACCCCGACCTCGCCCGCGCCGTCGCAACCCGCCGACGACGTGGCCACCACCACGGGATCTCCGACGCCCACGCCGGCGCGTCCCGGCCCGGCCGTGTCGACGGCCCCGGAGATCGGGACCTGGGGGTTCGATGCCAAGGGCATGAACACCAAGGTCACGCCAGGCGCGAGCTTCTACGAGTACGCCAACGGCACGTGGCTCACCACGACCCAGATCCCGGCCGACAAGTCGAACTACGGGATGTTCACGGTGCTCGCGGACAAGAGCGACGACCGGACCAAGCAGATCATCCTCGGGGCCTCCGGTGCTGCCGGTACCGAGGGCCGCAAGATCGCCGACTACTACAAGAGCTTCATGGACGAGGCCGCCATCGAGGCGGCTGGCGCCAAGCCGATCCAGGGCGAGCTCGACAAGATCGCGGCGATCAAGGACACCACCTCCCTCATCGCGGCGTTCGCCGATAACGCGCGCCACTTCCGCAAGAGCCCGTTCTCCACGATCGTCGGCCAGGATGATCGCGAGCCCGAGGTCCACATCGCGAACATCGGGCAGGGCGGCCTGGGCCTTCCCGATCGCGACATGTACGACGTCAAGGCCAAGCAGTTCGCGCCGGTGCGCGACGGCTACAAGAAGTACATCATCACGATGCTCGGGCTCGTCGGCACCAAGGACGCCGACAAGCGCGGCGCGGCCGTGTACGCCCTCGAGGAGAAGCTCGCGGCCACGCACTGGACGCGGATCCAGAACCGCGATCCGCAGAAGACCTACAACAAGATGACGATCGCGGCGCTGCAGAAGCAAGCGCCGGGCGTTGACTGGAAGGTCTGGCTGCACGCGGCCGGCCTCGATGGTCAGGCCAACGTCAACCTCAACCAGCCGGGTCCGGTCGCGGCGACCGCCAAGCTCGTGGCGAGCCAACCGCTCGAGGTCTGGAAGGACTACCTGACGCTGCACCTGCTGACCGACGCGGCGCCCTATCTGTCGGCGAAGTTCGTCGACACGCAGTTCGAGATGTACGGCAAGACGCTCTCGGGCACCCCGCAGATCAAGGACCGCTGGAAGCGCGGCGTCGACGAGGTGACCGGCGCGATGGGCGAGGCCGTTGGCAAGATCTACGTCGACAAGTACTTCACGGCCCAGACCAAGGCGCGCGCCGATCAGCTCGTCCGCAACCTGCTCGTCGCGATGGGCCAGCGGCTCGATGCGCTCGCCTGGATGAGCGAGCCGACCAAGGCCAAGGCGAAGGCGAAGCTCGCGACGTACAACCCGAAGATCGGCTTCCCCAAGCACTGGCGCGACTACTCCACGCTCGAGGTCGTCGCCGGTGATCCCGTGGGCAACGCCGCGCGCGCCGCGGCGTTCGAGTACGACCGCCGGCTCGCCAAGCTCGGCAAGCCGGTCGATCGCGACGAGTGGGGCATGACCCCGATGACGATCAACGCCTACTACAACCCGAGCCTCAACGAGATCGTGTTCCCGGCCGCGATCCTGCAGCCGCCGTTCTTCGATCCGAACGCCGACGACGCGGCCAACTACGGTGGCATCGGCGCGGTTATCGGCCACGAGATCAGCCACGGCTTCGACGATCAGGGCAGCCAGTACGACGCCACCGGCGCGCTCAAGAACTGGTGGACCAAGGCCGACGCGGCCAAGTTCAAGACCGCGACGAGCAAGCTGGTCGCGCAGTACAGCGCGTACTGCCCGGTCCCGGCCGGCAAGGGCAAGCCCGCCCTCTGCGTGAAGGGTGAGCTGACGCTCGGCGAGAACATCGCGGACCTCGCGGGCCTCACGGTCGCGTACAACGCGTACAAGCTGTCGCTCGACGGCAAGGAGGCCGCGGTCATCGACGGCCTGACCGGCGATCAGCGGTTCTTCCTCGGCTGGGCGCAGGTCTGGCGCCGGCTGTACCGCGATCAGGAGTTCGCGAACCGGCTCGTCACCGACTCGCACAGCCCGTCGGAGTTCCGGACCTCGGTGGTGCGTAACCTCGATGCCTGGTACGACGCGTTCAAGCCCGCGGCCACGGACAAGCTGTTCCTCGAGCCCGACAAGCGCGTCAAGCTCTGGTAGCGGGCCCATGACGACAGGCCAGGTCCAGCTCGATCGTCGCGGCAACGTCCTCTTGATCGGGCTCGATCGCCCGGCGAAGCGCAACGCGTTCGATCTCCCGCTGTGGGACGGGCTGTGCCGCGCGTACGGCGAGCTCGATCGCGATCCCGAGCTGCGGGTCGGCGTGCTCCACGCGCTCGGCGACCACTTCACCGGCGGGCTGGATCTGGTGCAGTGGGCCCCGGTGTTCGCGAGCGGCAAGTTCCACATCCCGGACGGCGGGCTCGATCCGCTGGGGCTGACCGGGCCCCGGCTGCGCGCTCCGATCGTCGCGGCCGTCCAGGGCATCTGCTACACGATCGGGATCGAGCTCCTGCTCGCCACCGATATCCGGATCGCCGCCCGCTCGACGCGGTTTGGTCAGATCGAGATCAAGCGCGGGATCTATCCGGTCGGCGGTGCCACCCTGCGGTTCCCTCGCGAGGTCGGCTGGGGTAACGCGATGCGCTGGCTCCTCACGGGCGAGGAGTTCGACGCCGCCGAGGCGCTCCGCATCGGCTTCATCCAGGAGGTCGTCGATCCCGGCCGGCAACTCGACCGCGCCCTCGCGCTCGCCGAGGTGATCGCGCAGCAGGCGCCACTCGGCGTCTACGCCACGCTCGCATCCTCGCGCGCGGCGTTGCCCGAGGCCGAGGCCTCCGCGGCAGCCCGCTTGCTCCCCGATCTCCAGCCGCTGATGGCCAGCGAGGACATGCAGGAAGGCCTGCGCGCGTTCACCGAACGCAGGTCGGGCAAGTTCCACGGCAAGTGAGCCCGATCAGCTGGGAGCGAGGCCCTGGATCGTCATCCCGCCATCGACGGCGAGGCACTGGCCGGTGATGTAGGACGCCGCGGGCATCGCCAGGAACGCGATCGCGGTGGCGACCTCGCGGGGTTCGGCGATCCGCCCGAGCGGCGTGCGGGCGAGGATCGCGGCGAGCGCCTCGGGCCGCGACAGCACGGGCTCGACGAGCGGCGTCCGCGTGTACCACGGAGCGATGGTGTTGACGCGGATGCCGTCCTTCGCCCACTCGAGCGCGAGCGTCCGCGCGGCCTGGGCGAGCCCGGCCTTCGCGGCGGCGTAGGCGACGCCGGTGGGCAGCGCCACGTGACCTGCGACCGATCCGACGTGGATGACGCTCGCGGCGGTGGCCGCGCGCAGGGACGGATGGAGGTCGCGCGACAGCAGGAGCGGCGAGGTCAGGTTGAGCGCGATCAGCCGCTCGATCGTGGCGTCGTCGTAGCCGACCAGGGGCGACCGCACGTTGCTGCCCGCGTTGTGGACCAGGATGTCGAGCGGCCCGTGGTCGCGGACGAACGCCACGATGCGTGCGCGATCGACGGCGGTGGTGACATCGGCGGCGATGCCGGTGACCCCGAGCGCGCGGGTGGCTTCGTCCAGGCCGTCCTGCGAGCGCGCGATGATCATCACGCGGGCCCCGAGCTCCGCGAGCTCCGCGGCGACCGCCCGGCCGATGCCGCGACTCCCGCCGGTCACGAGCGCGGACTTGCCATCGAGCCGCCACGGTGAGGTCATGCTCCGAGGATCGTCTCGCGTGGCCCGGCGATCAAGCGGGCGCGACGCGTGTACGATTCGGAGATGATCACGCTGCTGACCCAAGCGGATCTGCCAGCCCTCTGCGAGCATCTGCGCCGTCACGTCGGCCAGGCCGGACACGACGGCGAGGCGGTGTCGAGCCCGCGGTCTCCCAGCGAGCCGTTCGACGCGGCGGGTACGATCGATCGCCATCGCGCCGCGTGGGCGCGTCGCCCCGACGAGCCGCTCTGGATGCGGACGTGGGGCCTCGTGCTCGACGGTTCGATCCGCGGACACGTGGACCTCCACGGTGGCCGGATGGCGGCCGAGTCTCACCGCACCATCCTCGGCATGGGGATCGAGCGCGCCGAGCGTGGCAAGGGGCACGGCAGGGCCCTGCTCGAGACCGCGATCGCCGCCGCGCGCAGGCTCGAGCTCGCGTGGGTCGACCTCGGCGTGTTCGCGGACAACGTCCGGGCGCGAGCGCTCTACGCCTCGGCTGGATTCGTCGAGCTGACCACGATCCGCGATCGGTTCCGGGTCGACGGTCAGCGGATCGACGAGATCTCGATGACGCTCGCGCTGGGACCGCGATGACGCCGCCGGTCTTCCACATCACGACCCGTGCCGCCTGGGCGGCCGCGCAGCACGCGGGCGAGTACCGCGCGGCTTCGCTCGGGGCCGAGGGATTCATCCACCTGTCGACCGC
>JAGSPR010000698.1 GCA_018262455.1 Deltaproteobacteria bacterium | reverse complement strand
CACGAGGGTGTCCGCGTCGAGAACATCACGCACGAAGGCGATCGCTGGCGGGTGATCGGCACGAACGGGTTCCGCGACCGCGCCGCATCCGTCGTGCTCGCGCTCGGTCGCCGCGGCGCGCCCCGCGAGCTCGGAGTCCCGGGCGAGGAGCTGTCGAAGGTCGCCTACCGCCTCCTCGAGCCCGAGCCGTTCGCCGACAAGCACGTGCTCGTCGTCGGCGGAGGGAACGCGGCGGCCGACTGCGCGATCGCGCTCGCCGAATCGAAGCTGTGCAAGAGCGTCGGGCTCAGTTACCGGCGCGCCGAGCTCCACCGGCTGCGCGGCTCGGTGCGCAAGCGGATGGACGAGCTGATCGCCCAACAGATGATCGTGCCGTACCTCGGCACGGAGGTCGTGCGCATCGCCGACCACCACGTCGTGCTGCAGAGCAGGGCGGGGACCATCGATGTCCCGAACGACCGCGTCATCGTGCAGATCGGCGGGACCTCGCCGAACGATCTGTTGAAGAGCCTGGGCATCCAGCTCGTCGAGAAGCGCGGCGAGGCCTGAAACCGCGCGTCTCGTTGTCGTTCGGCGCTCGCGCATTCGACTCGACTCCCGATCCCGGGCACGCGCAGCTAGCCGACTGCTACCCCAGATCGTCACCACAACTCGATGTCGGATCCCTAGTGTGGGGCCTCCAAGAGGAGTCACAGGTGAAGCAACTCGCTGGCGTGTTGGTGATGGTCGTGTTGGCAGGGTGCTTCGGATCGACCGACGAGGATGTCGAGGTCGGCGTTGCCCTCAAGACCGACGACGGCAACAAGGACAAGCTCAAGGACAAGTGCGCCAAGAAGCCGAACAAGAAGAAGTGCGCGACGGCCAGCGCGACGGTCGGCGTCACGGGGGGCACGATCACGACCGGTGACGGCCTCAAGGTCATTGTCCCGTATGGCGCCGTCGATCAGAACACCACGATCACGATCACCACGACGACGCTCGATCCGGATCCCAGCATCGGCTCGGGGCCGGTCTACGCCTTCGAGCCGGAGGGGACCGTGTTCGTGCGACCTGTTCAGGTCACGCTGCCGCTACCCGCTGGCATGACCGCCGCGTCGGTGTACTGGACGAAGTTGAATTCGTCGGTGTTCGAAGAGATCGGCGGCACGGTCGACGGCGGATCGATCACGGCATCGACGTTCCACTTCTCGCTCGCGCAGGTCGGGGCGCCGGTGCACGCGCCTCCGATCCGCGGCCACGCCGCGACCACATGGATCACGTCTGACCCTGCCGACCGGGTCAGCGAGCCATCGGTGGTCTCTCTCGGCGACATCGAAGCGCTGGTCGGCGACGGAAATGGCGGATACGCGCACTTGCCCGCCTCGCCCGATGACCCCGACGTCCCCGGCTTCTTCCGGATCGAGAACGTGCCGACCGGTGGCGACTACTTCTTGCGCGTCGGTACCGACTACCTCGTCACATCGGCCCAGATCTCGGATCTCGGCGTCAACCGGGGAGGCCTCCCGCTCGCTCAACGCCACGAGCTCGCCGACGATGCGGCCCTCGATCTGACGGTGACGGGGATCCTGCCGTGGCAGGCTGGTGATCAGCTGGAGTTCTTCTCGACCGAAGCGAACGTCTGGCGATTCCAGGCAGAGGTCAGCTCGCCGATCCAGCCCGGGGACACGTCGACCACGAGCTCGTTCCCGATGCAAGACTTCACGAGCGGCGGCAGCGAGCCGCCACAGCAGATCCGGACCTCGGACGGTCACCGCGCGTTCATGGCCCAGCTCCGGGCGACGACCAGCGCGAACAACGTCCCCTACCAGGCGATGTCGCGGATCGGCGAGTTCTCCTCGCTCGACATGGCGATCAGCGGGCACACGGCGGCCTCGGTCGTGCTGACCACGGACATCGCGTCGGGCAACTCGCTCGCCGTCAACTACAAGGGGAGTCAATGGGCGGCCAAGGTCGCCCAGTACGGTCATCCGACCGCGAACCCCTACTGCGAGGGCATGTGCGGCGGGTTCATCGGTGTCCTCGCTCAGGCCGGCAACGCCGCCGATGGGTTCTACAACGCCAATGCCGACCTTCTGCTGGTGTTCGACCGAGTGGGCGAAGACCTCGATACCGGCACGATGAGCTACGGCTCGCCGGCGGCGCTCGGGGGGCAATGGGGCTTGCTGGGGTATGTCGGATGGAGGAGCTACGTCGACTATCAGCTCCCCGATACCGTGGGGCTCGCGAACCTGAGCCGCGGAGCGCAGATGATGGACTGGGTCACCACACCCGACCAGCTCGACGGCCAGGTGGTGACACCGAAGCTCACGGCGCCGCGCAACATCGTCGTGGACGGCCACCCATTCTATGCGGGCTCGGCCACCAACCTCGGCACGACCCCGACGATCACCTGGGATGCCCCGGAGATCATCCCGCAGATCGCGCCGGCGAGCGGTACCGGACCGGACGTCCCCGCTCCGATCCGGTACACGGTCGTCGCCCGCAGACTGTTCGCCGACGCCGGCAACCAGACTCGCGGCCAGCGAGTCGCGAGCTTCACGACGAGCAACACGTCGCTGACGATTCCGCCGGGTATCTTGACCGCGGGCGACACGTATATCTTCGTCGTCGGATCCGCCGCGGGGACCACCCGGAGCGGTGCCGATCAGCTGACCGCCGAGCCGTGGCGCGCGACGCTCGATGTCGCGTCGGCCTCGGTGACCTCGGCGATCTTCGGCGACGCGCACGGCTCGCCGACGATCGACGTGTCGATCCAGGGTGGTCAGGCGTATCCGTGGGGACTCGTGGCCAGTGCACAAGGCGTGTTCTGGGTCGAGCGCGGCG
>JAGSPR010000697.1 GCA_018262455.1 Deltaproteobacteria bacterium | reverse complement strand
GGGGCCGCGATCCGCGACCTCCTCGGGCGGTGCCACGCGGACCAGGGTCTCGATCCGACTGCGCAGGGACATCTCGTTCACGGTATCGTACAGTGGAGCGCCATGGCGAAGAACGTCGACGAGCTGCGGTCCGCGCTGCGCGCCCGCGACCTGCGGGCGACGCCGGCTCGCCTCGCGGTGCTCGAGGTGCTGCGGGCCCGGGCCGCCCCGATGTCCCACGGCGATGTCGCCGACCGCCTCTCGACGCAGACATGGGACCGCGCGACGATCTACCGCAACCTGATCGACCTGGCCGAGGCCGGCCTCGCGCGCCGCACCGACGTCGGCGATCACGTGTGGCGGTTCGAGGCGGTCACCGAGGGCCACGAGACCGCGCACCCGCACTTCGTCTGCACCGAGTGCGGCACCGTGGAGTGCTTGCCCGAGCTCGAGCTCGCCGTACGTCGCGCGCGGGCGCCGCGCGCCGTGCGTCAGCGCCAGGTCGAGGTCCACGTCCGCGGGCTGTGCGACGCCTGCGGTAAGGTCACGGCGTGACGCGGACGCAGGTCTCGTACCACATGGCGCCGTAGCGCTCGTCGCGCTGCACGATCCACAGCTGGATGTCGGTCGGGCCGTCGAGGTCATCCGCGTTCGGCGCGCGATACTCGGTGAACAGGTCGGGGAAGCTACCCGAGATGTCGCGCGTTCCGCCGGTCGAGCCCTGCGAGAAGCCGCCTGCCGTGGCGAGCCACTGGTACGTCAGGCTCTCGGTGAACATCATCGTTCGGCCGTCGATCGTCGGGACGACATAGCTCTCGCGCGCCGAGGGCGCCTCGATCGGTGTCAGCTTGATCCGCGTGTTCGGGGCGATCTCGAGCGGCTGCGCCTGATCGACGCAGCGGCCGAGCGCGAGGCGGACGGGCGCCGCCTCGCCGAGGCTGGCCTCGATCCCGTCGAGCGTCGGGTTGAGGTTCGCCTCGCGGCTGACCGGGATCTTCGGTGCTACGCGCAGCGTCTTCGCGGCGAACGCGTCGCGCGCGGGCTCGTCTCCCTCACCGCCCACGGAGAGCTGGACGAGGTAGTCGAGGCCGCCGAGCCCTGCGAACGGATCTCCCTCGAGCGTCTCGGTGAGCACGCCGAGCAAGTTGCCGTTCGGCTCCACCGACGTGCACAGCTGCGTCTGCACGAGCGGCGCGGTGTCGGGGTCCTCGATCGTCCCGGAGTCGAGCGGTGCCATCACGTCGCCGCACCGCGCACCGTCGCCGTACACGCACAGCGTGAACCGGTAGTGCACCCGACGCTCGAACGCGGGGTCCGTGACCAGCGCGCAGACTCGCGTCGGCACGAGCTGCTGGAGCAGCTGTACCGGGTTCTGCGGCGCCGAGAGATCGATCGCGACGACCTGTTCGGGTGGCGTCGCCGCGATCGCGAGCACGCGCAGATCGATCACGATGTCCTCGTCCTCGAACGAGGAGCAGCCGGCGACCACCGCCAGTACCCCGGCGATCCAGAGGCGGCTCATCGCCTGACCCTCACGCACGTCTCGAAGAACCGCGCCCCGTACCGCTCGTCGCGCTGGATCATCCACAGCGAGACATCGAGCGGGCCCGCGACGTCGGAGGGAGCCAGCCAGTCGCTCCCGAGCAGGGACTGGTTGCCGAGCACGTCGTGTCCGCCGCCGGTGAACTCGTCCGACCACGCGCCGTACGTGGCGAACCACTGGTAGGTCACCGTCTCCGTGAGCATCGCCGTCTTGCCGTCGAGCGTCGGCACGACGTAGTCCTCGCGCATCCCCACCGGCTCGATCGGGAACAGCGTCATGCGCGCGCCGGGCCTGACCTCGGGAACCTCGAACGGCCCGAGCTCCGCACACCGCCCGCCCGTTCCGCCGTTCCCCGGGAGGACGACCGAACCTCCCGAGAGGAGCGCGGCGTCGACGAAGTCGAACCGCGGATTGACGTTCGCACGCCGATCCGCGGGGATCCGCGGCGACACGCGCAGGTGCTTGGTCGCGTAGACGTCGGTCGAGCGATCGTCGATCGCGCCGACGGTGAACCCGACCGTATAGTCGATCCCTCCCAGCGCTTGCACCGGGTTCGCCTCGACCGCCGCGCGCAGCATCGCCAGGATCGTCGCGCCATATGCGGTGGGCTCGATCATGCTGCACGGTCGCTGCGCCACCGCCGACGTCTCGGGATCCGCGATCACCCCGGCGCCGAGCTCGACGAACGGCTGCGCGCGATCGCAGCGGCCCTCCTCGTCGAGAAGGCACAGTGTCATCGACCAGCGCAGCGCGCGGTCCTGCGCGGGATCCGAGACCAGCGCGCACACGTTCGTCGGCTGCAGCTGCTGGAGGATCTCGGCCGGCATCGGCATCTCGAGGTCGACATCGACGAGCTGATCCGGGATGTCCGCGGTGATCGCGAGCACGCGCAGATCGAGAACGATCGTCGGGTCCTCGAACGAGGTGCATCCCGCGAGCAGCGCGGCGGCGGGGAGGAGGCGCTTCACCAGGTCCCCCGGAGGCCGAGCGTCGGCAGGATCGGGAAGCCGGTCACCGGCGACGATTCGCGATAGCGGTAGTCGTACTGGATCGCCTCGACGTTCTCGGCGTTGGTGACGTTGATGATGTCGATGTAGAGGCCGAGGCTCCACGTGTTGTAGAGCCAGACCTTCTCCGCGCGGACATCGAGCTGGCGATACAGCGGCGTGCGCGTCGAACGGAGCGCGCCGCGGACCGGGACATAGTTGCCGGTGTCCGCGTCGTACGTCGAGCCGATCACCGGCGTGTCCGGACGTCCGCTCGCGAGCTGGAACCGCACGCCGAGCTCGAAGCCCTTGCCC
>JAGSPR010000326.1 GCA_018262455.1 Deltaproteobacteria bacterium | reverse complement strand
CCGCGCTGGAGGAGGAGCGCCGGCTCGCCTACGTCGCGATCACGCGCGGGCGCGACCGCCTCGTGCTGACCCATGCTCGCTCGCGGCGGGTCTGGGGCGATACTCGGTTCCAGGATCCATCGCGTTTCCTCGACGACATCCCGCCGAGCTGTCTCGCGAGCTCGCCGGTCGCCGCGCGGGCTCGGATGGTCCCGACTGGCCCGCGCGTGGTCGACGGCAACTTCACCCCGCCAGCTGCGAGCGGGCAGTGGCGGCGACCCGCGAGCATGGGCGGGGCAGGGCGCGGCCGCGGGCGCGACGAGCTCGATCAGCGACCCGAGGAGGAGGACGAGCCGATCTACCAGCTCGACAGCGACGGCGCCGCCAGGGACACCTTCACGATCGGTGCGCCGGTCTCGCACTCGACTCTCGGTGCGGGGCGCGTGGTGGCGGTCGCCGGGTCGGGCAAGGACCAGAAGGTCGTCGTCGACTTCGGCTCGCTGGGGCGCAAGACGGTGTTCGCCCGGTTCCTGGCGGCGGGCGACGACAGCTTGAACTGACCGACGAGCGACGCTCGGCCCAGCTACTCGGGCATCTTGTCGGTGACGACCGAGATCTTGAGCTCGGCGTGGTTGCGCCACACGACGACCTCGGTCGGGCGACCGACCGGCGTGCCGGCGACGATCCAGGGCAGTGATCGATGGTCGATCTCGCGATCTCCCCACTTCAGGATCACGTCGCCCGAGCGGAGCGCCGAGCGCGCCGCAGGCGATCCGGCCTTGACCTCGGTGACGAGCGCGCCCGCCGTCTTCGGCAAGGACAGGGATTGCGCGAGCTCGGGGGTCACCGGCTTGACGAGGACCCCGAGCCAGCCCCGCGACACCTGACCGTAGTCACGGAGCGCATCGACGATCTCCTTGACCCGGTTGATCGGGATCGCGAACGACAGCTCGCCGGGGCGGTCGCTCGAGGCGACCGCGACACCCACCACCTGGCCGGCAGTGTCGAGCACGGGGCCGCCGGTGTTGCCGCGGTGGATGCGGGCGTCGGTCTGGAGGTACGTCCGATGACCCATGGCGCGCCCCTGCACCAGCGACCCGGCGGCTTCACGCCCGGTGGCGGACACGATCCCGGCCGAGGCGCTGACCTCGTCCCCGAACGGGTCGCCGAGCACGACGATCCACTCGCCGACGCGGAGCTCGTCGGAGTCGCCGAGCTGCAGCGGGCGAAGTCGCGGTGCGTCGATCGAGAGCAGCGCGAGGTCGAGCCGGACGTCGCGACCGAGCACCTTGGCGGGGACCTCGCTGCCATCCGGGAGCACGACGCGCAGCTCGCTGGCAGCGGCGGCGAGGTGATCGTTCGTGAGCACGTAGACGCCTCTGGCCTCGATCAGGAACCCGGTCCCCAGCGAGACGTCGGCGGCGGAGTCGGGAGCGCCCGGGAACATCGCCGCGGGGCCGGACTTGACCGGCGTCGCGGACCGGATGCCGACGATGCCGTGGCGTGCGCTGGCGACCAGCTCGACGAACGACGCCGGAGCGCTCGGATACAGGATGCGCGCGGCGGTCGGGCTCGAGCTAGCGGGCCCGGCAGGCGCGTCGACAATCGCCTCTCGCTCGCGACACGCGCCGAATAACGCGACGAGCCCGAGGGTTGCTGCCAGACCCGCGTCCAAACCCCTCATCACCCACCGGCTGCGTTCTGCGCGTCGACATAGGCGACTCGGAGATCGTACGTCAGGCTCCCCAGTAACTTCTGTTCGGCCTCGTCGAGGTTGCCGCGCGTCTTCTGTTCGAGCATGCCGAGCACATCGATGAGGTGACGTGCGGTCTCGAGATCGAGCGGCAACGCCGCGCCATCGGGCGCGGGCATCTTGCCCATGGCGATGAGCGCCGTCGACGCCAGGGACAGGACGTGCGTCGAGAAATCGACCGGGTCGAGAGTGGCCGCAGGCTGATCCGCCATGGCCGGCACTATCTCACACACGCGCAAGGGATGGCCGTGGGGCGGTCATCTCGTGGGAAAACGCCGGGCACGCGCCCACGATCCGTGCAATCGTTTTGAGGTCCATGGACACCCTGCGCGATCCGTTTCCGCCGGCCCAGCCCCCGCAGCCGGCCGAGCCCCCGCCGATCGGCGAGCATCCATCGGGGCCACACGTGGCGGCCCCCACCGTCGACGTCCACCAGCTGACCGAGGAGGTCAAGGCGACCAGTGCGTTCCTCGACGACGTGTTCGCCCAGGTCGGCAGGGTCGTGGTGGGGCAGCGGGAGATGGTCGAGCGCGTCCTGATCGGCCTGCTGACCGGGGGGCATTGCTTGATCGAGGGGGTTCCCGGCCTGGCGAAGACGCTGATGGTCAAGACGCTGGCGCAGACGATCAACGCCTCGTTCTCACGCATCCAGTTCACGCCTGACCTGCTCCCGGCCGACATCACCGGCACGATCATCTACAACATGCATACCGGGCAATTCACGCAGAAGCGTGGCCCGCTGTTCGCGAACCTGGTGCTCGCGGATGAGGTCAACCGCGCCCCGGCGAAGGTCCAGTCCGCGCTCCTCGAGGCGATGCAGGAGCGCCAGGTCACGATCGGTGACATGACGCACCCGCTGCCCGATCCGTTTCTCGTCCTGGCGACCCAGAACCCGATCGAGCAGGAAGGCACGTTCCCTCTCCCCGAGGCGCAGCTCGATCGGTTCATGCTCCTGATCAAGGTCAGCTATCCGACCGCGGCGGACGAACGCGCGATGCTCGATCGGATGAGCTCGCTCGACGTGCCGTTCGCGAGCGAGGTCGCCTCGATCGAGCAGGTGCGGATGGCGCGCCGAGTGGTGGGCTCGATCTACATCGACGATCGCGTGCGCGATTACATCGTGCACATCGTCCAGGCGACGCGCCGGCCTCGCGACTACGGGCTCGGCGAGCTCGGCCAGCTGATCGAGATCGGCGCCTCGCCGCGCGCGACGCTGTGTCTGGCCTCCGCGGCGCGGGCCCACGCGTTCATCCGGCATCGTGCGTACGTGACCCCGGACGACATCAAGGCCATCGCGCTCGACGTGATGCGTCACCGGGTGGCGGTGTCGTACGAGGCAGAGGCCGAGGAGGTCTCGTCCGAGGATGTCATCCGGCGCATCTTCGAATACTTGCCGGTGCCCTGACGTGCCTCCAGCTCCCGGCCGAGCGAGCGCGAGAGGGTTCAACTAGCGATGGCGCTGTCCACCGCAGAGCTGTTCAAGAAGGCGCGCAAGATCGAGATCACCGCGCGCCGGCTGGTGACCGAGCAGCTCTCGGGGCAATACCACTCCGTGTTCAAGGGGCGCGGCCTGATCTTCAGCGATGTCCGCCAGTATTACGCCGGCGATGACGTGCGCTCGATCGACTGGAACATCACCGCGCGCATGAACATGCCGCACATCAAGCAGTTCGTGGAGGAGCGCGACCGCACGGTCAACCTCGTCATCGACATGAGCGCGTCGGGCTACTTTGGCTCGCGGGGCGAGTCCAAGCGGGATCTGGCTGCCGAGCTCGCCGCCGTGGTCGCGTTCTCCGCGATCAAGAACAACGATCGCGTCGGGCTCTACATCATCACCGACAAGGTCGAGCGCTATGTGCCGCCCAAGAAGGGGCGTCGCCACGTGCTGCGCGTGATCGGTGAGATCCTCGCGTTCGAGCCGACGTCGCGCGGCACGAACCTCGCGGTCGGGCTCGATCTCCTTGGCAAGATCGCGCGCCGTCGATCGGTCGTGTTCCTGGTGTCGGACTTCCTCTCGGAGGGCTGGGAACGCGCGATGCAGATCGCCCGCCAGCGGCACGAGCTGGTGCCGGTCATCGTCGGAGATCCGCTGGAGAAGGCCTTGCCGCGGGTCGGCCTGCTCGTGCTCGAGGACCTCGAGTCGGGCGAGCTCGTCGAGATCGACACCAGTGGTCACGCCGGCCGCGACTTCGCCGAGCGCGCACGGCGAGCGGCGATGGTGCGAGATGCCGCCCTGCGCCGGCTCAACGTCGATGTCGTCGAGATCCGGACCGACGAGTCGTATGTCGACGCGTTGATCGCGTTCTTCAAGGCGCGCGCCAAGAGGATGGCGCACTGATGCGACGCTCGTCGGGGGGGATCGTCGCGGTCGCGCTCGCAGGCGCAGTCGCGGTCGCGCTCGCGCCTGTGGTTGCGTCGGCGCAGCCTGGACCCGGTGATCCGGGCTCGGGCTCGGGCTCGGGGCCCCGCGTGATCCAGCTGCCCACCGACGCGGCCGCGCCGCAGGTCAGCGCAGCCGCGAGCCCGACGGTGGTGCGGCTGGGCGGCAAGTTCACGCTGTTCATCACTGCGACGTTCGGCGAGGGCGTCGAGGTCAACCTGCGCGAGCCGATCGAGCTCGGTGGGGGATTCGAGGTCACGCGCAAGCTGTCGGAGGACAAGCCCGCGGGCGACGGCCGCAAGACGCGCGAGTGGCAGCTCGAGGTGATCGCCTGGGACCTCGGTGACCTCATCATGCCGCCGATCGCGGTCACGTACACGGCATTCGGGCGCGCGGACCAGATCGAGACGAACATGGTGAAGCTGCGCGTCGACGGTGCGCTCGGCGATGTGGTCGACGATCCGAAGGCGATGCGCGCTCAGGCTTCGCCGGTGGTGCTGCTGTCGCGCGACTGGTTCTGGCTGTGGGTCGGCGGCGGGACCCTCGGTGGGATCGTGATCCTCGGTGCGTTATGGAAGTGGCGGCGCGGTCGCGTGCGGCGCCCGATCCGGATCGGCGGCGGCGCGATCGCGGTGCCCCGGCAGCTCGACACCCCGAGCGCGCGTGCGCTCGACAAGCTGCACAAGATCGAGGTGTCAGGCGTGCTGGACCGCGAGGACGCGCGCAAGCGAGGCCACGCCGAGATGGTCGAGGTGATCCGCGAGTACATCGGCAGCCGGTATCGCGTGATCACCTCGGATCTGACCTCGAGCGAGCTGCTGCGGCGGCTCGCCCCGCCGGTCGCTCCGGCCGAGGAACATGGCCTCATCGAGGTGTGGCTCGAACGCTGCGATCTCGTGAAGTACGGCGGCGTGCGGGGCTCGAGCGCGGACGCCCGCCGGACGCTCGAAGATGCGCGTGCGCTGGTGGTCACCACGACGCAGCTCCATCAGGCGGCCTCCCAGAGGCCCACGGCACCCACGCCACCCACGACACTCACGCCACCCACCCCAGATCCGACGCCACCCACGCCAGATCCCACGCCAGACGGCACCCACGACGACCAGGAGGCTGCGTGAACGACGCCGAACGCAGCGAGCAGCGCGTGCTCGCGGTCGTGCGCGCGATCTGGCCCTGGCTGCTGGTCGTGGTCCTCGGGGTGGTGCTGGCGGTGTTCTCGATCCGCTACCTCGGCTACCAGCGCGGTGCCGAGAGCATCGAGTGGAAAGACTGGCACGCGATCGTGCTGGTCGCCGGAGCCGGACTGGTGGGGATCATCGCGTTTCACCTGCAGCGCCGGCGCTCGGCCGCGATGGGCTTCTCGCAGGTCAAGCTGATCGGAGCTCGCGGCGTCGGAGCGTGGCTTTCGGACCTGCCAAGCGTGTTCCGCGTGCTCGCGATCGTCGCGCTCGCCGTCGCGCTCGCCCGGCCCTATACGTTCCGCACGGTCGTCCATCAGGAGGACTCGGTCGACATCATGATCGTGTTCGACATGTCGAAGTCGATGGAGGAGACCGATCTGCCTCGCGACCGGATGGATGCCGCCCAGCGCGTCGTGCGTCGATTCATCCGCACTACCAAGCACGACCGCATCGGGCTCGTGATCTTCGGCCAGCAGGCGATGCTGCAATGCCCGCTGACGCTCGACACCAAGATGGTGGAGCAGGTCGTGGCCGACCTCGCGATCGGCGACGTGCCGGAGCTCGGCACCGCGATCGGCGATGGCCTCGCGATGGCGCTGGCCTCGCTGCGACGCTCGGACGGGCAGTGCGATCCGGCTCCGGGCGCGCCGAACACGTGCCCCGACGAGTTCACCTGCTCGGCGAAGGGCTACTGCGAGGGCAAGAAGCGCAACAAGGTCGTGATCGTGCTGTCCGACGGCGATAACAACTGGGTTACCCGGTTTGGTCCCGACGAGTCCGCGCGGACCGCGAAGGAGATGGGCATCCCGGTCTACACGGTGCTCGTCGGACGCGAGGAGGGCGATCTGTTCGGAGGGATGTCGGTCAATCCGGCGACCCTCAAGAGCATCGCGCAGCTCACGGGTGGCGAGTTCTTCCGTGCGACCGACTACGAGTCGTTCGACAAGGGCTTCCAGGTCGTGCGCAGCAAGCTCGACATGACCAAGCGCACACGGACCGAGCGCGTGCCCGACAAGCAGCTGTTCGGCGTGTTCGCGATCATCGCGGCGATCCTCGTCGCCCTCGAGCTCTTGCTCTCGCACACCCGGCTGCGGAGGTTGCCGTGAAGTTCTTCACGCTGTCGTTCGCGACGCCCGAGCTCGTGATCCTCGCGTTCGTGGCGCCGGTGTTCGTGTTCGCGCTGCACGTCTATGACTACGCGCGCCGCCAGACCCTGACCCGCAAGCTGGGCGACCTCCCCGTCATCGGCAAGGTCCTCGCCAGTGCGTCGCCGGGCCGGCGGATCGTCAAGGACTTGATCGCGGCAGCCGGGCTCTCGCTCGTGCTGTTCTCGGCAGCCCGGCCGCAGATCGAGGGCAAGCGGCGGGTCGAGTTGCGCGGGCTCGATGTCGTGGTCGCCGTGGACGTATCGAAGTCGATGCTGGTCGATGATGTCGGCGGGACCGTCGAGATGAAGGCCAAGGGCACCGAGGTGTCACGGCTGGCTCGTGCGCGCGAGCTTGCGTCGGCGTTGATCGAGGAGCTGCCCGGGGATCGCGTCGGCCCCGTGGTGTTCGCCGGTGCCGCGGCCCACTTCCCGCTCACCGAGGATCACCAGGTGGCGAGCCGGTTCCTGTCCGATCTCGGACCCAACGATCTGCCGCCGGGCTCGAACCTCGCCGAGGTGTTCCGCGTCTCGCGGTGCATGCTGAGGCCGGACCTCTACGAGGACCTCGGCTGCGCGAGGATCGGCCGGCGCGGGCATGGCGGCGATCCCCTGCGGGGCGAGAGCCTCGATCCCGGGACCGACAAGGCGGTCCCCGAAGATGACCAGCTCGAGCAGCAGGTCGAGCGGGGCAAGGCGATCGTGATCTTGACCGATGGCGGCGAAGCCGACGCCGCGACCGTGCGCGAAGTGGCGACGGCGCGGGAGCTCGGGATCGCGGTGTTCATCGTTGGCGTCGGAACGACCGCCGGAGGCGTGGTGCACGAGATCGATCCGTTCAGCGGCAAGCGGACGAGCCAGGCCAAGGTGCTGCCGGATGGCACGACCGTGACATCGAAGCGTGACGACGCCGGGATGAAGGCGATCGCGGCGGCCGGCGGGGACGAGGCCCGCTACCTCCAGGCAGCCGAGAAGGGCGAGGTCGATCCGATGCCGATCGTCGAGGCGCTGCGTGCGGTGAACCGCGGCCTGGCCACCAAGCGGGTCAAGGAGATGCGCGACATCTACCAGCCGTTTCTGTTCGCGGCGCTGATGCTGCTCGTGACCGAGGTCGCGATCAGCACCCGCCGGCGCCGGCGCTATCCGGAGGCGGGATGACGAAGCTGTGTCATGCTCGAGCGGCAATGCCGCGAGGACCGAGACGGCAAAGCGAGAGCGAAGCTCGAGCGGCAATGCCGCGAGGACCGAGACGGCAAAGCGAGAGCGAAGCTCGAGCGGCAATGCCGCGAGGACCGAGACG
>JAGSPR010000696.1 GCA_018262455.1 Deltaproteobacteria bacterium | reverse complement strand
CGACGCACCGATCGCGACGACGGTGACACCGGCGAGCGGCTCCTTCGTCGCCTTGTCGACCACGCGACCTTGGACCGCGCCCGTGGTCACGGATTGCGCGGAGGCGCTCCCCGCGCTGCTTGCGATCGCCGCCGCGATGAACCAGCTCGTTCTCGAATGCATCTCTCATCGAGTAACGGACGCGCGCGCACGCGTACACGTGTCGATGATCAAGGGCCGTGACACACCGCGTGCGACAGTCGCGGGCGTGTCGCATCGCATCCGAAGCCTCGGCGTCTCGCGAGGCGCGCGCTTCGCAGCTGCGACGCCTACACTCCCTGGGTGTCGACCCTGCGCGCGCTGACCGCTGACATCACGAGCTGCCGCAGGTGCGCGCGGCTCGTGCGCTGTCGCGAGGCGGCGGCCGCCGATCCGCCGAGGCGGTTTGTCGACGAGGCGTACTGGGCCAAGCCGGTGCCGGGCTTCGGTGATCCGCGGGCGCGGCTCCTCGTCGTCGGGCTGGCGCCGGCGGCACACGGCGGCAACCGGACCGGGCGCGTGTTCACCGGCGACCGCTCGGGCGACTGGCTGTACGGCGCGCTCCACCGCGCCGGGTTCGCCAGCCAGGCGACGTCGACCTCCCGGGACGACGGCCTCGTGCTGACCGATGCGTACGTCGCGTGCATCGTGCGCTGCGCTCCCCCGGGCAACAAACCATCACCGGCCGAGCGCGATCGCTGCCTCCCGTTCTTCGGGCGCGAGCTCGCCTTGCTGCCGAACCTCCGCGTGATCCTCGCGCTCGGCGCGTTCGCGTGGGACGGCTTCCTCCTCGCCGCCGGCCAGCTCGGCCACCCGATCGGCACGCCGCGGCCGAAGTTCGGGCACGGCGCGACGGCGACGATCGGACCGTGGCGGCTGTTCGGCAGCTATCACGTCAGCCAGCAGAACACGTTCACCGGCCGCCTCACCGAGCCGATGCTCGATGCGGTGTTCACCGCCGCGAAGCGGGCGCTGTAGCGCGACGGCGCCCGCGCGCGAGCAGCGCGGCGAGGCCGATCGCGAGGCCGGCGCCCGGACCACCGGTGCTGCAGCCGACCTCCGTCGGCGCGTCGTCCGTCGGCGCGATCGCCGGCTTGATCGAGCCCTCGGTCGGCTCGGCGGTGGTCGGGCCGAGGCGCTCGAGGAGGAGCGCGTACGAGTTTTGCTCGGGACGACACGACGTGGGGCCGAGCCCGCACGGCCTCGGGGTCGCCTCGCCGCACGACGCCATCTCGTTCTGGAACGTGCGCTCGCCAGCATGACGGAGGTAGGACATCGGATCAGCGGGGAGCAGCTCGTGGTCGAGGCCATAGGCGTGCGCGATCTCCTGGGCCGCGGTCTCGCAGACGACCTGGCCCTCCTGCACGAGGATCTCCGCGAAGGTGAACACCATCGCGTTCTCGACCACGCCGCACGACTGCGACAGCGGCGCGACGCCGGCGATCCGCGACGAGAGCCCGAGTAGGTTCGGGGTGCCGCCGAACACCGCCTCGACGTGCGGCGCGGCGCCCGGATCGATCTCGGTCAGCACGACGTCGAACGGCGCGAACATCCCCTCGAGGCACGCGACCGTGTCGGCCCACACGTCGGCGGGCGGGGCCCAGCCGGGGATCGTCGTCGGTTGAGACGCCACCGACGACCGGTTGATCCGGGCATCGCTCGAGCCCGGCGTGATCGTGACGCCGTGGCGGTTGAGATAGATGATGCGCGATAGCGCGCGTGCACCCGTCGGCGGCGGCGTCGGCACCTCCTGGCGGGCGAGCACGAAGCCGGCGCCTGTGTCGTCGCCGACGACGACGTCGTAGGGCGCCGCGGCGGCCAGGGTGGGGGCGAGGACGAGGACGGCGGCGAGGACGGAGCGGGTCACGATCAGGGAGTCGGCCGCCTTCCGCGCGGATGGATGTAAGAACACGCGCTCGGTCGCCTACATGGAATGAACGCCCCACCGCGGGCGTCTCCCTGGCGACACGCAACGTCGAGGTTCGATCGTGATCGGGTTCGATGGCACATGTGACCTGGCGCTGTGGTGCAAGCTCCGTCGCGACAAGGGGTGGAGCGGCCCTCGGATCGCGCGCGAGCTCGCCAAGAGCGAGGGCTACGTCAACAACCTGATCCGCGTCGTCGACCGCGCGTCACCCGCCGTGCTCCTGCGCTGGAAGCAGGAGCAAGGCGGCGGCCTCGAGCAAGTGTGCGCGACCGACTGGCTCGTCCAGGTCTGCCTGTTGCCGCACGAGCTGCAGGACGCCGAGCTCGCCCGCCGGATCTCGGCTGGCTAGGGCCTACGCGAGCTTCTTCTTCGACTCACGCTTCAGGTCGGCCAGCTCGGGCTCGGTCCACGGGCACGCCTGCACGAGCGCGCGCGCGCGATTGATATGGGCCGGCGGGAACATGCCGCGCTCGGCGAGCGCATAGCTCTCGGCGAGCTGGGCCGTGGTCTGGAACCGCCGGTCGCGTTCCTTGGCGAGGGAGATCGTCAGGAGCGCCTCGATCTCGGGTGCGATCGGCCCGAACGCCGTCGGGCGCAGCGGCATGATGTGGACGACCGCGTAGAGCAGCGCGGGGGTGTCCTTGGCGATGAACGGCACGCGCCCGGTCAGGCAGCGATAGATCACCGCGCCGAGCGCGTAGACATCGGCGCGGTGGTCGACCGGCTGGCCCTTCGCCTGCTCTGGCGCCATGTACGCGGGCGTGCCGATCACCCCGCCCTGGGTCAGCGTGCCGGTGTTGTCCGCGAGGATCGCGACGCCGAAGTCGAGCACCTTCCACACGCCCGCGTCGGTGAGGAACAGGTTGTGCGGCTTGAGATCGCGGTGGACGATCCCCG
>JAGSPR010000695.1 GCA_018262455.1 Deltaproteobacteria bacterium | reverse complement strand
ATCCATCGCTGGTCGGCACCTAGACCAGCCAGCCGCGGCGCAGGGCTTCGAGCACCGCCTCGGTCTTCGTCGAGACCTGGAGCTTGTCGTACACGGATCGGATGTACGTCCGGATCGTGTTGGTCGACACGCCGAGCGAGGCCCCCACCTCCTCGTAGGTGAGGCCGTTCCGCAAGCGATCGACCACCTCGAGCTCGCGGGCCGTCAACGAACCTCGCGGTTCGCTGCCGGGCGGCTGCTTGATCGGAGCAGCACGCAGCTGGGACATCACGAGCCGGGCGACGCCGGCCGACATCGGTGACTCCCCCGCGCGCACCTCGTCGACCGCACGCCGGAGCCGCCCGATGTCCCCCTTGAACAGGTAGCCCCGCGCTCCTGCCCGCAGGGCAGCGAGGATCCGCGCCTCGCTGCTCGCGATCGTGAGCACCAGGACCGGCAGCTCGGCGTCGATCTTCGACAGTGACGCGATGACATCGATCCCATCTCCGTCGGGCAACCCGAGATCGACCACCGCCACCTCGGGGTTCGCGTGCGCCGCGACCGCGCAGGCGTCGCGAGCGCTGTGTGCGACGGTCACGTCGAAGTCGGCATCGAGCAACGGACGCGCCAGCTCGCAGAATCGACGATCGTCGTCGACGAGCAGCAACCGCGTCCTCGATCCACCGCGTGCCACTATCGACATGGCCGCGCACTGTACGCCATGCGCGGCCTCGCATGTTCATGCGATTCCACCCGCGCGCGGTGGCACCTACGCTGGCGGGCAGCATGCACCGCTCCGAGTCGTACGGATCCGCTCTCGCCTTGGTGGTCCTGCTGGGTGCATGCTCGGGCGCAGGCCTCGACGAGATCGTGTTTCCCGAGGAGCCGCTCGGCATCAACGGCGCCATCGGGAGCCGCGCGATCGTCTACGGCACCGGTCGCAGCGACCTGTGGGCCCCCGTGCCCGGCAAGCTCCCCAACGGCGACAACGACCCGGCCGGCAATCACGTGCTGCACTACGACGGCAGCCGCGTGTCGTCGATGCCGTTGCCCTCAGAGATCCTCGCACTGCCGGGCGGCACGGCGGCGGCGTGGGCGGCGGGCGCTGCGGGCGAGCTGTGGATGGCGGGTCCCACCGGAGGCGCAGCGCCTCACCGCATGGTGGTCGTCTCGCAGAACGCCGACGGCACGATCGTCGATCACAGCTCGCAGATCCCGGCGCTGCCGAGCCTGGACAACGTGTCGTTGCGCTCAGGCGACGGCGTCGTCGTGCTGTTCGTGGGCGGGATCTGGGTTCGCTTCGCGAGTGGCGCTGTCGAGGTTCTCCCCGCTGCTCCGGCCGGCTCGTTTCCGCAGCCGGTCGCGGTGCGCGGCGGGAAGATCTATGCAACGTCGAACCCGTCGAGCGCTCCGCAGGGGTGGCTGCAGTTTGACGGCAGCACCTGGTCCGACATCAGCTTGCCCGGAACCCCAGGGCCGATCGGGTTCTCGTTCTTCGGCGATGACGACGGCTGGGCGTTCGGGACGAACCACGGGCGGAACACGGACAACACGTACCCGCTCTATCGCTTCGATGGCAGCTGGTCGACGCAGACGATCATCATCGACGGGCAGAACAACTGGACACCGAGCGCCGTGCTGGCGACAGGACGCGGCACGTTTGCGGTCATCAGCACGACGCCCGATGGAGATGCGACCAGCATCGTCTACCGGACGGGAACTACCGGCGACCTGTCGAGCGACGAGACGCTGGGCTCGGTCGACAACGTCGTGGCCGGGCTGGCGTTCCTGGGCGAGCTCGACGACGGCACGTTCCTGATGAGCAGCGGACGCGGCGGCCCCCAGCTCCCCACGCGCGTGTTCGCGGGAAGCCGCGGGGACTTGAAGTGACCGCGTCGAGGACGCGATGACGCGTGGCAGGCTGCGCTCGACTACGACCGCCTGACCGTCGACGGCCGCACCGCAGCCGCGACGCTCCATCGCGTCACCCTCGGCTTCGCCCTCGGATTCCGAGATCGCTCCGCGCCCGCATGATCATGCGATTCACCACGACCTCGCGCTCACCTAGGGTGGCCACATCGTGATGACTCCAGGCATTCGATCACTGACCCTCGCTGCCTTCGTAGGACTGCTCTCCGGCTGTGCCGGCGTGTTCGCGGGCTACGGGCCCGGCATGACCAACGAGCAACGTACGAACGAGACCTGCACGCCCCTCGCCCCCGGCTCGAGCATGGGAACGTGCACGACCCGCAACTACGACAGTGGCGGCCTCGAATACGGGGTGCAGCTCGGCGTCCGAACGGGGGCCGTGGCTGCCACCGCCGGGGCGGTGGGCGAAGGGACCGCGATGGCGATCGACGCGCACGCCGACGTGACCGTCGCGACCGAGCGCTGGGGTGTCGGGTTGTCCAGTGGCTACACGAGCGACCGGATGTTCGGCGAGAACAACTCCTACTTCTACTCGGGAATCCCGATCGTGCTGTACGGACAGTTCGGGCTGTCGCGCCGCATCTTCGTCCACGGCGGCGGCGGCCGCATCGTTCATGGAGCCGTCAAGCGGATCGAGCCCGACGAGATCTCCGTATCGGCGGGAGCCTGGCGCGGCGTCGCGGGCATCACGTTCGTGTTCGCGCGCAGCGCGAAGCGGGACCTCGCATTGCGGCTCGAAGCGCGGGTACAGCGCTCGAGCGACGCGATGATCGACGGTCAGGATGCCAGCTGGTCGAGTACCGGCCTGCTCGCCGAACTGATCTGGGCCACGTTCTGAACTTCGAGGCGCGCCGATCGCGGCCCCGCATGTTCATGCGATTCCAGCAATGCGCGGTGGAGTCCAAGGTGTCCCCAATGGGCGAAGCAAGCGGTCGTACGTTCGCG
>JAGSPR010000325.1 GCA_018262455.1 Deltaproteobacteria bacterium | reverse complement strand
CGGTCCGGACGCCACCCATGATGTCTCCTTTCAGAATGGAACGTCCTCGGCCACGGTTTGGGCGCATAGCGAGCCACCGCCTCCGGCGGATTGTGGGCGCTGCCTCGGGTCCCTGTGGCTGGGCGTTCTCGAGCCTCACGCGCGCGCGCCGAACCATGCGCGACAACGATTCCGATCGCTCCCGGATCGATGACTCGGCAGCACTTATACTCGCGCGAGATGGACCGCCCACCCGAGACCCTCGATCCTGCCGACTGGGGCCCGCTCCGCGCGCTCGCCCACCGCGCCGTCGACGACGCGCTCGATCATCTCGCGTCGGTCCGCGAACGCCCCGTGTGGCAGGCGACGCCCGACGACGTGATCGCGAAGCTGCGGCGGCCGCTGCCGCGCGCGCCCGAGGGCGCCGAGCAGGCGTACCGCGACTTCCAGGAGCTCGTGCTGCCATACCAGATGGGCAACACGCACCCGCGGTTCTGGGGCTGGTACATGGGGAACGGCACCGCGTTCGGGGCGCTCGGCGACTTCCTCGCCGCGATCTGCAATCCGAATATGGGCGGCGGGAACCACGTCGGCAACCACGTCGAGAGTCAGGTCGTCGATTGGTGCAAGGACATCGTCGGGATGCCGAGCGTCGCCGGCGGTCTGCTCGTGAGCGGCGCCTCGATGGCCAACTTCATTGGGCTGTCGGTGGCGCGCAACGTCGGGGCGGCGGGGCTCGGCGTCGACCTCCGGCTCGACGGCGTGCAGGCGCTACCCGGGCGGATGACGTGCTACGCGTCGAGCGAGGTCCACAGCTGCATCCAGAAGGCGCTCGAGCAGCTCGGGCTCGGCAGCCGCGCGCTGCGCAAGGCTCCCGTCGGGCCCGACTACCGCGTCGACGTGGCCGCGCTCGCGCGGATGATCGCCGACGACCGCGCGGCGGGCCTCCACCCGTGCTGCGTGATCGGCAGCGCGGGCACGATCAACACCGGCGCGGTCGACGATCTCGAGGCGCTCGCCGAGTTGAGCGCGCGCGAGCGGCTGTGGTTCCACGTCGACGGCGCGATCGGCGCCGTGGTCGCGCTGTCGCCGACGCACGCCGGGGTGGTCGCGGGGATGGCGCGGGCGGACTCGATCGCGCTCGACCTGCACAAGTGGTTGCACGTCCCGTTCGAGGCCGGCTGCGCGCTGATCCGCGACCGCGCCGCGCACCGCGCGACGTTCGCGCTGATGCCGGAGTACCTCGAGCACCAATCGCGCGGGCTCGCGGCGGGGGCGCTGTGGTTCAGCGAGTACGGCCTCCAGCTGTCGCGCGGGTTCCGCGCGCTCAAGGTGTGGCTGTCATTCAAGGAGCACGGGCTCGATCGCTACGGCCGGCTGATCGACCAGAACATCGCGCAGGCCGTGGAGCTCGCGCAGCTGATCCGCGCGACGCCCGAGCTCGAGTTGATGGCGCCGCAGGGGCTCAACATCGTGTGCTTCCGGTTCCGACACGACGGGCTGGCACCGGAGCAGCTCGACGCGCTCAACGCCGAGCTGCTGATCCGGCTCCACGAGTCCGGCGTCGCGGTGCCGTCGTATACGCGGCTCGCGGATCGCTATTGCTTGCGTGCCGCGATCGCGAACCACCGGACGCGCTCGGAGGATCTGCGCATGCTCGTCGACGCCGTCGTCGCCCTCGGGCGCCAGCTCGTCGCGGAGCTCGCTTGATCGGTCACCTGGTCGAGTCGGCGGACAGCATCTTCGCGAGATAGATCGCGGTCTCGCCGGGCATGTACGCGCCATCGTAGAGCCGGTCAGCACCACACAGGGGACGGATGGCACGCGCGCGATCCTCACCGGCTGTGGGAGGTGGGAGGAACACGGCGAAGCCGACGTGATCTGCACGATCGCGGTGTTTCGAACGACCGACAGGAAGGGCGTGACGCACCTGCCGGCCGGCCCCACTGTTTGCGACCGCATGGCCAGCGGGCGAGGTGGTACCAGGCGTCGCGCTGCCCAAGAACCGCCGGTCAAGGATTGGGGGGAGCCCGACGCACCGCTGCCGGGGGACTGGGTCGATCCCAGCGCGGCGCTGGCGATCTCGACCGCGCCGCTCGCCGACGATCGCGGCTTCCTGTTCCATCAGCGCGTCGGCGAGCATGGGGCAGACATCACAGGTCCGCTTCGGCGGCGCTCGCACCTCGCCTCGCAGGCGCCCCTTGGGTTCTCGCCCACGTCACGCGTAGTCCGACGACGCCCGCCGCGGGCGTCGCCGTGAATCCAGAGCCAGCGGGTCTGGTCACATCCATGATCGAGTCACTGCGTTCGGATGGGCCATAGCGCTGACCGGTTGCATTGACCGCCGATCGCAGTTCGGTACAATGAAGATTCACGGTGCACGAGGGAAGTGTTGTCGGCTCCTACCGCATCCTCCGGCAGATCGGTGCTGGGGGAATGGGATCCGTGTGGCTAGCGGAGCACGTGCTGCTCAAGCGACGGACGGCGATCAAGATCCTGCACCCGAGCTTCGCGGCGCAGACCGACATCGTGAATCGGTTCTTCAACGAGGCGAAGGCTGCGACCGCGATCGCCGATCCGGGGATCGTGCAGGTGTTCGACTTCGGGCATCACACCGATGGCAGCGCGTACCTGGTGATGGAGCTGCTCGACGGCGAGCCGCTCGACAAGCGCGTGGAACGTGCGGGCACGCTGCCGGTCGGAGATGCGCTGCGCGTGGTACGTCAGGTCGCGAGCTCGCTCGGCGCGGCGCACGCGACCGGCATCGTCCATCGCGATCTCAAGCCGGAGAACATTTTCCTGGTGAAGGATCCGGAGGTGGTGGGTGGCGAGCGCGCGAAGATCCTCGATTTCGGGATCGCGAAGCTCGCCGTCGAGCCGGGCGCGATGAAGACGTCGACGCACGCGCTGATGGGGACGCCGACGTTCATGTCGCCGGAGCAGTGTCGCGGGGCGGGGTTCGTCGACGCGCGGTCCGACATCTACTCGCTCGGCTGCGTGCTGTTCAACCTGCTCGTCGGGCGACCGCCGTTCCAGGGGCAGGGCGTCGGCGAGATCATCTCGCAACACATGAACGATCCGGCGCCACGGGCAGTGGAGCTGGCGAACGGAATCCCGCCGGAGGTGGATGCGCTGATCGCGCGCTGCCTCGCCAAGGAACCGGCGACGCGGTTCGCGAACGGCAAGGAGATGGCGGCCGCGGTCGAGGCGCTGATCGGAGCGCACGGCAGTGCGCCGGCGGCTCGGGCCATCGCGCCGCTGCCATCGCAGCCGATGGTTGCCACGACGCTATCGTCGGCGGCCTCGGCCGCTCCGACGATGGCACCGGAACGTCGGACGGGGCTGTGGCTCGGGATCGGAGCGGTGATCGCAGCGGGCGGTGTGGCGGTGGCGGTCATCAAGTCCGGCGGGTCGTCGAGCGAGACGACAGCAGCCGAGCCGCCGAAGCCGCCGGACACCAGATCCGTCGAGAGCAAGCCGGTCGAGCCCAAGCCGGTCGAGCCCAAGCCGGTCGAGACCAAGCCCGCAGCCACTGCCGTCGAGCCCAGGCCGGATCCCGCCACCGTGAAGAAGCTCGACGACGTGCACGCGCAGCTCGCCTCGTTCGTCGCGGCGTTCGTGCGATGGTCGTCGACGCACGCGTCGTCGCCGTGTCCATCTGCGGTCGAGCTCGCGAAGCTGTCCCGCACACCCGTGATCGATCCGTGGCGCCAGCAGATCTCGATCACGTGCACCGAGCAACCGCCGGATCAGCTGATGGGCGCCGTCTCGCTCGGCCCCGACGGAGTGCGCTCGGCGGATGATGTCGCGTCGTGGACCCTCGGCGCGGAGGTCACCGGTCTGGTGCGCGGACCGCGCTGGAACCCGACGGTCGCTGCAGGATCGACGCGAAGGTCGCCGCCCGCCCGACCGGCCACTGGGTCCGCGACGCCGGTCACCGAACCACCGAAGCCGGAGATCAAGCCGGAACCGAAGCCAGAACCGAAGCCAGAACCTGAGCCGGCGACCAAGCCGGCGCTGGGCAGTAACGGGCTACCGCCGGGACGCACCACCAAATGACCGTGATGCGCGCGACGCTCGTGCTCTGCGTTCTCGCCGGGAGCGCGACAGCGGATCCGGACAACGCGCGCGGCGAGGCGTTGTTCAAGCAGGGCGTCGAGCTCAAGGCGGCGGGCAAGCTGGCCCAGGCGTGCGATGCGTTCGAGGCCAGCGAGAAGGCCGATCCCAACCTCGGCACGCTGATGTACCTGGCGGACTGTCGCGAGGCCAACCAGCAGCTGTCGAGCGCGTGGTCCTCGTTCCTCGAGGCCGAGAAGCGGACGCGCAACGCCACGGACGACGAGAGCGTGCAGATCCACACCGCCGCGGCATTTCGCGCGGCGCAGCTCGAGCCACGGCTGTCGAAGCTGCAACTCGTGGTGCCCGAGGCCAGCCGCGTTCCGGGGCTCGACGTGCGAGTCGATGACGAGCCGTTCGCGCCGAGCTCGTGGAACCTGGACGTGCCGATCGACGGCCAGACGCACACGATCACCGCTCGCGCCCCCGGCCGGATCGCGTGGACGACCACGGTGGCAGTCGCGATCGAGCGCGATCGCAAGACCGTCGTCATCCCGCTGCTGAAGCCGGCGCCGGTTTCAACTCCGGTGACCACACGAAACGCGCCGTCGAAGCTGCCATCGGTCCTGATCGCCCTGGGCGGCGCAGGACTGATCGGGACGGGGATCGCGTTCGAGGTCTCGAGTGGCAATCTCTACCGGCGCTCCGAGGCCCAGCCGCAGGACTCCAAGCAGATCGACCTGTGGGAACAGGCGAAGCTGCGGCGCGGGCTTGCGATCGCGGGCATCACCGCCGGCCTTGTCGCGGGCGGGGCGGCGGTGTGGCTGTGGGTACGGCGTGATCGCGAGTCGCGGACGCAGACGGCGGTCGCGCCGTTGATCGCCACGGATCTCGCCGGCGTGCAGTGGGTGGGCGCGTGGTAGCTCGCCTCGCGCCGATGCTCGTCCTCGCCGCGTGCTTGCCGCGCCCCGTCGACGTGCGCGGCGAGATCTCGATCACCGAGCGGATCGGGTTCGGTGCCGTGATGGGACAGGACAGCGCGACGCACGAGATCCTGCTCGAGAACGTCGGCCCCGGGACGACGCCGCCGCTCGGCGCGGCCGAGCTGACCGGAGCCGATGCGGCGCGGTTCACGATCGTGCTGGACACCTGCGCCGGGCTCGAGATGGTGGTCGGCGAGTTCTGCACGGTGTACGTCATGTTCACGCCGGCGACGCTCGAGCCCGCAGCGGCGCAGCTGTCGATCGACGCCGCCAACGACGGGCCGCTCGTCACGCAACTGAACGGCGGTGGCGTCGAGCCCGTGGCGTTCGCGCCGAGGGTCACGCTGACGCAGCTGGCGAACGGATACGCCGTCGGTGACGTCGACGGTAGCGGCAAGCTGGATCTCGTCACTACTGCCGACGCCTTGCTCAACATGACGCCGGCCGGCAGCGAGGATCCGACGTTCGCCGCGAGCTCGCTGAGCTTGCCGATGTCACCCGCGGCGCTCGCGATCATCGGCACCACGTCGATCAATCGCGACGCCCAGCCGGACCTCGTCACGATCGGGCCGGGCAATCAGGTCTCCGTGCTCGTCAACTCGACGCCCACCGGTGCCGCGGTGGCGAGCTTCGAGTCCGCGGTCCCGTTCGCGACGGCCACCGGGCCGGATGCGGTCGAGATCGCGGACCTCGATGGCAACTCGCTGCCCGACGTGGTGGTGCGCTGCATGATCTCGAACACGATCACGATCCTGTTCAACCAGACGGCTCCGCAGGCGACCGCCGCCTCGCTCCCGACCAGGCTCGATCTGCAGACCTCGTCGGTCCTGACCGGCTTCGCGATCGGCGACGTCACCGGCGACGGCAAGCCCGACGTCGTCGTGGGACTGAGCAACGGCGGGCCGTTCGCGGCTTCGGTCGCGGTGTTCGAGAACACGACCACGCCGGGTGCGCCCGCGTTCACGCCGATCGACGTCACAGCGAGCGTCGAGGTGGGCGGTTCCGCGATCGATGTCGCGCTCGCAGATCTCGATCGCGATGGCCGGCTCGACATCGCGTTCATCGATGGCCTCAGGGTCAAGGTGATGCTGAATGCGACCCCGGCGGGCGGCGCGCTCGAGTTCGATACCTCTGTGGTGGTGCTCGACACGACCGGGGCCGCCGCGATCACGCCAGCCGAGCTCAACGGAGATGGCAACCCGGATCTCCTCGTCAGCACGGGCAACAAGCTCGTCGTGCTGTATGGCGCGACCGTGATGGGCTCGCGAACGCCCGCCTTCGCTGCCGTCGAATACCCGATGATCGGCACGCAGGCAGGGCCGATCACGATCGGGGACCTCGCCGGTGACGCGCAGCCCGACGTCCTCGTGCGCACGCTCGAAGGCGGAGCCCTGCTGATCCACCGGTAGGTGAACCGGGGTTGGACCGGACCGGGGTTGGACCGGACCGGGGTTGGGTTGGACCGGTTGGACCGGACCGGGGTTTGCGGGTTGGACCGGACCGGGGTTGATTGCCGAAGTCGACGTGATCATGGAGGCGGAGGCGACGTCACACCTGGACACGTTCTCGCGGCTCATGGATGGCGTGAATCGAACCCCGGTCCGGACACGAATCCCCACCGGGTGCATCTCCCCATGGGCCCGCGGCCGTGGTGTCTCGGCGGTACGGCTCGAGCCATGCGGCTGACGTTCGCGCGTCGCCGCGGCTTGCCGCTTTCTGCGCCTCAGGTGCGACGCGATCGCCCCGTACAATCTGCGCATGAGACAGATTGCCATCCGAGGGGTCGGGATCAGCCTGCTGCTGAGCGCGAGCGGTGCGGCCGCCGAGGTCTCGCCGTTCTCGCACGAGTCCGGCCTCGCAATCGACGCGGGCGGCGGGGTCGGCGTCAACAGCGACGACCTGGCGACCGACTACGACGGCAACCACCCGATCGGCTCGCTCCAGGTCGGCTATCGCCTGCACGTCGGGCTCGAAGGCTTCGCGATGGCCGGCGTCGGCCTTGGTGGGCACGAGGCGACCTTCGGCACGTGGGGCGTCGGCCTGCGCCAGCGGATCAAGCTGGGCCGGGTCGAGCCGTTCGTCGAGGCCGGGATCTACGAGATCGGCGACGAGACCTCCCTCCCGTTGGCGCTCGGCGTCGGTGCCGGTGTCGACGTCCAGGTCTCTCCGATGGTCTACACCGGCGCGAGCTTCGGTCACTTCTTCAGCAACGACAGCGACGAAACGGGCGGCCTCGACTGGTCCGGTCGCGGGTACGTCGGCGTGCGGCTCGGCGCCGGCAACTCACGCGCGAGGTAGCCGGCGGCGCGATTCGCGGACCGCTCGTTCGCAGGCGGGTCTCTGCGCTCGGAGCTTCGCGGGGCCCGCGCGTCGACTCCTCATGCGGCTTCCCAAGATCTTCGCGAGCTGGTTCCGCGATCGGCCATCCGGTGCCGAGGAGCAGTTGCCCTGCGAGCCCCGTTGAGAGGCCAGACCGTCGAGCGCGCGTCAGCCGACTCGTCGCAAGCCGATCAGCCCGACGGTGCTGCGACAGCGGCAGGGATAGGACATGAGACAGCACAGCGCCTCTGGAGGGTGGCTCCCAGCAAGGACCTGGCCGAGCTCTGGCTGATCACCCGAAGGCACGCTCGATGCACATGGCTCGTTGGACATGAGCCACGGTTATCCCGTTCATTACAGTGTCACGCCGCCTGCGCTTGCAGCTGTTCATCCGGGTCGTCGCGTTCTGCGCGATCGGGGTGATCGGGCTGTCGTTCGGCATGATCCTCGTCGCG
>JAGSPR010000694.1 GCA_018262455.1 Deltaproteobacteria bacterium | reverse complement strand
GGCGGGCGTCGAGGAGTGCGACGACGCCAACACCGTCGACACCGACGCGTGCCGCTACAACTGCATCGACGCCGCCTGCGGTGACGGCGTCGTGCGCGCGGGCGTCGAAGACTGCGACGACGGCAACGTCACCGCCGGCGACGGCTGCAGCCCGGCGTGCCACGTCGAGGGCACGCCCGACGGGATGCCGCCCGGTGGTCCCGACGGCGGCGGCGAGCCGATGACCAGCGACGGTGGTGGTTGCTGCCAGAGCTCGGGTGCGGGTGCGAACGGTGGGCTCTGGCTCGCCGCGCTGGTCGCGCTCGTGCTCCGCCGGCGGCGTCAACGCCGCTGCGGCCCTCGGACCTAAAAACGCAGCGCTGTGCGAAAGCGCGTGGCCATCTGATCGGTTTGCGAATGTAACGACGAGCGCTGATCGACGCGATGGTGTCATGCGATCGAGCGTGCTCGTCTCAGCGCGGGTCGCGAGTCAGGCGTTTCACGTCGGGCATTCGCCGAGCTGTCGAGCCACGCCGCATCCTCGGGTGGTCGCGCGTGCAGATTCGGGGAACACTTCGCGTAGCCGCAAGGAGGTCGTGATGGAGGACGTGATGTGGCTCGACGCCCCCGCGAAGAGAGAGATGCCAGCGCAGATCCGCGCCTTCGACTGGGCGACGACCGAGCTCGGCGCGATCGAGAGGTGGCCGGCGAGCCTGGTGACGATCGTGGACGTCTTGACCGCCGCCGCCTGGCCAATGCTCGTGTGGTGGGGCGAGGAATCGATCCAGATCCACAACGATGCGACACGCCGCGGCCTGCTCGCGGATCGGCACCCACACGCGCTCGGTGCACCCGCCGCCGAGGTCTGGGCTCGTGCGTGGGACAAGCTCGGGCCCGCCGTGATGGCCGTGCGCGCCGGCGGCGGCTCGGTCGTGCTCGATGACCTCCCTCTCGATGATCGGCGGCGGTGCTCGTTCGCGCTCGGTCCGGTTCCGGACGGCCGAGGCGGCGTGGGGGGCGTGCTCGTGATCGCCCGCGAGACGACCACGAGTACGAGCTTGCTCGAAGTCCATCGCGAGCACCTGCGCTCGCTGTTCATGAATGCCCCCTCGCCGATCGCCATCCTCCGCGGGCCGCAGTACATCGTCGAGCTCGCGAACGAGGCGATGGCCGCCGCATTCGACCGGAGGCCAGCCGACGTGCAGGGGCGCCCCACGTTCGAGGTCGTGCCCGAGACACGTCCGATCTTCGAGCCGCTGTTGGCCGCCATCCTCGCGGGCGAAACCAGGACCCTCAAGGAGCTGCAATACCGGACGGAGGTGGCGGCAGACGGCACGATCCTCGGTCGCTACGCGAATGGCCTGTTCGCGCCGCTCCGCGATCTGTCCGGCAACATCGAGGGCGTGCTCATCATCGCCGTCGAGATCACCGACGAGATCCGCGCGCGAAACGAGATGCAGCGGCTCCGGGGCGAGGCCGAGGCCGCGAACCGTGCGAAGGACGAATTCCTCGCGATGCTCGGGCACGAGCTCCGCAATCCGCTGTCGCCGATCTCGACCGCGCTCCAGGTCATGCGTCTGCGCGGCATGGCGGGACACGAGCTCGACGTGCTCGAGCGTCAGGTCGGCCACCTGACGAGGCTCGTCGACGATCTCCTCGACATCTCGCGGGCGATCGGCGGCAAGATCGAGCTCCATCGCCGGGACATCGAGATCGCCGAGCTGGCGGACGAGGCGCTCGAGGTGGCGAGCCCACTGCTCGAACAGCGCCGCCAGGTGATGGAGGTCGAGGTGCCGCGACAAGGTCTCGGCGTGCGCGCGGATCGCGAGCGCATGGTCCAGGTCATCTCGAATCTGCTCACGAATGCCGCGAAGTACAGCGATCAGGGATCGCGCATCACCATCCGCGGCACGCGCACCGACGACACGGTCCGCTTGTCGATCCGAGATCGCGGCGCCGGCATCGCGCCCGAGATGATCGGACGCGTGTTCGATCCATTCGTACAGCAGACACAGACGCTCGACCGCGCTCGCGGCGGTCTCGGCCTCGGGCTCTCGATCGTTCGCAGCCTCGTGGAGCTGCACGGCGGTCGGGTGGCCGTTGTGAGTGAGGGTGTCGGCCGTGGCAGCGAGTTCACGATCGAGCTGCCCGCGAGCGAGCGCGTTTCGACGCCTTCGCCCGGGTCCACTGCAAAGGCAGGCGAGCGCCCATCTACGCCGCAGAAAAAGATCCTGGTCGTCGACGACAACGAGGATGCAGCAACGATGCTGTGCGAGGCCCTCGAACACCTCGGTTACCAGGTCGCCGTGGCCTACGACGGGCCATCGGCGCTCCGCATCGCCCCCGCGTTCGCACCCGACGTCGCGCTCCTCGATCTCGGACTCCCGGTCATGGACGGCTTCGAGCTCGCCGAGCGGCTGCGAGGGCAGCAACCACCCACCAAGCGCCCTCACCTGGTGGCCGTGACCGGGTACGGCCAAGACACCGATCGGCAACGTTCCATCCGTGCCGGCTTCGAACGTCACCTGGTCAAGCCGATCACGATCGACTTGGTGTCTCGAGTCATTGCCGAGCTCGTCAGCGGCAGGGAACAAGCGGCGGATGTGGCGCGAAGGTGACGGCCGCGAGCGCTTACGACCGGCCCCAGAAAAACCCGGCGTCGGATGCGCGATAGGATGGATGCGAGGAGGGACTCAGTCATGACAATCAAGCATCTGCTCGGGGGCCTGACGCTCGCGGTGGCGCTCGGCGCCTGTGGGAAAGGCGGCGGTGCCGGCACCGCTGACCTCGACGCGTTCATGAAGCTCGACAGCGACAAGGCGGTCGCGTTCGCGGCCGGCGGCGAGGACTGCGAGGCGAAGGCCAAGAGCGTCGGCG
>JAGSPR010000324.1 GCA_018262455.1 Deltaproteobacteria bacterium | reverse complement strand
GCCGCCCGGTGACGACGCGTGCCTGCGCGCACCGCCCAAGGACGCTGCCGCGCGCACGCTGACCCCACGCGCGATCCAGCTCGGCCGCGACACGTTCGGCGATGACGACACCGGCCGCCGGTTGCCGCTCGCGCTGCTCGGGCTCGTCACCGTGCTCGCCGCCGCCGGGACCGCGATCCGGATCGGAGGCGCACGCGCAGGCATCGTGACCACGGTGGTGTTGCTCGCGATGCCGCTGCTGACGCTGCAGTCCCGCATGCTCACCTCGGAGATCGGCACCGCCTGCGGAGCGTCATTGATCGTGTTCGCACTCGTGGGGTTCTCGCGGCTCGCGCGCGGCGCCCTGTGGATGGCAATCGATGCCGCGCTGTGTGCGATCGCGCTGGTCGCCGGGCTTGCCCTCGCGTTCTGCGGAGGCGGTGCGCTGCTCGGACTGGTCGTCCCGCTCGGGGCCTTCGCGGCGGCGGGGTCGCTCGGCGTACCGCTGTTCGTCAACCTGGTGCAGCGGCGCCCGGCGCTGTCGCACCTCCCCGCCCTGCTCGCAGCCCTGGCCGCGGCAACGCTCGTCGCGGTGCTCGCGTACCAGCTCTACGACCTCCAGGAGCTCTCCTCCCGCCTGCCTCCGCACTCCCGCGAGCTGTTCGGCCAGGCGGTCGTGCCCAATGGCTGCTGGTCGTCAGCGCTGGGCGCGATCTGGCGTCCCGAGGACGACCTGCGCTTCATCTACGACAGCTCGTTCGAGCAGATCGCGTACGGCACGTTCCCCTGGGGCATCCTCGCTCCGATCGCGATGTTCGGGCTGCTCCGCGCAAGCGATCGCGGGCACCGGATGATCGGCGCCGTCACCCTGGCGTGGGCGGGCGCCGCGTGGCTCGCCTCCGAAGCATTTCAGCGCAAGGTCGGGTTCACGATCTGGGCGGGCTTCCCGGCCCTCGCGATCGCGATCGGCGTCTGGCTCGACAGCCTGCTCGTGCGGCGTGCCTCCGGAGACCGCGACGCGATGCCAAGCGGCGCGATCCTGATCGCGTTGTTCGTCGGGCTCGCCGTGCTCGATCTCGGCAAGGACATGCAGTCGTTCGCCGAGAAGCTGACGTCGCTGTTCGTCAGCGACAGCATCCCGTATCCGACGCAAGCACACCTGCTCGGCCTGCCCACGAAGCTGTGGGTCCTCCTCCTTGGGATGCTCGCGGGCACAGGCTTTGCGCTGTCGATGAGCCTGTGGCGCATGGGGACGGATGCGACCGAGCGCTCGATGCGCAAGCTCGCCGACGTCGCGACGATCGTCGCACTCGCCGCCACGATCGTGCTCGCCACGTTCTGGAGCTTCGCCTGGCAACCGGGGCTCGCCGTCCACCTGTCGTCGAAGGAGCTGTTCGAGACCTACAACGAGCTCCGGGATACGAGCAGAGATCCCGCGTCCCTCGCATATCGCAACACCGTGCCGCCGCGCCACGATCCGCTGGTGATCATGGGTGACCTCGGCCAGGCGCCGCACTTCTACACCGACACCAAGCCGGAGCCGGTGACCTCGCGCGACCAGGTCGTCGCGGCGCTCAAGCGCCCCAATGCCGTGTTCGCGCTCGCGGCGCAGACCGAGCTCTGCCCGATTCATCGCGAGATGGAGGACAAGCCCTACTACGTGGTCGACGACCGCAACACGCGGAGCCTGTTGCTCTCGAATCGGCTCGATGGCACCGAGGACAAGAACCCGCTCGCGACGATGATCGTCCATGCGCCGCCCCCGTCGATTCCCTACCGGCCCAAGGGCCGCGTGGTGTTCGACAAGAAGATCGAGCTGCTCGGCTGGGACATCCCCAAGCAGATCGATCGCGGTGACAAGTTCGAGGTCGTCACCTACTTCAAGATCCTCTGCCCCGAGCGCGATGCCGCTGCCCCCGGCGCGGTCATCAAGGACGACAAGTGCTCGACCGTCGGAGGAGCCTGGACGATCCTGTTGCACGTCGACGGGCCGCTCCGCCTGCGCGACGGCGATCACAAGCCGATCAAGGATCGCTGCCCCACGTCGACGTGGAAGGTCGGCGACTACATCATCGATCGCCACACGATGAGCACGGGCGGAGGGAGCTTCCCGGCCGGCCGCTACGAGGTCTGGATCGGATTCTTCACCGGCACGTCACCGAACTTCCGCAACATGCCGGTGAGCGCAGCTCCCAGCGACATGCGCGACACCGTCGACCGGGTGAAGATCTCCACGATCACGCTCGAATAGCCTCGGCAAGAGGCCCCCCGTACCCGGCGGGCGGTCTGCCGCATGACAGTGATTGACGCCTGTCTCGAGACCGGGCTATGACGATCAGCGATGGGTCCGAAGGTCAAGGGAGCCGTGGGAGGGGCGCCGATCACCAATCGCCGCGCCAGTGTCTCCACGCTCAGCGACGCCGATCGGCGGCGAGCACCCCGCGTGCTCGTCGATCTCGAGGTCGACTACGCGAGCGAAGAGAACTACCTGTTCGCGTACATCACCGATATCAGCGCGACCGGGATCTTCGTTCGCACCACCACGCCGGAGAAGGCGGGCACGCACCTGAACTTGCGCTTCGAGTCCGAGCACACCGGCGCGATCGAATGCGAGGGCGAGGTGATCTGGGTCAATCCGTTCCGGCCCGGCGCCCCGGATAACCTGCATCCGGGCATGGGCATCCGGTTCGTCGGCATCGATGATGACCTTCGCCGCCGGCTGCTCGAGCTGATCCGCCGCTTCGCGTACCTGTCATGAGTCCCAGTAGCCATGTCGATCATCTGCGGAACTGATCTCTCCAGCGCGAGCGGCGGAGCGCTCGAGGTGGCCCTCGCGATCGCGAAGCTGCGAGGTCAGCGCGAGGTCATCCTCGTTCACGTCGCCGAGCCGAGCCTCGGTGCCAACGAGTCGGCGCTCAGCAGCGCCCGCCAGGCGCTCGAGGCCCAGGCCCAAGCGGCCCTCGAGCGGCCCGATGCGGCCGGCTGCACCATCCGCTCCGAGCTGATGGTTGGCCCGCCCGACCAGACCCTGGTCAACTTCGCCGACACCGAGAACAGCAACCTGATCGTCGTCGCCGCACGCTCGACCAGCAGCTCGCTCCTGCGGCTCGGCACCACCACCTCCCAGATCATCGCGCGAACCCGGGTTCCGGTGATCGCGGTGCGCGATCCGGCGCCCTGGCTGGCCTTCGCCAGGCGCGAAAAGTCCTTGCGCGTGCTCGTCGGCATCGATGACTCCGCGGTCTGCGATCTCGGTATTCAGTGGACCCATGGACTCCAGGCAATCGGCCCGGTCGAGGTCGTGCTCGGCGCGATCTACTACCCCGACGACGCGGCCCTCCATTACGGCCTCCATCCAGGCGCGGTCGTCGACCGCGATCCCGAGATCGAGCGGCTCATGACCCGCGACCTGCTTCGCAGGTTCGACATCGACTCGGCGACCCCGACGCCTTCGGTCGTCGGCCGGGCCCGCCGCGGGCTGGGCCGGATCGGAGATCACATGGTCGAGCTGGCCAAGGAAGAGGCGGTCGACGTGATCGTCGTCGGCACGGGCCAGAAGACCGGGCTTGGCAAGCTGGGCTCGGTCTCGTCGCTCATCGTCAATGACGCGCCGCAGTCGGTCGTCTGCGTCCCGCCGGAGGCCCAGGTGCCGACCGTCAGCGTGCCGGTGCTCCGCTCGGCCCTGGTCGCCACCGATCTTTCGCAGTTCTCCAACCGCGCTGTGCCCTACGCGTTCTCGGTCGTGACTGGCAGCTCGGCGGATTCCGAGGTCCACCTCGTCCATGTCGTGAAGGAGGACGACGAGATCGAGCCCGGAGAGGTCATGCGTGCCCTCGAGGCGCTGACCCCGATCGGTGCCAAGGAGCGCGTCACCGCCCACGTCGTCCGCGGGGACGACGCCGCCAAGGCGATCGCACAGGCCGCCGCCCGGCTCGGCGTCGACGTGATCTGCCTGTGCTCGCACGGCCGCTCCGGCATCTCGCGCGCGCTCGTCGGTTCGGTCGCGGACCGCCTGCTCCGGGCCACTCGCCTGCCCGTGCTCGTCCTGCGCCCGGCGTGATCTCAGCGGAGCTGGCGGTGGTGCTCGAGCTTTGAGAGCCCGAGCGCTTCAACCTGCCGGATCCGCTCGCGGGTCAGGTTCGTGATCTCGCCGACCTGCTCGAGGGTCAGCCCTCCCGCCGATTCCGCGACATCGAGCGCGCAGGTGTGTTCGAGCTCCCACGGCTCGCGATCGGGGAAGTTGATCTTGATCGATCCGGTAACCGGGTTGACGTCGAGATAGAGGTGGTGCTTGCACGCGACCCACGGGCACGGCCCGGCATGCTCGCGGCATTCCGCGCGGGTCTGAGGGCGGGCCACGTCCTCGGGCGGATACATCAGCGCGAAGATCTCGCGCTCGGCGACCGTCACCCGGCGCATCGCGATCGTCTTGCTTCGCGGCCGCGTCCGCCTGCCGCGCCGGATCTTGCGACTGGTCTCCGGTAGCGGGCGCACGAGCTCGGTCGTCGGCGCTTCCTCCTCGAAGTCAGGAGACCCGCCGCTGCTGCTGCTGGCCCGGACCGCGCGCTCGATCGTCAGTGCATCCATGTTCGACACGCCGTGGCCTCCGTCGCGAGCACTCTTGTCGATGTCCATGTAAGCCCCCTCTGGACGATGCAGATGTTCGCCCATCTGAACCCACCGTAAGCGCATGGTGATCAATGTGGCAAGCACAACTGGTTCTTTTGCACTAAGAAGAGATCTCGGCGTTATCAAATTTGGTACGATCTTTACCGACATCACATGCCACGCGAATCAACATGGGGCGGCGCGCGCGCCGGCGCCGGCCGACCTCCACGCGGTTCGCGATCGAGCGAGCCGCACAAGGCGCGGCCTCGGCTGCTCGCTCGCCATCGCGTCCACGTGATCGCCCACGTGGTGCCCGCGGTCGGCAGCCTGAGGTCCCGGTTCGCGCGGACCGCCATCGACCGAGCCGCCGCCACCGCGCGCGCGCGCGGCGACTTCTCGATCGTTCACCTGCGGGTCGTCACTCGACGCCTCGAGCTCATCGTCGAGGCTGCCGATCACACGGCGCTCGCGCGCGGGATGCAGGGCTTCCAGATCTCCGCCGCCCGCTACCTCAACGCAGCCGCCGCACGGCGCGGCCCCGTGTTCCCCGATCGCTACCGCGCCCGGATCCTGCGCACGCCGGCGAGCCTCCGCGCCGCGATCGCTGCGCTACCCAGGGGATGACGCGCGCCCGGGGATGAGCTCGGATTCCAGGATCGCGTCGTCGGAGACGTCGATGAGATCGTTCAGGTGCAAGGTCAACGATGGGGTCAGACGTCTACGTCGCCGTCAAACGGGTCAACGTCCGGGTCAAGGTCGACGTCAACGTCAACGTCGACCTTGACCTCGACCTTGACCTCGACCTTGACCTTGACCCCGACCTTGACGCTTTGAACGGCGACGTAGATGTCTGACCCCATCGTTGTCGTCGACCCTTCGTTCAGATCTCGATCACGACGCTCGGTCACTGTTCGTCGTCGGGCCCGGGGACGCCAGTCTCCGCCCCGCCGCTGCCGTCGGGTCCCGCGGGGATCCGGTACTCCTCGCCCAGCCACCTCCCGAGATCGACCAGGTGGCAGCGCTCGCTGCAGAACGGGTACAGCTTGTTGCCGTCCTGCTTCGTCACGGCCTTGCAGGTCGGACAGCGCTGGGCCTTCATCACGAGGTCCCGAGGCCGAGGGAGGCCATGCGCGCGTCGAGATACGCGCCACTGATCCCCAGATCGGCGGCGGCGAGCTCGCGGTTGCCTACGTGACGGCCGAGCGAGGACACGATCGCCTCGGCCTCGGCGTTCGCCACGACGTCACGCAGGGGACGTGGTGCCGACTGCGCTGCGCCGACGATGCCCGCGACGCGTCCGGACACCATGTTCGCGGTGAGCTCGGTGGCCTCGCCCGCGAGCACGAGCATGCGCTCCATCTCGTTCTCGAGCTCGCGAATGTTGCCGGGCCATGGATACGCGACCAGCAGGGAGAGCGCGCCTTGCGAAAGGCGCGGCGGCGGCGTGGTGGCGCGCCAGTGCTTGGTGATGAAGAACGCGGCGAGCCGGGGGATGTCGCTGACCCGATCGCGCAGCGGCGGCACCGTGATCTTGAGAACGTTGACCCGGTAGAACAGATCCTCGCGGAACTGCTTGTGCGCGACCATCGTCGCGAGGTCCTTGTGCGACGCGGCGATGATCCGGACATCGACGCGCACCGGCTTGGTCCCGCCGACCGGCGTGAACGTGCCTTCCTGGAGGACGCGCAGCAGCTTGACCTGGAGGGCGGCGGACATGTCGCCGATCTCGTCGAGGAAGAAGGTGCCGCCATCGGCGACCTGGAACAATCCAGGCTGGTCCTTGACGGCGCCGGTGAACGCGCCACGGACGTGGCCGAACAGCGCGCTCTCGAGCAGGTTGTCGTTGAATGCGGAGCAGTTCTGGACGACGAAGACCTTCTTCGCGCGGGGCCCGTGATAGTGGATCGCGCGCGCGATCAGCTCTTTCCCGGTGCCACTCTCGCCATGCACGAGCACCGTGGCCTCGCTCTTGACCACCTTGGTCAGCAGCTTGACGACGTCCCGCACGGCGGGCGCATCACCCACCATCTCGGTGAACGGGTGCGCGTGGGTGGTGGGCGGAATCACGGCAGGCTGCGCGCGCTCCACCGCCGACGCGGCCGTCTCGACGAGATCGCGGAGCCTTGCGAGATCGAGCTCGCGCACAGAGGGAACCACGGTGGCGAGTGCGCGGGCTTCGTCGGCGGAACACCCGATCTTCGCGACCAGCGTGCTCTCGAGCTCCGCGTTCTCCGCGCCGCATGCGCCGCTGGCGTAGACCACTCCCGCGAGCCCGCGGTCGCCGAACACCGGCGCTGCGACGATCATCAGGCCAGCATGACAGCGCTGGACGATCGCGCCGCGCTGCTTGGTCTTGGCGAACCCTGCGGCGATCTCGCGCATCGAGCCTTCGCAGGCGGTCGCGGCCACGCCACGGATGGTTTCGCACGTCGCGTGGGAAACTCGGACGTAGCCACCGCCGTCGGGATCGGTGAGGCCGAGCTCGAGGCCCCACCAGCGACGCACGAGATCACGCGCGATCGCGACCTCTGGAAGAACATCGAAGGTCAGGCCCACCGCGACGCACTATAGCGGCGCGGAGTCACCGCGACCAGCGACCGCCGACGTTGCGTGCCCTATCCTCGCGAACGAGCTTGTCGAGGTGGGCAAGGAGCGAGCGCTCCGCGAGCGGCCACAGCTCCCGAGGGGTATCGGCGTAGACGCTGGCGATCAGGCCCGGGAGGGTGCTCTCGGAGGCCAAAGCGTCCACCACCCGGGTCTCGCGCATCCGGCGGTGTCGGAGGTACTCGGCCAGCTTCCCGGGCCCGTCGACGATCGGCGGGCCGTGGGCCGGCAGGAGGGTCGCGGGCGGGCGGGCCAGCAGACGCTCGAGCGACGCGAGGTAGAGCGCCATGTCGCCCTCATCGGGATCGATCAAGATGGAGCCGATCCCCGCGACCATGTCGCCGGCGATCGGCGCCGCGCCGACCTCGAAGCACAGGTGGCCCTCGGCGTGACCGGGCGTGAACACCGCCGTGGCACCATGGATGACCTCGCCATCCTCGACGAGTCGCGTGACGTCGACGATCCCGGCCAGCCGGCGTGCCAGCTCCTCGAGCACGGCATCGAGCGCCCTCTGCTGGTCGAGGTACGGGCTGCCGGGGTCGACGACCGCGACCGGTCCCGCTTCGGGTCCGACCAGGTAGACGTTGGTGTGTGCGGCCGGCGGAAGTGTGGGGGTACGCAACGCAAGCACCCGGATCCCCGGTGCTACCGGGTGCAAGACGGAGGGCGCGCCGTCGGCCTGCACCGCGACCAGCGCGCGCACCTGTTCGTACAGCGCCTCGATGGTTCCAGGTGGTCGCTCCACCGCTACCCCACTCGTTTCAGCAAAGAGGATGACGCCGGACCAAGCATCTCCTAGACTAATAGATAGCGACCCCATGGTCAGCGTCACGGCACGCAAGATTCGTGAGCTCGGCACCGAGCGGCCCGCAGGGCCAAACGGTCGGCTGTATACGGGCTATTTGATCAGCTATCCGTATATCGGGCGCGGCATGGTGATCTTCCGCGATCCGCACGGCCATCGCATGATCACGACGCCGGTCAGGCGCGTGCTCGGCGAGCCCGGCGGGAAGTGCTCCGGGAAGACCTGGTTGACGACCAGGTGCTGCGGAACGATACCGAGCCCCGACAGCTTGGTCTCGAGCTCGATCGCCTCATTGACCGGCATCTCCTCGGCGAGCGTCACGAGCACCACCGCGGTGCGCGCCGGATCGGTGAGCAGCTCCTTGATGGTCCGTGCATCGCGCGTCAGCGGCCCGTCCGGAACGGTCTCGGAGATCACCCACGGGACCCGCAGCATCGACGCGGAATGGCCGGATGCGGGCATGTCGAACACGACGGTGTCCCAGACCGGCTTGCCGCGCTTGGTGTCCTCGGTGTGATACCAGGCCTTGCCGAGCAGCGAGTAGTCGTCGAGACCGGGGATGGCGCGCAGGAATGCCTTGGTCACCCGGTTCTCGAACACCATCTCGTAGACCGATCGCCAGCGCAGGACCATCAGGCCGTACTCCTCGAGCGCCGAGGCGGGCGTGGCGTTGACGGCCCACAAGTTCGGCGCGAGCTGCGAGGGCTCGGTGCCGACCGCCGGCTTATTGAAGTAGTTGCCGAAGCGATCGTTCGCGTTGGTCTCGTACAGCAAGACCTTCTTGCCGGTGCGAGCGCACCGCCCCGCGATCGCCGCCGCGACCGTGCTACGGCCGACCCCGCCCTTGCCGACGACGAGCACCAGGCGCTTGTCGGCAAGGCTCATGGTGCGGCCTTCACGGGCGGGGCCGCTCCGGGCGCGGGTTCGTCGACCACGACAGCGACCCCGCTGGCCTGGGCGCTCTGCCAGCCAAGGATCTTGCGCAGCGTCCAGATGCCGTCGTTCGGGGTGACGTCGACCGTGATGTTCACGACCTTGTCGGCGCCGAGCGCCTTCGCGGTGGCCAGGAGCATGCGGTTGACTACTCGATCGAGGTTGACCGGGCTACCGAGGGGAAGGAACAGGATGTAACCGCGTGTGACCTGGGCGTGGATCACGGCGATCGGGTGCATGTTCGGGCCCACGTAGACGTGCTCGGGCTGGACGCGCACGGTGGAGACCGAGGAGCACGCGGCCGCCATGGCCAGCACGACGAGTGCGATCGGTCGCGACCGGATCATGGCCGCAAGCTAACACGGTGGGTTTGCGGCGAGCACCGGGGCGGAGATGAACGTGCCGGAACAGTGATACGATCAGCCATCGTGGTGAGGAGGCTACTGATCGCGGCTGCGTGCCTGATGCTGACCCCGGGAATCGGTCGCTCGGACACGCCGATCACTCCAGCGCCCGAGACCGGCCCCGAAGAAGCGTTGACCCAGAAGATCGCGGTCTGGCGGTTCGACGCGCTCGGGATCGACACCGAGCTGGTCGGCCGGCTCGAGACCCTGTTTCGCATGGAGCTCGATCGCCTCGACAAGCTCCCCCTGCCCAGCCGGCGCGAGATCGAGCGCGTGGTCACCGCCGACCAGCGCGACTGCACGGGCGAGGAGAAGTGCCTCGCCGCGATCGGCAAGAAGCTCGGGGTCGACATCGTGGTCACCGGGACCGTCGGGGCGATGGGCGACAACTACATTCTGAACATCAAGGCAGTCGATGTTGCGACCGCCCGTCAGGTTCAGCGGATCCAGACCGACCCGCTGCGCGGCAGCCCCGACGATCTGATCGAGGGGGTGCGCGTGGCCGCCTACCGCTTGCTCGCGCCGGGGCAGATCCATGGCTCGATCCAGGTCCAGGGTGACCTCGTGGGCGCCGAGGTCCAGCTCGACGGCAAGACGATCGGCAAGACCCCGCTGCCGAGGCTCGGCGTGATCGCCAAGCAGCCGCTCGGCAAGCACAAGCTGCGCGTCCAGGCCGCCGGGTATGCGCCATTCGAGGACGAGGTCGACGTTCACTTCCAGAAGGTCAGCCAGGTCGTGGTGCGGCTGCTGCCCTCCACGGTCGTGCTCGGGACCGGCAAGGTCAACCTGGTCGAGCGCAGGCCGTTCTACACGCGGACGTGGTTCATCGCGGTCGTCGGGGTCGCGGCGATCGTGGTTGGTGCGGGCATCGGGTCCAGCGTCGGCAAGATCGACTGCGTCAACGGCGTGACAGGCGAGAAGTGCTAGCCCGACTCGCCGCCACGGTCGTGATCGTGGCGTGCCTCGCCACGGCCGCGCGTGCGGACCGGGTCGTCGCCGTGGTGCCGCTGTCCACCCTCGATGCCGAGGACACCTCGGCGTCGGTGAAGAAGCTCACGGGCCAGCTCGAAGCCGCGATCGTCGCGCTCGGCGGGACCAAGGTCATCACCGCCGCCCTGGTTGCCGACGCGATCAAGAAGGCGAAGAAGCCGCACCTCAAGGCGTGCGAGGGCGAGGTCGCGTGCCTGGCCGAGGTCGGCAAGCTGGTCGGCGCCGAGATCGTGATCGCCGGTCAGGTCGGCGGCCTCGGCGAGGCCAAGATCATCTATCTCGGCGCAACCGACGTTGCGAGCGCCAAGGAGCTGCGCTCGACCACCCTCTCGATCGGCGCGAAGGAACAGGCCGGGGGCCCGAGTGGCGCGGTGATCCGCCTGCTCGATCCCGACCGCTATCGAGGCACGCTGCACTTCGCGATCGACGTCAGCGGCACGACCGTCTACGTGAACGGCAGCAAGGTCACGCTGTCCGCGCGAAACGAGCTCGCCCTACCGGTCGGCACCCAGGCGGTGCGCGTGACCCACCCGGAGTATCGCGACTTCGTGCGCTTCATCGACGTGCCGTTCGGCACGACCACCGAGGTGACCGTCGGGATGACCCAGTACCCGATCGTGCAGCGCGACGTCCGGGGCAATCCGACGAACCGTGACCGCGTGATCTACTCCGATCCGCCGGTGTGGCGGCGGTGGTACGTGGTCGGGCCCGCCGCGGTCGGGCTCGCGATCGTGTCCGGGATCATCGCCGGCTACATCGCCCAGGATCTGCCAGACGCGCCGTGCCGCAAGGTCGGCGGGGCCGCCTGCTAACCCCAGGGTTGGACCCTACTTGACCTGCTGCCAGAGCTGGTTGAGCTTGCGGTTGGCCGCGCTGAAGTCGCCATCGCCGAACTTCTGCATGACTTCCTTCATGCCGTCTGCGAGGACCTGCTCGGTTGCCTCGTCGCGCTTCTTGGTCTTGACGTAGCTCTGCAGGCGACCAGCCTTCGCGCCGATGAAGTTGCGATCGACTTTGACGGCTTCGACGGTGGCGGACAGCTGCGCGGCGGCGAGGTAGGCCTTGCCCCAGTCGTTGTCGCGCATCGCGTCCGTCGACTCGTTCTCGAGACCGGCGGCTGGGCCAAGATCGCTGGAGACGAGGCCCTTCTTCGCCATCGTCGCCCGTGCCTTGCCGAGCAGCGGCTCGATTTCCTTGCGCGTGTAGTTGGTGCCCTTCGGGGCCGCGACCTGCTGGATGATCATCGGCTGGGCGACCCCGCAGGTCTCCTTCTCGCGCTGGGCGAGCGTGGCCTCGCGCTGGGCGATCGCGCGCTCGCGCTCGGCGAACTGGAGCTCGCGGGCGGCGACCGACTTCTCGCGCGAGCCCATGTTGGCTTCACGGCCCGCGAGGTTCGCGGCGCTGTCACCCTTTGCCACGACCTGATCGATCTTGGTCGAGATCGAGGACAGGTCCGAGCTCTGGTTCTCGATCAGGCTGTCGATCGCGGCGCGCTGCTTCGCGAGCTCGCTGGTATCGCCACCGGTCGCGGTAACTTGTTTGATCTTCTCGTCGATCTGGTCGCGCTCGCCCTGCAGCTTCTGGCGCTGTGACATCAGCGCATCACGGCGGGCGACCAGCTCCTGCTGCGCCTTGAGGGCAGCAGGATCGGGCGTGGCGTTCGCATCGTCCTTGGCCTTGCAGGCGCCAAGCGCGACACACATCGACAACGAAAGCAGGAGCCCCACGGTCCGCATCCGTCCAATTGTACGAGATCCTGGCCGGCGCTGCCGAGTTTTGGTCATCGAGCGGGGGTATGGTCCCCGGTATGCTGCTCTACCACGATCTCCGAGCACCCAATCCTCGTCGGGTTCGGGTGTTCCTGGCCGAGAAGGGTGTGGCCTACGACACGATCGAGGTGAAGATCGCGGCGCTGGAGCACCAGACCGAGGAGTTCCGCCGCAAGAACCCGATCGCCCTGTTGCCGGTGCTCGAGCTCGCGGACGGCAAGGTGCTCCGCGAGTCGATCGCGATCTGCCGGTATCTCGAAGAGCTCTACCCGGAGCCGAACCTGTTCGGGATCGACGCGTGGGAGCGCGCCGTGATCGAGCAGTGGAATCGGCATGCCGAGCTCGAGCTGCTGTTCCCGATCTCCCAGGTGTTCCGCAACACGCACACGTTCTGGGTCGGCAAGATCAAGCAGGCGGCCGAGTTCGGCGAGATCATGCGCGAGCACATCGCGGCCCGGTTCGACTGGCTCGATACCGAGCTCGCGAACCGGTCGTACCTGGCGGGGGATCGCTACACCGTCGCGGACATCACCGCGCTGTGCGCGATCGATTTCGGCAAGGTCAGCAACATCCGCGTCTCGCCGGAGACGCACCCGCACCTCGCGGCGTGGCACAAGCGCGTGTCCGAGCGACCGAGCTCCAAGGCGTAGCTTCCGCGAGATCCTCACGCGACCGTGTTCGCGAGCTGGCCGCACGCGGCGCCGACGTCGCTGCCACCCGAGTAGCGGCGATGTGACGGCAGCTTCGCGGCGGACAGCACGGCTCGGAACTCCACCTCGCGGGTCGACCTGCGATACGGATCGTCGCCGCCGATCGCGTTGTACGCGACGATCGAGATCCGAGGTCGCCGCCCGGTGGCCACGCTGAACGCGTGCACGCGATCCGCCAGCGCCTGGGCATCGGCATCGCTGTCGTTGACGCCCTCGAGCAGGGTGACCGCCCACATCGGTGCGAGCCCGGTGGTGCGGGCGTGGAACGCGCACGCCTCGACCACTT
>JAGSPR010000086.1 GCA_018262455.1 Deltaproteobacteria bacterium | reverse complement strand
CACGAACGAGCTCACGCTCGAGGTCGAGGAGGTGTCGAGCCCGAGCAAGGACCCCTGGGGCAACACCCGGGTCGGCACCTCGGCGCGGGCCCGCATCAATCGCAAGGACTGGGGCCTCAACTGGAACGCCGCGCTCGAGACCGGTGGCGATGGTGCAGGCAAAAACACCGAGCCCCCTGGGCCGCGGTCAAGCGGCAGGGGGCTCAGCTAGGTTTGATCGTGAGGCGTGCCTGGTGGGCGATCCTCCGCCGCGCGTGCCCACCGCTGCGTTGCTAGACCGGCCATGCCGGGGCAACAAGCTCGCGGTCCGGTCATGCGCAGGTGCGGATGATGCGGCGCCTTGAGAATGCCAGTTACGGATCGTCTCGTGCGTGCAACGCAACCTCCGTCGGTAGCCCGGCTGACTCGAGGAGTCCCGTGGCTTTGCGTGGCCCCGCTCGCGCGGGGATTGCCGTTTCGTGGTGCGGGCGATTTCCCGCGGGTGGTAAGCGCGGAGGCCTACTGGTGTACGACGACCGCCGGGTGACCGGGCGTGGGCGCGGAGGGATGCCGCGCGACGCGGATCTCGTCAGGTCAGCCAGCCGTACACGTCAAAGCCGCAGCGCTCGTGCTGGTTGGGCTCAGCCCGAAGGACCAGCCCTCACATGAGTCGTGTACTTCACGCTCCTCCTTTCGGTAACCCGGCTGACTCGGAGAGTCCCGTGGCTTTGCGTAGCCCGCTCGCGCGGGGGTTGCCGTTTCGCTTCGTGGATGTCTGGTACAGATCGAATCTAATTCAGCCGCGTGCGCGTTGTCACCAGAAAACATCTTTGTCGTCGAGAATTTTTTGTCGCGAGCGACTTCGCGTGCGAGCGCGTCAGGCGTGATGCGCGGTTCGGCGGAGAACTGCTCTCGCCACCAGTCCAGCGCCAGCGACGATGCAGAGGATCGGGATGAGCGCGATGTCGATCTTGATCTGAGCGAGCTCCAGGATACCGCCGAGTACGAACACCACCCCCGCGAGGATCCAGAAGCCCTCGATCCGGAGGGCAATCCCCCGCCGGGCAACCTGCGCGCCCAGGACGAGCAACCCGACACCCAGAAACCACGCTCCCGACGGCAGCGATGCCAGGAGCGCGATCCCCATCCATACGAAGAACACGCCCCAGGTCCCGACCTCGAGTCGTTTCTCCTTCGTGGTGCGATTCTCGATCGGGTGGTCAGTCATGGTGAAGCTCCTTGGCGAGACAAGAAGCAAGAGAAGTGCCAGCGGTCCTGCTGCGACAGCCACGATCCGTGGGTGATGGTTCTGCGGTTCGCGGCCAGACTAGGTGATGGCGCCGCGCACGCGATCCATCCACCCGCGTCGCATGAGGCCGTTGCCGCTGGCGAAGGTGTATCAGCTGCTCGAACCCGGCCCGGTCGTCCTGCTGACGACCGCGCACAAGGGTCGCGTCAACGTCATGACGATGTCATGGCAGACGATGCTCGACTTCGAGCCGCCAAAGGTCGCCTGCGTCGTGAGCAATGCGAACTTCAGCTTCGCAGCGCTGCGTGCGACCAAGGAGTGCGTGATCGCCGTTCCGGAGCGCAAGCTGGCTGCCCAGGTCGTGAACGTAGGCAACTCGAGTGGTCGCAGCGTCGACAAGTTCGACGAGTTCGGGCTGACGCGCGTGCCCGCCGTGCGCGTCGCGGCCCCGCTGATCGCGGAGTGCTTCGCGAACCTCGAGTGCAAGGTGATCGATACGCGGCTCGTGAACGCATACAACCTGTTCATCCTCGAGGTGGTCGCCGCATGGATCGATCCAGCGTGCAAGCAACCGAAGACGCTCCATCACCACGGCCTGGGCCGGTTCGTGGTCGACGGCGAGACGATCCGTCTGCCCTCTCGGATGCCTTGATCTCGGGGTGTTGTAGATCGGGCCCGGAGGTGCGCCCACTCGTCACACGGCGCTCGGACGCGCCGGCGTGACCTCATTGCATGGTGTTTGACTGGAAGCACAGGTCCTCGGAGTACGCGATCCGGTGCGCCTCCTCGGCACCGAAGGTCCGCGCGAGGTCGTCCTCGAACGGCTTCATCGCGCCCGACAGCAACAGCAGCATTCTGGTTTCCGGGCTCGCGTCTTTGGGCACCTTGCGCTTGCCAGCGCGGATCTCGGCCAGCTCGGTAAACGCTGGTTTCGGATCACCGTTCGCGTACACGTTCGTGAACAGCTTCATCATGCAGTCCTTGGCGTCGGGCTGCTCTCCGCCGAACGCTTCGCTACAGATCGTTCGGATGTCGGTGTTCCAGTTTTCGTTCGAGCGGCGATACGCTTCGTGGATCGCGTCGCCATCGCTCGCGTCGAGGCCCAAGCGCTCGAGCTGGGTCACGCTGGGGCGGAATCCGCCGGGTTGAAAGCAGGGCATCTGGTACTTGAACTTGCCTTGCTCGGCGAGCTTCCCCCAATCATCTGGCGATAGATCGTAGGGATTCTTGGTCACGCCGTCTTTCGCTGACGCGAGCTGCAGCTCGAGCGCTGCCTTCTCCTGTTCGAGTGAGGACAGTCGGTCGCGCAGATCGGCCACGGTGCGCGTCACGCCGTTATCCGGCTTGTCCGGTGCGCTGGCGATCGGCCTTGCGCGATCGGTTCGCACTCCCTGCGCGTCGGCGATCGCCTGCTCGCCCGCTTGCAGCGTGACCACGTCCTTGCCGTGCGCGACCTTGACCTTGCCTTCGTAGACTCCTACGACGACGGTTGCCGCCACGACCGCGCCAAGCGCTCCCACACCAAAATCTCGTCGTTTCATCGTGCTCTCCTTGGGATCGATGGCGATCCGAAAACATGTGCCGAGCACGCTGACGTCCCCCGAGGGCGTATGCACTTCGAAGGTCGAGCCCGGCTCGACCCGATAGAACACCTCGCCCCGATCCTGGTTGATGACATCACCGTGCCATGCGATGTGTGCGCCCGGTTCCAGGACGGCCACTGCGCGCGAGCCGATCGCGGCTTCGATCCGCCGATCGGCAGCCACCTCGCCGCTGCTCGCTGGCGTCTGCGCGAAGAGTACGAGCCCAGCACCAGCTGCGACTGCGAGCGCCACCCCCGCAATCGCGTAGCGCCGCGTTCGCAAGCCACGGCGCTCGCGTACCGCCGCGGCGACCACACGCTCGGCGAACCCCGCCGACGGTTCCTGGGCTTTCCACTCGGTTTCGAGCTCTGAGGTCATGGTTCCTCGCGGTGCGCAGTGAGGCGCTGCTGCAACTTGGTGCGTGCGCGATGCAAGCGCGTCTTCACGGTGGCCTCGGCGACATCGAGTGCCTCGGCGATCTCCGCCATCGTCAGGCCATGGAACTCGGCGAGCACGAAGACCGCGCGCTGATCGTCGGGCAACTGCGCGGTCGCGTGCGCGATCGACGTGCGAAGCTCGCTGCGGGCATGCTCGGTATGGGGCGTCGTCTCGGAGCTCTCGGTCTCGGCAGCTTCGATCGGGAGTATTGCGAGCACGCGCCGCTTGCGCGAGTCAAGCGCGAGCCGCGTGGCGATCGTGAGGATCCAGGTCGATGGCTTCGCAGGCGCGTCGACATCGAACGCTGGGAATGCGCGGAACGCGCGCAGGAACGCCTCCTGCGCGAGGTCCTCGACATGTGGACCACGGCCGAGCATGCGTGACAGCACGGCGAACACCGGCCGCTGGTAGCGCACGACAAATGCGCGAAACGCGATCGGGTCGAGCGCCTTGCAGCGGATGAGCACGTCGCGTGCGAGCTCGGGCGGTCCCGATGAGCGCGCTGGCGCGGACGCGTCGACCATGGCGAGGCTCATGTTCGTCTAGGTTCACGACGGCGCTCGCGGATAGTTCCCGCCGAGCCGGAGTTCCCGGGAAACTGGCGTGATCTCTGGGACTTCGAAGGGACCGACAAGCGAGGATCTCGCCAAGACGCTGTCGAACAGCGCGACCAAGGCCGGCGTACGTCCGTTGCTCAGAAGTCGGCGCCGATACCGCACTGGATGATGATCGGCCGCACGGTCACATCGATTCGGGCCGAGCCGACGTCGACGGTCGGCAAGGACGGGATCTGCGTCTTGACCTCGATGCCGTCGATGCGTGCGTGCGACTCGCGATAGGCGACGTACTTGCCGTCGATGCGCAACTTCCAGCGCCCCCAGATCCTCCCCTCGATGCCGGCCTGGACGACCGCACCGATCGGGTTCGTGACCGCAAGCTTGGGCGAGCCCACTTCGTTGAGGACCGCGTTCGTGACGCGCTCGTCGTACACGAACAGCACGCTCACGCCGACGCCGGCAAACACGACGAAGCGATTGAAGTGCAGCGGGCGCACGATGGCGGACACGATCGGCGCTGTCATCGTCGCCTCCGCGAGGTAGCGGCCGAGCGGCGGAATACCGGTCGCGACGCCGACCGCCTCGGGCGCGATCGACTCGTTCGCAAGCCGGCCGGTGGCCTCGATCTCCAGTTTCGACGGCGGCGCGATGATCATCTCGATCGAGAACCCCCAGCGCATCCTCGGCACCACGTAGCCGATGATCGCGGTCGGCGACGTCGAGGCGTTGACGCGCACGCCGGCGTCTTCGATCGCGCCGGCACCGACCGCGGTGCGCGCGATCGGCGACGGCGCTAGCCTGAGATCGTGCGCCGTGATCCGCGGCTCGACGTACGCCGCGAAGACGCCTCGCACGTAGAGTCGGCGCAACGGCGACGCTCGCTTCTTCGGAGCGGCCTGCGCGCCCACCGACCACAGCATCAGGGCGATGACGACAGAATGAATCGCAAGCCGCTGCATGGGACAGGTTGCCATGCATTGCCGTCCTGGCGAGGTGACGTCGAGAATCCTCGTCGGGAGCGCTCGTCGACGACGAGACCTGACGCGCCAGTCTTGCAGCAATCGCGGTGAGTTCACGCCGTATCGCGGCGCGTCGTGACGATCGAGTCTACTGGTCAGCGAGGGCACCCTCTCGCCGGACCGGCGTGGCTCGCGCGATGCAGAACCGCCCGCGCATCACGCCATTGGCATGGCCACCGAAGCTCACGCGTGCAGCGGCCAGACTTCGCCACCGTCGAGATGGATCGCCGACACCATCTCCGGCTCCAGCGTCATCCGCCGGCCACGTCCGGGTGGCAGCGTCTCCGGTGGCTGAAGGTCGCGAACCCGGAGAAACACCAGGTAGCCAGCTTCGATGCCGTCGAAGCGCATGCCCCCGAATCCGACGCGCGCGCGGTCGCCAGTGTCGTCGGAGAACACGATCTGATCGGTGGGAATCGAGACTCTGCGACCGTCCGCGAACACGATGAACGTTCCCGGCGGGCCGTTTTGAACGATCGGCAACTTGGGGACGACCTGCGGTTCGCGATAGATCTTCGTGTTGACGACGAACTCGATCAGCAATGGAATCTCGGTCAAGCGGTCCCCCTATCGTACGCGGGCAGCGTCGTGAGCCGGGTGTCGTCGACGGGGCCGCCAACCGTGAAATGGTAGAGGCTCTGCCAATCGCGGGAGTCGATGCCGAACACCTCGTGGACCGGATCATCGAAGTAGCATCCGATGCCCGTCGCACGAATGCCCGCCTCCTCGGCTTCGAGGTAGAGCACCTGCCCTACGAGCCCGGCCTCCCAGAACAGGCTGCGATAGAATGCAGGGCCGTGGCGAACCAGGCTACCCATGTAGTCGGCGATCATCCCGAGGCTGAACGCGCCATCAGCCGCGATGTCCTGCCCGCATGACAGGCTCGCCGCCAGCGCGCGGCAGTCGCCTGCTTGGAGCAGGTACATCGGCAGGCCACTCGGGCACCCGGGCGGGCGCTGCCACAGGAAGTCGCACCGCATCGCCTTGCGGAGCGGCTCGACCTGCTCTGGATCCCGCACGAGCGCGTAGAGGCCAGACGCGAGCCCGGTCACGCGATGCACGAATAAGCCGAGATGGATGCGAGAACGCCATGGAAGCGCGTCCCATGGCACGGCTCGCCCGTCTCGGGTCGGCACGAGCCGGCCGAGCATCCGGAACAACGTCGCCGCGGAGATCGCCGTCGAGCCATCCATGCTCTGTGCGCTGCGCCGTCCGAGGATGACCTTCTCCGCACTGAAGACACCCGATCGAATCGGTTGCTCGAACAGCTCTGGTTCCGACGGAAACTCGGCAAGATCCTCGTCGATCGCGGCAGGCAGACTCATCGTGGCGGCCGCCACCTCGTCGATCACCGGCCATGCGACGTGGTCGCGGCTCAACCGGTTGGCCTTGCCGTACCATCGCGACACGGCCGCCGGGCGTGACAGCGTGTCGATCAGTCGTCCATGGTCGCCGCTCCGGGTCGTGCCGAACATCGACGAGACCACCGCCAGGAGGTCGGGATGCTCGCGCTCAGCGTCGCCGTAGTCGGCGTCGCGATCGAGCCCGAGAAGCTGCTCCGTGAGGTTGCTGCCATCGAGCAACGCGAGCTTCCATCCGAGCGCTGCCGCGGCGAACCGGAGTGTCCCCAGCGCGTGCCCCACGTCGTGCTGGCAGTAGCGGAACGCACGCTCGCCGTACTTCCATGCCTCGCGCCACAGGATCGACGATAGCCCTACGACAAACGATCGCTCGGGGATCGCCGCGGCCACCACCGACCACCACGCCGGTTCGAGATCGGCTCGACGCTCGAGACCGTGTTCCTTCGGCGCATAGTGGTACACGGCCGGGCGATCGTGGATCCCATCAAGCGCCGGCAAGAGCGCGTAGCCCTCGGTCGGATGCAAGTTGCCGCTCGACGGATTCACGCGTAGCGACCACGAGGTGTCACCGGATCTCTTCCATGCGGTGATCGAGAGCGCGTATCGAAAGAACACAGAGACCGACTCGATCGAGAGCGGCTCCGGTGCGACGAGCTCGGGTACGTAGAGCCGCCAGTATGGAAGCGGGTGCGCGGTCTGGGCCAGCGGTAGTCGCACCACCGGTGCACCCTCGTAACGCCGAAACGGATCCGGTTGGTTCTCCCAGTCCATGTAGCCGAGCGATCTCGCGTAGCGCCGGAGCTGGTGCTTCGTGCGTTCGTGATAGGCCACCACGATCTCGGCGGGGGACAACTCGCTCGCGCTTGGCCCCCCTGGCTCGCCGAGTATCACGAGGCGCTTCACTCCGGTGGCGGACCCTACCTCGTGGAATCACCCACCACCAGGGACGGTCACAGCCGCCGCGATGAAATCGACCACAGGACGCCCGGGGGAACAAACCACCGCCTGCCCGTCGATCTGAAGCACGTGCCGCCGGAGCTCCTCGGCAAGGTGGTCGCGGACGATCTGATCGCGGTGATCGCGGTGATCTCGGATCGACCGGAAGGAGCGCTCCATGTGTGCGCGGTCGGGGTGTCCAAGAAGCAGTTCGCGAGTGTCGGGTTCCAGACGGCCAGCAATGCGGTGTCGAAAGCAGAAGTCAGCTGTGTAGCCGTCGAGGCCACGCAGTCGGTCATCACGGTCAAGCTCCCCCCGCTTCGCAAGTTCGACCTCAGGTGATCCGAACTCACCACCGAGCTACGCTCGCCGCCACCATGAACGATCCAGCCCAGCTCGATGACGCCACTGCCCTGGCCGAGCGTGTGCGCCGCGGCGGCGTGCACCCGCTCGAGCTCGTCGAGGCCGCGATCGGCGCGATCGAGAAGGTCAACCCGCAGCTCAACGCGGTGATCCACCGCATGTACGACCAGGCGCGCGCGGCCGCGAAGGGCCCGCTGCCCGACGGGCCGTTCCGCGGCGTCCCCTTCGTGGTCAAGGACCTCGATGGCTGGCTCGCCGGCGAGCCGTACACGCAGTCGTGTCGGATGTCGAAGGACTTCATCCCCACCGAGGACGCCGAGATCATCGCGCGGATGAAGCGCACCGGCGTGGTGATCGTCGGCAAGACGAACACGCCGGAGCTCGGCCTGCTCGGCATCACGGAGCCCGAGCTCCGCGGGCCGACGCGCAATCCGTGGAACCCGGACCACACGCCGGGGGGCTCGAGCGGCGGCACGGCCGCGATCGTCGCGTCGCGCGCGGTGCCGATGGGCCACGGCGGCGATGGCGGCGGCTCGATCCGGATCCCGGCGTCGGCGTGCGGCCTGTTCGGGCTCAAGCCGACGCGCGCCCGCAACCCGCTCGGCCCGAAGGCCGGCGAGGGGTGGGGCGGCTACGTGCAGCCCGGCGTGCTCACCCGCAGTGTGCGCGACTGCGCGACGATGCTCGACGCGACCCAGGGCCCCGATGTCGGCGCCCCCTACGCCTCCCCTCCGCGCGAGCGGCCGTATGCCGAGGAGATCCAGCGTGCGCCACGCAAGCTGCGCATCGCGTTCTCCACCGGATCGCAGCTCGGGCGGCAGACGCACCCCGACGTCCAGGTCGCCGTGAGGGACGCGGCCGCGCTGTGCGCGAGCCTGGGCCACGAGCTCGAGGAGGTCGCGCTGGACATCGACAGGGACGCGCTCGTCGCCGCCTATTTCACGCAGATCGCCGTCGGCACGGCGATCGGCATCGAGGACACCGCGCGGTGGGTCGGCCGCGCGCCGACGCCGGCCGAGTTCGAGCCAACGACGTGGCTGCTCGGCACCATCGGCCGCAAGCTGCCGGCGATCGAGCTCCAGCGGTCGCGCGATGCGTGCCAGGCCGCGGGCCGCCAGCTCGGGCGCTTCTTCCAGCAGTACGACGTGTTCCTCGACGGCACGCTCGCCTATCCGCCGATCAAGATCGGCGAGCTCGCGCTCAAGCGGGCCGAGCGGGTGGCGCTCGCCGCGCTGCGCGTGGTCTCGCCGCGGTTCGTCCTCGACAAGCTGCTCGAGACGCTCGGCGCGAACGCGCTCGAGAAGACCCCGAACACCCAGGTCGCGAACCAGACCGGGCTCCCCGCGATGAGCGTGCCGCTCTACTGGAACGCGGCCGGGCTGCCGATCGGCGTCCAGTTCATGGCGCCGTTCGGTGACGAGGCGACCCTGTTCCAGCTCGCCGCGCAGCTCGAGGTGGCGCGGCCGTGGGCCGGGCGCATCCCGCCGATCTCGACGCGCTGACGATCACCCCGCGCGCGCCAGGCGCGCCAGGAATCGCAAGCGATCCGCCGCGTGGTGATGTAGAACACGGCACCATGACCGGCTTCGGTGTGCTCGGCGTTGCGTGCGGCCTGATCGCCTGCGGACCACCGCCGCGAGCGACCACGGAAGATGCCAGCACCGGGCGCGTCGACAGCGCCGTCCTCCGCGACGGCGACGTCCGCGACGGTGCCGTCGTCGATGGCCCCAGCTCGGCGACCGACGCGGCGACCGACGCGGCGACCGACGCGGCGACCGCGACCAGCGATGCCGGCGGCACCACCGGCCAGGACGCGGCGGTCGGCGTGATCACCGGCGGTCCGTGCATGTCGGGCGCGACCGGAGCCACCGCGTATCGGATCCGCTGGATCCAGGCCGGCTCGACGGCGCAGGTGGTGCACGAGGTCAACGGCCTGCCCGACCACTCGCGCGATCACGCCGGCGCGTTCGGCTTCCAGATCGGATTCACGCCCTCGTTCGTCGATCCGTTCCTCGGCGAGGGCGGGCTCCTGCTCGACAGCAGCGACTTCGTGGACCTCGAGATCACCACCGCCGGGATCTCCCAGATCACGTCGGCGAAGCTGTCGATCTTCGGGCGCAGCTTCAACACCACGGCGAGCGGGAGCTTCACCTGGCAGACCTTCGTCGGCACCGGCGCCGCGCCGACCAACCTGGTCAGCAACGTCGCGCCGTACGCCTGGTCCACGGCCGACATGACCAGCGAGCTCGCGCCGAACGATCCGACGACGCTGATCCGGATCAAGGCGGGGCCGTCGTCGGGCGCGCTGGTGGTCCGCAGGATCGAGCTATGCCTCGAGGCGAGCTGACCCAGACCCGTGGTGGTCGGAACTGGACAGGCACCTGAGCTGGCTCGCGAGCCTGATCGTGCCGCGCCTCGGTCAGCGCTACGGCTTCTTGCGCTCGGCGAGGTAGCGCTTGGCCTCGCCGCTCACCATCGCGCTCTTGTCGCGTGACATCTCCGTCAGCCTCGCGACGACATCGGGCGGGTTCAGCTCCGCGAGCGCGTGGACGACCTCGAGCCGGAGCGACGCGTCCTGGTCGGTGCGCAGCGCCCACAGGATCTTCATCCCCGCGGCGGTCTTGTGTTCGGCGATGGCTTGCGCGGCGGAGATCCGGCCGTTACCCGGGATCGCGAGCGCGCGCTCCAGCGCCGCGAGCGACTCGGTGGTGCCGTAGGCACCGAGCGCGCGGATCGCGACGAACTGACGGCCCCAGTCGGACAGCGCGACTGCCTTGACGAAGTACGGCACGACGCGGGCATCGCGGATCGACGCGAGCGCCTCGGCGAGGCTGCCGCCGTCGTCGTCGTTCGCCGCCAGCATCTTCGTCCCCAGCCGATCGATCACGGCGCCGAGCTGCGCGGGCGTGCTCGGCCCGACGTCGACCGCGAGGCGCAGGTGCGTCGGATGCTTCGTCGACGTGGTGTTCCAGCCGTCGCCGCGCCCGAGGCCGAGCCGCAGGGTCTTGTCGACGGTGATCGTGTAGCGACCGGGCTTGTCGATGGTCGCCCACTCCGAGAGCAGCAGCCGCGCGACATGCGTGCCCTTCGCGGGGAGCGTGGTCGCGCCGGTCGGGCCGTTGCCGGCCATGGGACCGGCGGGGATCGCGGGCACGGAGCCGTCGGGTCCGACGACCTTCACCGCGAAGCTGTCGGGAGCGCCGTTCCGGTCGGGCGAGCTGACGATGTACATCGCGTCGGCCGTCTCGTTCGCGATCCGGACCTCGAGCATCACCGGCTCGCCGACGATGATCTTCGTCGACGCGGCGACGAGCGTCGCCGTCACCGCATGCCCGTCGACGACGAAGCGATCCTTGTCGGTCACGGGAGCGGCAGTCGCAGTCGACACGCCGAGCAGCGTGGCAAGCAAGCTGGTGCGGAGGTTCATCCGGGCGATTCTGACACGTGCCCGCGCCTGCGGACCTGGCGATCAGCACGCGGCAGCCGGCCACCGCGATGGGCGGGTGACCAGGAGACCGCGAATACGCGGCTCGATCGGTGCGTTCGAGCCGGGTCGGCGCACCCGAGCTGACGGACATTGTTGGCCGAACGGGATTCGGATTCGCCGGATGGCGAGCGGAATCCACGAAGGGACCAGCGTTGCCTGATCGCACGGTTGTCCTGGCTCCCCCAACATAGTTTTTCGCTGGTGAGCGAGCTCCGGCACTAACGCAGCGCATGAACGCACACCTGCATCTCGTGGTCGCTGGGCTGGGCTTGCTTGCCTGCTCCCCGGCCGGGCGCAACACCGATACCGACGCGGGGGGCACCGAAGATCCGGATGGGAGCACGCCGGCGACCTGCACGCACGCGACCCAGACGACCTACCTGGCGGGGCCCGACGGCATGGTCGGCACGAACGACGACGTCATCGGGTCCACCCTGGAGATCGAGTTCGCACCAGGTCCACCTGACGCGTTCTTTCGCGCGCATCCGATCAAGTTTCTCTACAAGGAAGCCTCGGGGCACCCGACCCAGCTCACCAGGTGGGCCTACGATGCGCATGGCCACCGCCAGACAGTCACTCAGTACGGCCCCGGCCCCGACGAGACGTACGACACCGGCGATGACGTGGTCGTGGGCCAGAACGTCTTCACGTCCGACACCTCCGGCCTGCTCGTGAGCAACCTGTTCCGCACCAGCGCTGGCCCCAACGAGATCTGGGGCGACGCAGATGACTTGATCGTGAATGCCATCCGCTTCACCCACGCAGATGGCCGCGTCGACTGGGTGTTGCCCGCGAACGATCCGGGCACCGACGGCGTGTGGGGAAACGACGACGACCGCCCAAGCTCGAGCGAGCGCCTGCGGTACGACGCGCAGGGGCGCCGGTCTGCGGTCGAGCTGTACTCGCAAACCGGCCCCGACACGAAGTTCGGGACCGACGACGACATCATGGGCGTCCGGATGGTGCTGCCGTGCCGTGGCGACCGTGTGGTGCAGGAGCTCTATGACAGCCCCGGCCACGATGGAGCGTGGGGATCTACCGACGATACGATCTCAGGTCGCGTGATCGAGTCGGGGGATCTGTGCGAGAGCGCCACCTGCGAGCCAACCATCTTCTAGACTCGACGATCACCGCACCGCTGACCACGCACGCCACCAGCGTCACCACGAGCTCCTGATGGGGTCGGGGGTCAGCGCTCACCGCAAGGCACACGTGAATGCGCGGACCGGCCGCCATCTCGACCAGCGATGGTCGCCCGAGCAAGAGCTCGCCCCGGGCGCTGGCCCGCCCCACGGCGCAGCGGAGCCTGCGAGTCGTCGACGGTCGTGTGATCGCACCAATCGACCGTGCCGCGAGAGTATCGTCCGCGCGATGACTGCATCGCGAATCGCACTGGTTACCGGAGGGACCGGCATGGTCGGCAACTGCATCGTGCGAACGCTGCAAGCCCGCGGTCACCGCGTGCGTGCGTTGGTACGCTCGCTCGACAAGGCCAGGCGCCTGATGCCGGCGGGCTGCGAGCTCGTGCAAGGCGACGTCACCGCACCCGAGACGCTCGGCGCCGCGCTCGCCGGTTGCGAGTGGGTCTTCCACGCCGCAGGCTTCCCCGAGCAGTGGATGAAAGACGACGCGACCTTCGAGCGAATCAACGCCGATGGCACCGCGAACATGGTCGCGGCCGCGCGCGCGGCGAGCGTGGCGCGGTTCGTGTACACCAGCACGATCGACGTGTTCACCTGGCGTAGCGGCGAGACCTACGACGAGTCGGAGATCGATCCCGCGCCGAAGGGCACCGCCTACGAGCGTGCGAAGCAGCGCGCCGATCGCGTCGTCGCCGAGGCAGTCGCCGGCGGACTCGACGCCGTGTTCTTGCATCCCGCCGCGATGTACGGCCCCGCGGCCACGGACTCGCCGGGGGTGAACGAGCTGATCGTCCGGCTGTGGAACGATACGTTGCCGGGGCTCTTGCCCGGCGGCCTCCCGGTGGTGTTCGCGCCCGATGCCGGCCTCGGCCACGTGCTCGCAGCCGAGCGCGGCAAGCCGGGCGCGCGCTACATCTTGTGCGACCGCTACTACACGCTCGCGGAGCTCGCGCGCGAAGCGATCCAGTTGCTCCAGCTCGATCGCAAGCCGCCACGCGTGTTGCCGCTGTGGCTGTGCTCGGTGGTCTCCACGCTCGGGGAGCTCAAGGCGCGGATCACCGGCAATCCACCGCTGATCCCGAAGGGCCAGCTGAAGTTCCTGCAGGTCGATGCATTTCCGACCGCCAGGCGCGCGACCGAGGAGCTCGGGCTGGCGTTCACGCCGCTCGCGACGGGGCTCGATCAGACGATCGCCTGGCTGCGCGACCACGGGAAGCTGCCGCCGCGCGAGGACAAGTAGCGGTCATCCGACCCGGCACGATCGTGCTGCGCGGCGATTCACTCGCGACCACGTGGTCGAGCGCACGACGGCATCGCGGGGGGCACGAAGCTGCTGGTGCGTTACGAGCGTCGCTGACACGTTTCGCTCAGCTACTGCGAGTGAAGCCACGTGGCGCCGACGCACCGCCCCGCCTCGAACCGCAACTGCAGCTCGCGGCCACCGCCGTCCCACCCTGCGGGCAAGCGATAGAACGAGATCATCCAGTCATCGGAGGACGCGCAGGGCACAAGACGGAAGGCTCCATTCCGCTCCTGGCTGCAATGAGCATACGGCTGCAGGGCGGCCGCGACGCGCTGGCGTGACGCGCCGACCAGCCGGGTCGTGTCCGCTCCGTCGGCGGTCGCGCGACCGGCCGGCAGCGCCGCGAGCTCTCGCTGCTGGCGGACCAGCTCAGCGAGAACCCCGTCGAGAGGGTCGACGTCCGGCGGTACGGCACGCGCGGTCACCCTGCGCGTGGGGGGCGCCGTGGCCGACTCGTCGCCGTTCGGTTGCGCCGCGGGTTGCTCCGCGGGCGCGGACCCGGCGCGAGCTACCGCGCGCCCAGGAGGCGGTTGGTCGCCCGGGGGCGGTTTTGGTTCGGAACCGCAGGCGAACACCAGCAGGCAGGCCACGATCAGCAGCCGAGCGATCCACGAGAAGGGCATCGACAAGATCATGAATCGTGCCCACGCCTTGTGCCAGAGCGAAGCGGCTCGACCGACACCCTGCTGCGCCTCGCACGAAAGGGGCCGCTGCGCGCGCGCGACCTTGCCGCAGCAGGAATTCTTCGAGCCTACCTTGGCCGCCTCTGCGAGCGCGGACTTCGCGAAGTGGTCGATCGCGGGATCTACAGGCTTCCCGACGCAGCGGTGACCGAGCACCACTCACTCGCGGAGGTGAGCAAGCGAGTGCCCCACGCAAACGCGGACGAGCACTGGACGGGCGCGCTGTGCTGCGTGGGCCCGGATCTCCCCCAGGACCGTCGACGCAGCCAGGCAGCGCCAGGCGATCGCGAATCCCGCCGCCAGCCGCATCACGGCGAATCCGACGTCGCGATCGTCGTGCCCAGCACCGCGCGCCGTAGATCGCCGTAGGTCGGGTAAGATGGGCCCTTGTACTGTCCAACCTGTCGCGCTGAGTACCCCGCCGATTGGAAAGCGTGCCCGAAGGATGCCACCGCGCTCCTGACGTCGGCGCGGATCGGTAAGTACAGCATCGAGGGCACGCTCGGCGTGGGGGGGATGGGCGCGGTGTATCGCGCGACCAACCCGGACACGGGCGCGGCGGTCGCCATCAAGGTGATGAACCGCGAGGTCGCGTCGTCGCCTGACGCCCAGGAGCGCTTCAGGCGCGAGGCCGGGGTGGTGTCACGCCTCGACACGGCGCACGTCTGCAAGGTCTACGACTTCGGCACCGCCGCCGACGGCACGCTGTTCCTCGTCATGGAGCTGATGAAGGGCCACACGCTGCGCGAGGAGATCACGCCGGGGCCCGCGTACATGGATCTCGCGCGCGTCCAGATGGTGATGAGCGGTACGCTCAAGGGCCTCGCGGCGGCACACCGCGCGGGCGTCATCCACCGCGACCTCAAGCCCGACAACGTGTTCGTGCACGACACGTTCGACGGCGAGGTTCCCAAGCTGCTCGATTTTGGGATCGCACGCGTCGCCTCCACGACCGATGCCAACCTGACCCGCACCGGCACGATGATGGGCACCGCGTCGTACATGGCGCCCGAGCAGATCACTGGCGCGGTCGCGAAGATGGGACCGTGGACCGACACCTATGCGATGGGCGCGATCCTCTACGAGATGCTCGCCGGCGCGCCCGCATTCGGCGGGGCCACCGTCACCGAAGTCCTCCATCGCGTGTTGCAGGGCGAGGTCGTCGCGCTGCGCGCCGTGCGACCGGGACTGCCGGACCCGGTCTACGCGCTGATCGACACCTGCCTCCACCTCGATTCCGCGAAGCGGCCGCAGGATGCCGAGGCGATGCGACGCGGCCTGCTCGCCGCCGGCCTGGCCGACGTCCGCGCCGACGTCCCACCCCCGAGCAAGACGCGGGTCGACCGAGCCACGGCTGGCAGCGCCGCGACCGTCGCCGTGAACGCCGCTGTGCCGGACGCGCCTGCCATCGCGACACCACCCGCCGCGACACCGCCCACCGCGACACCTCCCGCCGCGACACCTCCCGTTGCGACACCTCCCGCCGCGACACCGCCCGCCGCGACACAGGCCGCACCAACGCGCCGCAGCGCACTGCCACTCCTTGCGATCGGTGCAGGGCTCGCGATCGCGGGGATCGCCGTGGCCGTGACCGTGGGCGGCGGCTCGGCTCCGTCCGCCGGGCCCGTCGCTGCCCCGCACGCACTCGACGCCGGGCTGGCTGTCGCCGTCGCTCCTCCTCCGGTCGACGCCGAGATCCCACGGCCCCCCGACGCGATCGTGGTCGACCCGGCGGTGGCGCCGGTCGACGCCGTCGCGAGGTCACTGCCGACACCGGACGCCGGCAAGGCCGAGCCCGCGCTGGGCCGCGGGCCGTTCTTCTGCTTCGAGCTGAACGCACGGTCGTACTGCTTCGAGTCGGCTCGCGACTGCCGCACGTGGAGAGCCGAGGGTGAGCAGGCCGCGGGCAAGCCGCTGCAGCCCTGCGCAGGGTTCGCGTCCGCGTACTGCTACGCGGGTGGCGCGGGCACGAGCCTCAGCCGTGACTGTTACGCCGACGAGGCGAGCTGTACGGGGCAGCTCCGGTCCAAGGATCCCAAGGACGCCTGCCGCTCCTTCACCGCGTGGCCGCCGTACTCCTGGAAACGCGAGTAGCGGCGGGCACGGCGAGATCCGCGGTGCACGCGGTAGCTCGGAGACACGGCGCGCGCGAAGGCTCGTCCCCGTGGTGAAATGAGCTTCCCATGCCCGCGCTCGTGAACCGCCTCTTCGACGGCCCGCTCGACATCGTCGGCGACCTCCATGGCGAGATCGACGCGCTCCGCAGCCTGCTCGATGCCCTCGGCTACGACGCAACTGGCCATCACCCTCACAGCCGCCGGCTCGTGTTCGTCAGCGACCTGAGTGACCGGAGCCCGACAGCCTGAACGTCATCGAGCTGGTGCGCTGAGACATTCGCTGGAGCCGCCGCAACCGTCGTAACTATCGAGCGGGATATGGGATTCGAACCCACGACTCTCAGCTTGGGAAGCTGACACTCTACCACTGAGTTAATCCCGCAGGCCGGCGTTATCCTACGCGAAGTTTCCTCCTCGTCAAGCGAGGAGCCTTCGGTTTGGCCCTCCGATCACCACCTGCCCCATGCGCCTGTCGACATCCCGCCATCAAGCGCATCCTCGACGAGCACGGTCTGGAACCCGCGCTTTCGCGCCGACGACAGATGCCGTGGAGGACCTTCCTCAAGGCCCATCTCGGCGTGATGGCACGCGACCGCTTTCTTCACGGTCGAGCTGCTCACGTTGACCGGGCTCGTCCGCTCGTTCTGCTCGTCATTGCATCTTCTCGACGAGGGCGGTGATCGCGCGCGCGGCCTCGACCGCGAGTCGACTCGCGCAGCGAAGATCACCGATGTGACTGCGTTCGTGCTTCGTCATGGCAGGCACCGCGCGGATGCAGCTTGCCACGCCACGACACAGGGGTTCGGCGTCTCGACTACATGACTCCGATCGGCGGCGATCGATCGCGCTCCGAGCTCGGCCTCGGCCGAGGCGAATGGGTCTCGACGTGCGACCCATCGAGGTACGACGTCGAGTGGTCCGCGCCGTTGCATCACGCCCCGGTGATACCCTCGCGAGCCTCGATGCGAGCTCATCGGATGATCGTGACCTGCGCCTGCGCACTGGCCGCGTGTGACGACAACGCCGGTGCACCCGCGGATGGCGCGCAGTCAGGGTGGCTTGCGACGAGCGCGCTGCCCGAGCCTCTCGCCAACAACGCGGTCACGGCGCTCGAGGGACCGGACGGGTGCACCCTGGTGACGGCGACGGGGATCGACGGCTCGCTGGTCGCGGCCGGGATTCACACGCACGCATGGATGCTGGCACCGGGGGCCGATGCGTGGACTGCGCTTCCCGAGACGCCAGGTCCAGCACGCATCGCCGCCTCCGCCGTGGCGCTGCGTGGCCGCGTGGTGGTCGTCGGTGGATACAGCGTGGCGGCTGGAGGTACCGAGACGACGCACGACATCGTCACCGCGTGGGATCCCGTCGCCGCCTGGACCGTCGTCGCGCCGCTGCCCGTGCCGATCGACGACGCGGTTGCCCTCACCTGGCGAGATCGCTGGATCGTGGTGATCAGCGGCTGGTCGAATTCCGCGCCCGTGGCTGCGGTCCAGATCTACGACGCCGACAGCGAGACCTGGTCGATGGCGCCACCGTTTCCGGGCGTCCCGGTGTTCGGTCATGCAGGCGCGATCGCGGGCGACGAGCTGCTCGTCGTCGATGGTGTTGGATCATCCGCCGGCGGCTTCGTACCGGTGAAGCAGGCGTGGCGTGGGGTCCTCGATCCGGATCGACCGACGCAGATCACGTGGACCCAGCTCGTCGATCATCCAGGCCCCGCGAGGTACCGCGCTGCCGCGGGCACGATCGCGGGCCGCATCGTCGTGCATGGTGGCACCGACACGCCCTACAACTTCGACGGACGTCGCTATGACAACGGCCAGCCGGCGCTGCCGCTGGGGACCTCGTTCGCGTTCGATCCCGCGAGCGCAGGATTCGTCGAGGATGTCCCGATCAAGCTGCCGGCGACCATGGATCATCGCGGACTCGTCGGTTGTGGC
>JAGSPR010000693.1 GCA_018262455.1 Deltaproteobacteria bacterium | reverse complement strand
CAACTACCTCGTGCAGAACGCCGAGGCGATCGGCGTCCAGTTCATCATCTGGGATCGCAACGACTGGGGCGCGAGTCGCGCCGCACCGAAGCTGCGCGCGTACGGAGGACCGCACCCGCACACGGACCACCTCCACGTCGAGCTCTCGCCCGCGGGCGCCGCGAAGATGACCGCGTGGTTCGCGCAGAACACGCCGCCGCCGCCGAGCTCGAGCACGGCGACGGTGACGGCGAGCGCGCTCAACCTGCGGACCGGGCCCTCGACGGCCTACGCCGTGATCCGGACGCTGCCCAACGGCGCGGTCGTCGACGTGCTGCAGGGACCGTCGAACGGCTGGTACCGGGTGACGTACTTCGGCAACACGGGTTGGGTGTCGGGCGCGTACCTCGACCTGTGACCGAAGGTAGGTCGCAGCGCTCACGCGCGATGCCATTCGGTCACGAGGCACGCGACGGGTGCGGTACGATGGGATCATGTCGCGCGGTGGTCTGATCTGGTTGGGGCTGGTCGGCTGTTTCGCGCCCCATCCGTCAGCCGGCGTGCCGTGCGACCCCGCGCTCGCCAACTGCCCGAGTGGCCAGACGTGCACGGCCCAGGCCGGCGGCTACTTCTGCTCCGACGAGGGTGGCGGTCAGAGCGACGCGAGCGTCGCCGATCTCGATGGCGCGGTCGATGGACCGCCGGATGACATCGATGGCGACGGCGTCGTGAACGCGGCCGACAACTGCCCGGCCGAGTCCAACCCGACCCAGGCCGACGAGGATGCCGACACCCTCGGCGACGCCTGCGATCCCTGCCCGCCCCTCGCCGCCAACACCGACGGTGACGGGGACGGTGTCGGCGACGCGTGCGATCCGCACCCGGCGGTCGACGGCGACGAGCTCGTGCTGTTCGAGGGCTTCGCCGACGGGATTCCGTCTGCGTGGGTGAATCAGGGAGGCTGGATCGCGGCTGGCGGCGACGCCCGGATCGTCTCGAACGACGGGTTGGTCGCGTACCTCGGCCCCCCGTTCGCCCCGGCGGCGCACAGCACGGCCACGGTCGCGTTCGTTCCGGAGACGCTCCACAACGCGACCGCGAACGGGTTCGGTGTCGCGAATCCGATCGCCATGGCTGGTGCAGCCGGAATCTCGTGTCAGATGCTGACGGGGACCCTCGGGCAGACACGCGGTGGTCTGGTCAACCTCGCCACCGGTGGTGTGTTCGATACGCGGGACATGACGTGGGCGGTCAATCAAGCCATGATCGCGACGTTCGTGCGCGCCGACGCGCAGTACGACTGCGTCGTGGCGAACACGACCACCCCCAACACGGCGACGACCGCGTATACCGGCACGGTGAACGCGACGCAGCCGATGCTCGCGATCCGGTCGCGCAGCGTCACGGGCAAAGCGCGCTGGCTGATGTACGTCAAGAGCCCGTAGCAGACAGATCAGCGTGACGGGCGCGACGCGATCGCTCTGATACGACGACGGCGCCGGCAAGCTCACGCTCGACGACGAGGCAGCGCCTGCGCGCGCTCGAGATCGGTCGCGCTCGCGGACACGCTGCCGCGGCTCGGTTACGGTGTCGCCGTGAAGGCAGTCCTCCTCATCACCCTCGTTGCTGTGCTCGGCTGCTCGAAGCGAGAGCGGAAGCCCGCTGCCGAGCAAGCGCGATCGCTGTCGATCTCGCGCCGCGACTTTCCTGGCTTCTCGATCGAGCTACCGGAGGGCAAGCGCAAGACCAACGAGCTCGACTACACCGCAGGCCGCATCGCGCTCGGACTTCACGACGGCTCGGGTTGGATCCACCTCCGGTGGTCGTTCGGCCCCGATCTCCCCGACGAACCGGGCCTCCACGATCTCGCACGCAACATCTCTAGCGGGATGCAGCTGAACCCTGCCGACGTTCACGTGGTCAAGGATGGCGTGCCTTCCACGTTCGCATTCGACAAGGCGCAGCGCGATCTCATCACCTACTACCGCTGCGGCGCACGCAACGTCATGTTGATCACGAATGGTCTTGGCGAGCCCACGCACACGAGGCTGGGTCGCACGTTCGACTGCCGGCCGGACCTCGCGCTCGAGCGCGCCGACCTCCCGCTTCCCATCCAGATCGAGCTTCCCAACTTCGTCGCGACCGAGCGCACGCCGGGCATGCTCGTCCTCGACGATGGCCACACCCTCGTCCGGTTGCGCCGCCAACCGTCCACGCCGCTGACGAACGAGCAGATGGATCGCGCATTCCCGGGGCTCCTCGCGAGCTCCGGGTTCGAGCAAATCAAGACGTCGCGCAGCGGCGACACTGCGACCTACACCGCCCTTGCCGAGGGTGCGCCGCGCGCGGGCTTCATGCGTTACGTGAAGTGTTCCGACGTCGAGGTTCAGGTCTTTGTCGATACGGAACCCACGCTCGTCGCAGACGTGCTCGCCCGCGTCCAGTCCGCACGTTGCCTGAAGGCCGGCGAAGCGCCGCCGCAGTGGCCGGACGCACCGCCAGAAGCGGCGGGCGCCGGCTCGGGTAGCAATTGAGTTACTCCGCATGACCGAGTAGTACGCATCGGACAAGGACGATCTCGTGTATCGCGCGAAGGTCGAGACCGTCGCCGCATGGCTCGGCAGCCAGATGAAGCGCTGGCTTGGTCATGGCTCGCAACCGACTGCCGGCGGACGCAGACCCGATGCGGCGCCGGATGGTCCCCACGCTGCGGAGTGCTCGCGCAGCGCGCGTACTCGGAGAGCCAACCACCAACCGAGATACCGTCGATGCAGCTCCACGACCCAACTCGGAGCGCCGCTCTCCTCGAGGGCTTTGACGGAGCGAGCCGCACTTCGCTCGGTGCTCCAGACCTCCTCGGCTCGGTTGTGAGCGTGTTCGAGGTC
>JAGSPR010000323.1 GCA_018262455.1 Deltaproteobacteria bacterium | reverse complement strand
CCAAGGATCTCGTCACGACCGGGGAAGAGGACCTGCCGCTCGGGCCGGTCCGCACCGCCGCCGCCAGCGACGGCCAGACCCTCGAGGGCGCCGTCCTGGGCACGCCGGCGTACATGCCTCCCGAGCAGGCTGCGGGCGAACGGGTCGACGCCCGCGCGGATGTCTACGCGCTCGGGGCCCTGCTCTACCAGCTGCTCGCAGGCGTCCCGCCGTACACTGGACGGACGACGGCCGAGCTGCTCAATCGCGTGCTCGACAGCTTGCCGATCCCGCTGGCGGAGCGCGAGCCCGCCGTGCCGGCCGACCTGGTCGCGATCGTCGAGAAGGCGATGGCGCGCGACCCGAGCGCCCGGTTCCCGACCGCGGGTGAGATGGTCAGCGAGCTCAAGCGGTTCCAGACCGGCCAGCTCGTCGCGAGCCATCGCTACACCCGCCGCGAGCTGGCGTGGCGCTGGGTCCGGCGACATCGCGCCGCGGTCGCGGTCGGGATGATCGCGCTCGTCACGCTCGGGACGCTCGGCACGATCGGGCTGTGGAGGATCTTCGAAGAGCGGAGCCGCGCCGATCGCGAGGCCGCGCTCGCCACGGTGCGCGCCGACGAGGGGACGCTGTCGCGCGCGAGCGCTGCCCTCGCGACCGATCCCACCGAGGCGCTCGCGCTGCTCAAGCAGCTCAGCCCCGGCGCACCGCAGTGGCGCGGCGCACGCACGATCGCCGCCGATGCGAGCTCGCGCGGAGTCGCGTTCGTGCTGGCCACGACGCAGCCGGTGGCGCTCGTCGCGTTCGACCGTGGCGGCACGCACCTGGTCTCCTACCACCCGGGCGGGCCTGCGGAGGTCTGGGATCTCGTCACCCTGACCGCTCGGCCCATCGCGCTCGGCGATCACCTGCTCGACCTCGCGTTCACCACGGACGGCGCGCTGCTCGGCGTCGACGACCACGGCACCGTGCGACGCTGGGAGCTCGCGTCGGGGACGCCGACGGTCGTGCGGGCCGGACACGGGGAGTACACGAGCGGCAGGTTCTCGCCCGACACGACCCGGCTCGTGTTGTTCCAGCGGTTCGAGCCCACGACGCTCGTCGAGCTGGGCGGCCCCGATCGCCCCGCCGATCGCAAGCTCGTCCGCTACGATCGGGGCGCCTGGTCCCCCGATAGCCGGAGCCTGGTGCTGTTCGACCGCAGCGGCGCGGGCCGGGTCGATCGCCTCGACCTCACGACGGGGACCACCACGCAGGTCGCCGACCGCGTGCAGCCGCTGACGGTCGCGACCGACGGCACGCTGGTCTGGATCGGCTACTACGACGGGTTACTACGCGAGCTCACCACCAACGCGCAGGTCAACCTCGGCTCCCCGATCACCCTGCTGACGGCAGCCTCGGGTGGCGCCGTGATCTCTGCCAGCGCAGGCAGCCGATTCTCGTCGCAGACCACCACGCTGCACGGTCACGACAAGTGGGGCGGACACCTGAACATCGATCCGAGCTCGGTCGACAGCGGCGACTTCAACGTCACGATCAGCGATGGGACGGCGAGCGGCAACACCCGGCTGCGTGGCCACGCCGCGCCGGTGGAGGTGCTCGCGGTGGGCCCCGGCGGGCGGATCGCGTCGGCCGATCGCGACGGGCTGATCCGGATCTGGAGCAGGCCCGTCGTGGCGCGCCATCCCGGGGACGGCCACACGACCACGAGCCAGGCGGCGCTGACCCGCGACCGCCGCGAGCTGGTGCTGACCCGGCGCGGCCCGGCGCTCGAGGTCCACGAGCTCGCGACCGGTCGGGTGCGCAGCCTCGCGGTGACCGCGTTCCCGGCTGGCTTTGTCCAGCCTCCCACTGGCGTGGGCGAACGAACGACCCGGATCGGCGATCGGCTCATCGTCGAGCCGACCCTCGGCCCCGATGACGAGGTCACGAAGCTGGTCGCGTCGGAGGACGGCCGCACGCTCGCGTCGATCGATGCCGCGAACCACCTGGTCGTGTGGGACCTCGAGAGCGGGCGCGGGCGCATGCTGCGCGAGCACACCCTCGACGTCGCGATCAGCCCGGACGGCGAGCGACTCGCGACCACGAGCGAGGACGGCCGGCTGTCGCTGTGGGACGTCACGGCCGGGACGGCGACCGAGCTCGGGAGCCACATGGCCGCGACCGCGCTGACGTTCTCGAGCGACGGCCGGCTCGCGGTCGCGACGCTGTCGCCGACCGTGCGGGTGTTTCACGACCACAAGGTCGACGAGCTCGACACCGCGGGCGACACCTGCCGGGCGCTCGCGTTCGCGGACGCCGGCAAGACCTTGATCTGCGGAGGCGACCGCTGGCTCGTCCACGCCTGGAATCTCGACACGTTCGCGGCTCGCACGTGGGGCGGTCACAGCGGCACGATCACCGCGCTCGCCGTGTCGCCTGACGGCCGGCTCGTCGGCTCCGCGAGCGCGGACCACACCGTGCGAATCTTGTCCCTCACCGACGGAAAGGTCTCGGAGCTGCGCGGCCACACCGGCTTCATCAACTCGATCGTGTTCGGCGATGACGAGACCGTCGTGACGACGAGCGTCGATCGGACCTCCCGGATCTGGGATCTGCGGGCTCACCTGAACCGCGCGCTGGTCGGTCATGAGGACGCGGTCCTCTACGCGAGCCCGCTCGTGGATCCGCCCCGGGTGCTCGCGGTGGACCGGTTCCACCAGATCGCCGAGTATCCCGACGACCTGCCCCGCGACGAGGCGGGCTTGCGCGCCTGGCTCGAGGCCGCGACGAACCTCACCCGCTAAGGTCAGGCCATCCCTACTCGTCGTCGGCGACCGGCTTCTTCTTCTTCTTCGTCTTCTTCTTCTTCTTCTTCACGTGGGCGGCCTTCGCGGGCTTGTCGTCGGCAGCCTCGATCTTCTTCTCAGGCTCCTTCGGCGGCGCGAGCTTCCTGAACGGAGCACCAGCGCCGGGTTCGTCGATCGCGAGCGACTCGTGGAGCGCGATCAGCTTCCAGCCGTCGCCGGCTCGCTCGAACACCGCGAACGCGCGCAGCGGCAGCGGCTCGGGGGCATCGTCATCGACGCGCGTCACCGGGGCGCTGACCCAGGCGAGCTGACCGTCGGGCGTGGCGCCTGCCACGAGGTCTCCCGATTCCGCCTCGCGCAGCTTGGCCTCGCTGCGCTTCTTCCACAGCTTCTTGAGCTCCTTCTTGCCGCGGGTCACCTCGCCGATCGAAGGGCCGACGTACAGCGCGTCGCTGCGACTGCCGAGATCCGCACCCCACACGTCCTGATCGAGCAGGCCCTTGTGGAACCGGTCGACCGCACCCTTGGCGGTCGAATCGAGCTTCGCCTTGGCAGACGCACCCGGTGGCACGATCGCATCCCGGGCGAGCTCGGACCTCACCGTGCCCCGCGACGGCGTCTGCGCGATGACCGCGGCTTCGACCTGCCACATGTCATCGGTGTTGATGAGGATCGCGAGCATCGCGTGAGGCTCGCCGGCGATCGTGACGAGATCGAACGCCCACGCCGAGCGGCCGCCTGGAGACGCGACCACCTCGAGCGAGCTCGAGCGCACCGCCAGCTTGTCCTTGGGATTGATCACCGTGCCGAGCGCGACGAGCGTTTCGGTGCGGCTGCCGAGCGCGTCGGACTTGCGCGGACCGAACACGACGAGCGAGGCGTCGAGCAGCGAGAACAGGCTGTCCTTGGTGCCGCGACCCAGCGTCGCGTAGACCTCGGTCACGAGCCCTCGAGCGTCCTTCTCGGCCTGCTTCTCGTCGACAGCGTCCTGCTTCGGGTGCGCCACCTTCGAAGTGCCACCACCACCGCCGCCACAGGCGACCAGCAAAGCCACTGCGAGCCAGCGCATGGCTAGCCTTGCGTGGCCTGGCGCTGCTTGGTTCGAAGGATGCTGGGGATGGCGGGGATCGCGGGGATCGCGGGGATCCGAGCGGTCGCGACGGCCCGTGGCACGCCGATTCCCGGCGAGGTGTCTTCCACCTGATGGATCGGCGGCGGCTGCGAGATCAGGGGCCTGGTCGCCGTCGTCGGGTGCACGGGTCCCGTGCCCTTCGGGAACCGGCGGGGCGCTTGCGGAGGGATCGGGGTCGGCAAGGCACGGACGACTGGCTCGATCCGGTAGCCATCGGTGATGCGCGGCAACCGTGGCACCGGGATGATCGTGGAGGGCGAGGGGGCGCGCGGCCGCGGCTGGGTCGCCGACTCGGGCAACGGGCTCGCGATCTGCGCGTGCTCCGCCGACGCGCGCCGCGTGACCTGGTTCGTCGGGCTCGTGTAGTCGTTGTAGTCGATGCCGCGGAGTGACTCGGGCGTGGGCCACTCGTCGGCGTCGATCGGCTCGTGGGCCATCATCTGGATCGCGATGCGCGGCGACGGCACGGAAGGCCACGCGCTCAGCTCCGGCGTCGCAGCCAGCGGCGGCGGGACCGTGTCCTGGCGCGTGCGGCGCGGCGCCGGCATCGGCGTCGGTACCGCCCTCATCACCTCGACGTCGTCCTCGGCCACCCGAGCTCGTGCCAGCGCGATCTCCCATTCCCATTCATCTTCAGCTACCTCGACGGGTTGTGCCACCGCGGCCACCACGATCGGCGCCGGCATCATCGGCGCAGGCATCACCTGGAGGGGCGCTGGTAACCGCGGAGGAATGGCGATTCGATTAGCCACGGCTGGTGGTGCAGCCGGCCGAGCGGGCTCCCACCGGGGTAGCTCCATGGCGACGAGATCGTGATCCTGCCAGCCAACGATCCGGCTTCCGAGACCGTCGTCCAGCATCGCGGGACGCAGCGATATGATTCGACCTTCGGGAGTCAGCACCAGCCCGTATCGCGAGATTCTGACGAATCCCCAGCGCTTCAACAGAGTGTCCATGGCCGCCATGAATCGGGCTCTGTGCACCCTCTAGGCCAGACGCGGACAGGCTCGGACAGGCTCGGACAGGGCTAGCGCATGCGCGCAAGCACGGTGTCGATCCAGGCCCGCTCGTGCTTCCCCAGGCCGATCAGCTCGACGCCCAGCCCGATCGGCTCGCCCCGGTCTTGCGTCTGGACCACCCGGCGGACCACCCCGCGAACCTCGAGCGGGGGGCCACCGTCGATCAGGATCGTCATGTGGCAGGTCGTCCCGACGGGATCGAGGATCTGCGTACAGACGAACACGCCGCTGTTACTGAGATCGCGCGTCGTCGCTTCGATCTCGAGCTCGGAGCTCACGTAGATCAAGCGCAGCTCCATCGAATGACGGTCGTGCCGGCGGCGGTCCCCGGCGAACGCGGGTGGAGGCACGGTGACGTTGTGGACCCGGGTCTGGGCGCGAGCGTGCTCGGCCTCGACCGGCGCGGCGGCGACCAGCGCCTCGAGGGCCACGGTCGAAACCCCGAGGTCGTCCTCGTCGACCAGCCGAACGGTGAGGATGCGGCTGCCAACGCCGATGAGGTCGCCATCGTGGACCGGCGTCGGCCCCGAGATGAGCTGGCCGTTGAGCAGGGTGCCGTTCGAGCTCGCGAGATCTTCCACGAAGGCGTCGTCGTGAGCGACGTCGGCGCACACGAACCGCAGGTGACGGCGCGACACCGAAGGATCGTTGAACCGGAACGCGCAGCCGACCTCGCGACCGACGATGGTCTCTCCGCGTTTCAGCTCGATGCTGTCGCCGAGGTATTCGATGTAGAGGCGAGCCACTCGTTCGATTGTCGCAGAGTCATCGGGCGCCCGGTAGCCGTTCAGCGGCCCTTGTAGCTGGGTGGACGTCCTTCTGCGAACGCGGCGAGCCCTTCATCGCGGTCCGCGCTGAACAGCGTGACGTCGTAACACTCGCGCTCGAGCTCGAGCGCCTCCTGGATCGAGCGACCGTGGCCGCGTTCGATCGAAGACTTGGCCTGCTGCAGCGAGAGGGGGGCGCATCCAGCGAGCTCGCCGAGCATCGCGTCCACCGCGGAGGCGAGCTGGGCGGGTGGCACGACCTGCGTGACGAGCCCGATCTCGAGCGCGCGAGAGGCCGGGATCCGGCGGCCGAGCAGGATCAGCTCCTTCGCGCGGGCCTCGCCGACCAAGCGGGGCAGCCGCACCGTGCCGCCTGCGCCGGGCATGATGCCGAGTCGCACCTCGGTCAACCCGACCTCGCTGCCTTCGACGAGAATCCGGAAGTCGCATGCCATCGCGAGCTCGAGCCCGCCGCCGTAAGCCGAGCCGTTCATCGCGGCGATCGTGGTCTTGCGGAGCTCGCCCCAGTCCGCGATCGCGCCGGCGATCGCGTCGATGAACGTGCCCGACGCGGCCGCCGGCACCCCCCGCCGCTCCTTGAGATCGGCGCCGGCACAGAACGCCTTGTCACCCGCGCCGGTGAGCACGATCACCGTGATCTCCGGGTCTTGATCGAGCGCGGCCGCGATCGCGGACAGCCGCTGGTTGACGTCGCGCGACAGCGCGTTGCGGACGGCCGGACGGTTCAACGTGACCCACGCGACGTGCCCGCGCTTGTCGACGACTACATCAGTCATCGCTGGATCTAACCTGGTCTCGGCGCACGCCGGGCGCCAGGACGCCGCGTTTCGTCGCCCGGCGATGGATTCGGCTCCCGCCGCCTCCACCATTACGTCGCGGAGTTAGCCCGTCTTCGTGGTTGCTCTGCCCAAACTCTGCCCAACCGATCCATCGAGATCGAGGAGCTGTACGGCCTCGCGCGTGACCTCCGGTGCGAGATGCGCGTAGCGCATCGTCATCAGGATCGTCGACGGCCCCATCAGCTCCTGGACTGCTCGGATCGGCACGCCGCGCATCACGAGGTGCGAGGCGAACGAGTGACGACATACGTGCCACGTGATCTGACGCAGCCCAGCTCGCTTGCACGCGCGCCACAGCGGATGGCGCACTTCGCCCTCGGTCAGGATGTGCCGCAAGATCGTTCGGTATCGGTATGCCAACGCTCGCGGCCGACCGCGCAACGGTTACCTCGCGCCATTCCGCATGACTATGTACCGGCATGGCCTTTACGCGATCGGTGCGCAGCTCGAGCACACCACCGATGCCGTGCGCACCGCGACGCTCGGTGTATTCGCTATCGAACGATTCACCGATGCCGAGTACCTGAAGGCCCACGACTTCCAGATCCCGGATGACTCGCGGGTGCGCGACCTACTGGAAGGCGCATTCGGGCCGCATCTACCGGACGCGAAGGGTCCGCACGACGTGCTCGTCGAGTTCAGCTCCGAGAAAGCGCACCTCGTGTCCTCGCGCGAGTGGCATCCGAACCAGCAAATCAGCCTCCTGCCGAGCGGACGCGTGCGACTCGCGTTCCGCGCACCTAGCCTTGCGCCGATCGTGTCGTGGGTTCTCGAGTGGGGACCACACGCTCGCGCGATCGGGCCGCGTGCGCTCGTCGAACAGGTAATCCGCGAGCTCGACGCGGCACGGAGCCAGTACGAGGGTCACGGTACGCCCGCGTGCCCTCCATGAAGTCCGTCGGCAGGCGGGAGGAGGTCAGATCGAGCCGCGCGCGCGGTCAGCGCCCGACGGCGCTCATGCCTCGATCGAAACCATGCGCGTCCGATAAGCTTCCTGACCTCGTCCAGGATTACCAAGCTGGAGGCGAGTGCTGCAGCTGTCGCCCATTCCACGAGCGTGAGCGGCACGGTGTGGAACAGGCCGCGAAGCAGTGGCAAGTTGACGATCGCGACCTGCAGCCCGATCACGAGAGTCACCGTCAACCAGAGGCGGTAGTTGGTGAACACTTGCCGATTCAGCGCGGAACGCCCCTCGGACCGCACGTTCAGCAGATTGAACAGCTGGAAGAGCACGAACGTCGTGAAGGCGAGCGTGGTCGCATGA
>JAGSPR010000322.1 GCA_018262455.1 Deltaproteobacteria bacterium | reverse complement strand
CCGGGGTAGGGCGCCGCGAACGCGACCTTCTGCCGGGTCTGCGCCGCGTTGCCGAAGATCGTCATGAACATCGACTCGCCGGTGAGCACGCGCTTGGCGCCCTGCATCAGCTTGCCCATGAAACCCTGCTGCTCGGCCGGTTTCGAGCCGTCTCCGAAGATCGTCTCCATCTTGATCCCGGGATCCATGTAGAAGAACGCGCCCGCCTCGGAGACCGCTGCCTCGCCCGGGTCGAGCACGATCTCGACGAACTGCATCTCGTTGCCGAACACCTCGAAGTCGATCTGATCGGCGATCGCCATCGGGGCGGGACCGGCCGGTGGAGGCGGTGGGGGCGGTGGCGTCGCCGTGCTGAACACGGCGGCGAACCCGGGCATCTGGACGATCGGTGTCCAGTTGGGGTTGGTCTGGCTGTAGACGTAGGCGGTCTGGTTGACCGTCCCCGCACGGATCATGTCGATGATCGCCTGCGCGCCGAGCGGGCCCTGCTGCTGGCCGTTGATGCCGAGGTACCAGATGGCGGGATCGTGCATGCCCTGTTCGTACTACGGTCCCTCCCCACAAGGGGGACCCTTGCCGCAGGGGAATCTCGATCCTTGCTTCGCTGCGGACCGAGATAGATCTATTCGGCTCGGGCCTTCCCGAGATCGAGGTGCCTGACGTCGAGGCCGATCGCCCACACTGTCGCTCGATCTCCATCGCGGACGATCCGCAGCTTGTTCGCGGCACGCGGCATCGTGGTGACCGGCTTCCAGGTCGCGCCGCCGTCGGTGGTCTCGAAGCCGGTCGGCATGCCGCCCACCCAGCCATGGCGGTCGTCGACGAACGCGATCCCGAACTCGGTGACCTGGGGATCCTCGACCAAGGGCTGCTCGCGCCACGTGTCGCCGCCGTCCTCGGTCTTCACGACGTAGCGCTGAGGCACCGCCGTGACCCCCGTCGCCGGATCCGCCGCCGCTTGCGCCGAGTAGTTCTGCAGCGTCGCGTAGCAGACGCGCCGTGACGGGCAGAAGCCCTTCCACATCAGCTCGTACGCGCGCTTCGACTGGTAGACCAGCTGCCAGGTCCGCCCGCTGTCGGTCGTCTTCGCGATCAGGCCATGCGACTTCGCGGCGTCGGGATCGGTGCCCGCGAACACGAAGCCGGTCGACGAGTCGACGAACTTGACGTCGAGGATCATCGCGATCTCCTGCGGCAGCTTCAGCCGCTTCCAGGTCGTCCCGCCGTCATCGCTGGCGAACAACGAGGCCGGGCCGTTGACGCGGCCACCGACGTGCACGATCTCCTTGTGCAGGCGCTTGCCCGCGTTCACCGCGTCGACGGCGAGGATGTCGATCGCGCAGACCCCACGGGCCCCCTCGGCATCGGGCAGCTTCACCGGCTTCCAGCTCGTCCCGCCGTCGTCGGTGCGGTACAGCAGCGTCTCGTCGGTGACGCCCGGGAACGAGTCGGGACCGAGGTTGCCTGCGAACCCGCGCTGGTCGTCGAGGAAGCCGATCGCGCGGATGAAGGTGCCGGGCTGCGAGAGGACCTGCTTCCACGAGGTGCCCGCGTCGTCGGTCTTGAAGATCTTGCCAGCACCGTTGCCGTAGAACCCGAGCTTCGGCGACACGAAGAAGAGGTCATCCTGCTTGCCGCGATACGCCTCGGTCGGCGATGTCGTCCAGTCGCCCTGCGCGACGAGCGAGACCTGCGGTGGCTCGGGCGCCGGCTTCGGTGGGGGCGAGACGGCGGACGGCTTGGGGCCGCACGCCGCGAGCGCGAACGACAGTGCGAACGACCAGGAAAGGAGCAGCTTGGTCATGTGGTGCGAGCGTCATCCCATGCGTGCCCCTTGGATCGCTACGCGGGCAGGCTGGCAGTCGATGGCTTCGAGCGCCCGAGAGCACCTCACTCATCCGGTCGCTCGGGGGCATGGTAGTTTCAGCAACCCGAGCACGGCGGGGAGATATGAAAGCTTTCTACGCGTCTTCATTTGGTGGGCCCGAGGTGATGACGTTCGGGGAGCTGCCCGACCCGGAGCCACGCGCGCACGAGGTGCTCGTGGCGGTCGAGGCAAGCTCGCTCAACCCGGTGGACTGGAAGGTGCGGCTGGGCGACCACAAGGTGCTCTCCGGGTCCAGGTTCCCGAAGATCTTCGGAGGCGACTACGCGGGAGTCGTCCAGCAGGTGGGAGCCAAGGTCTCGAGCTTCCGCGCGGGCGATCGCGTGTACGGGTTTCGCGCCGTGCTCCTCGGGGCCATCGGGGCGCATGCCGAGCTGGTCGTCGCCAAGAGCGCGAGCGTGCGGCGGATGCCGGAAGGGCTCTCCTTCGTCCAGGCGGCGGCGCTGCCGGTGGCGGGCCTCACGGCCCTCTCCGGCTTTCGCCTCGCGGGTGAGGTTGCGGGAAAAGCCGTGCTCGTCAACGGCGCCACCGGCGGTGTCGGGCACTTCGCGGTGCAGATCGCCAAGGCGAGAGGGGCTCACGTCACCGCCGTGTGCAGCGCCAAGAATCGCGACCGGGCGCTCGCCCTCGGCGCCGACCAGGTGCTCGACTATCGAATGCAAGGCGCGACGCCCATCGGGCAGCGCTTCGACGTCATCTTCGACGCCTTTGGTGGCTCGAGCTACGGCGCCGCTGCAAGCCAGCTGAGCCGAGGCGGCGTGTTCCTGACGACGATCCCGTCCGCCAAGCTGGTCCTCGGCTGGGTGCGGTCCATGTTCTCTGGCCATCGCGTGCGCGCCAGCAACGCGCGCGTCCGCCCCGCGGACTATCAAGCCCTGGAGGAGCTCCTCGCGACCGGCGCCGTTGCGCCTGTGACCGACGCGGTGTTCCCGATCGCGCGCGCCCCCGAAGCCTTCGCGCTCGCGGAGGCCGGCGGCGTCGTCGGGAAGATCGTGCTGACGCTGCGGTGAGCGACATGGACGCGACGGATCTGCCGAGCGCGGGAGTGTTCGCGTGGAAGCGGCGGATGGGGGTCCACGAGGCCTATCACCGGAGCGCCGTCAACCGCGCGCTTCACTGGGCGTTCATCCCGCTCGAGTTGTGGGCCGTCCTCAAGCTGCTGTCGTGCGTCGCGCTCGGACCGCTCGGCGACGCCGCGCTCGTGGCGGTCGTGCTCGTCGCGCCGATCTACCTGCTCACCGAGCCCGTCATCGGCACCCTGATGGTCCTCCTCCTCGTCGCCGGTCGAGGCCTCGCGCTGCACTTCATGGCGAGCGCTCCTGGGTGGGGTGCCCTGATCGCCGGTGGCGTGTTCGCCGCCGCGTTTGCAGCGCAGGTCCGCATCGGTCACGGCGTCTTCGAAGCCGGTCGCGACGACACGGACAAGAACCTCACCGAGCTTCGCAGGACCGGGAACCCGGTGCCGATCCTGCTCGTGTTCTACTACCACCTCGTCGAGATCGCGCTCGCCGCGGGATACCGCCCCCGGCTCGCGAGCGACATCCGCCGGTTCACGGAGGTGGAGGCGGCGGCGCTGGGAGAGCACGTCGGCTGACGCTCGCGTCTCGCGATCTGGAGTTCACATCCAGCTGCCGCGCCCCGACGATCGGTTGCAGCGTGCCTGCCGGATTTCTTTGCGACAAACCACGGCCCCCTTCCACCTGTGACCATGACAGGCACAAAGTATTGTCGATTCGCGCTCGGTCTGATGTTCGTGCTCAACGCCTGTGGCAGCGGAGGTGGTGGCGGCAGCGGCGATGATGATGGTGGCCCCGATGCGACGCTCGGCCCGGATGCGGCCGTCACGAGCTGCGGCAACGGCACGTGCGATCCCGGGGAGACCACCACCTCGTGCAGCGCCGACTGTACGGCTCCTGCCTGTGGGGATGGCACTTGCCACGATCCGGAGACGATCGCGTCCTGCCCCGCAGACTGCCACCCGGTGTGCGGCGATGCCGCGTGCGATCCCGGTGAGACCACCGCGTCGTGCCCGGCGGATTGCCCGGCAGCCGCCTGCACGGTGGCTGATCCGACCTCGTGTTCCGGCGAGACCGTCTGCATCGCAGGCGTGTGCGAGAACGCGTTCGGACGCAACTACAAGATCACCGTCGTCTCGGCCGTGTTCACCGAGAAGAAGGCAGACGGCAGCTCGTGGGACGCCATCAGCGGGCTGCCCGACCCCAAGGTCACCATGACCATCAACGGTGCCAAGCAATTCACGCCCGTGATCGACAACACGCTGAGCCCGACGTGGAACTTCGTCACGCCACCGACCCTGCTCCCAGGGGGCACCGTGTTCACGATCGAAGTGGTCGACGCCGATCTCGGATTCGACGAGCCAGCGTGGACCTGCACCCTCGATCCGTTGACCGCGGACGTCATCCGAGCCGGCGCGCGGTGCTCGGGCACCGGCCTGCTCTCGACCGCACACGCGGACCTCACGTTCACCCCGAACTGAGGGCGAAGCTACCTTCGCGCGAAGGCGCCCATCGCCACCCGGGGCTCGAGCACCCGGCAGAACGCGAATTCGATCTCGGGATCATCGGCCGAGACGAGGCGAAAGCACGAGAATCCGAGGTTGCGAATGTCCGCGAGCGGTGGGCGCGCGATGCGTCTGGGAGCGGATCCGGTGCGGCGCTGGCGCGTCGGACGAAGCGAGGTCGTGCTGCGGCGGGTCATGGCCCAGCTACGAGCAAAGCCGAGGCCAACCGCAGCGGCCGCGGAACTCCGCGAGCTCGTGTGACGTCGACGTAACAGGGAGCCCGATGGTGCCAGAACGGCAACCCGAGACCGCCACGCGTGCAGCCGCGACAACCGCGTGACGCGGTCAGCGACGCCAAGGCGACGCGGCCATCCACAGCGATCGATCGCCTCCGACGTCATTCGGTAGACCGGCCGGATCGTGGGTGGGCCGTTGAGGAGGGAGGCAAGGCCATAACGTGGTAGCAGTGCTGAGGTGGAGTGTCTGGACGACAGGACGGTCCTGGCGTGGATCGGCGGCGGCCTGCTGGACGCCCAAGCGGAGGCAGTTCGCACGCATCTCGATAGCTGCGGCACGTGTAGCGATCTGATCGCGACGATCGTGGAGACGCAGTGGGTCGGGCAGCTCGTCGGGCGCTATCGCATCGTCGCGCTGCTTGGTCGCGGCGCGATGGGAGAGGTGTATCGCGCGGAGGATCCGGACCTCGGGCGTGACGTCGCGATCAAGCTCGTGCGTCCGGGCGGGTCGCAGAAGCGACTGTTGCGCGAGGCCCAGGCGATGGCGCAGCTCGCGCATCCGCACGTGATCCGGATCTACGACGTCGGGACGATCGGCGACGATGTGTTCATCGCGATGGAGCTCGTGAAGGGAAGCACGCTGCGCGCGTGGTTCGGCGCCCCGCGAAGCTGGCGCGCCGTGGTGTCGACGATGCGACAAGCGGGCAGCGGGTTGCTCGCGGCGCACGAGGCGAGGCTGGTTCACGGCGACTTCAAACCCGACAACGTGCTCGTTGCCGACGACGGCCGCGTGCTGGTCACAGATCTTGGCCTCGTTCGCTCGCACGCGGAGGCGCCCATCGAGCGTGCCGCGGTCGCAGCTTCGGTTCCTGTTGCATCGACCGCGATGGTCGCGGGGACGCCGGCGTACATGGCGCCCGAGCAGTTCGACGCGGCTGTCGCGACGACCTCATCGGACCAGTTCAGCTTCTGCGTGAGCTTGTTCGAAGGACTGTACGGGAGGCGTCCGTTCCCCGGCGTCGACGTCGCGTCGCTGCGGGCCGCGATCGCGGAAGGACGGCCGGACTTCGCGGGCGGGCGCGGCGTGCCGGTCCGCATCGTGCGCGCGCTTCGTCGCGGCTTGTCGACGGCGGCATCCGATCGTTTCTCGTCGATGAAGGAGCTGTTGCGCGAGCTCGAAGCATCCGAGCGCCGCGGGTTATGGATCGGCCTCGGTGCGGCGGCGTTGAGCGCAGCGGCCGTCACCACGGTGTGGGTCGCGAGCGCTCGCGGTCCAGCGCCGTGCAGCGACGGCGAGAGCCAGCTCGCTGGAGTATGGGACGTCAGCGCGCGACAGCGTGTGCAGCACGCGTTCGAGGCGCCGAAGCTGCCGTTTGCCGCGACGTCGCTCGCGACGGTGACGGGCATGCTCGATCGCTATCGCGATCACTGGATCGCGACCTACACCGAGACATGCAAGGCGACGCACGTCCGCAAGGAGCAGTCCGAAATGCTGCTCGACATTCGCATGACGTGCATGCGGCGGCGGCTTGAACAGGCGAGGGCGGTGGTGCAAGAGCTGGGCGGCGGCACGGTCCGCGATGCCGTCGCCGCGGTCAGCGCACTGCCGTCGATCAGCGATTGCGAGGACGTCGAATCGCTGCAGGAGGTCGAGCGGTTGCCGGCCGACGCCGCCGCGCGCGAGCGGATCGCGTCGCTCGACATCGAGCTCGCGCGGTGTCGCGCACTGCTGGGCGCCGGGAACTACCGACCCGCCCGCGATTGCGCGACGGCAGCGGCGAAGACGGCGAGCGAGCTGCACTACGAGCCGGCGATCGCCGAGGCGGAGCTGGTCGCAGGGACGGTGTCGACGCGGCTGCGCGAGTGGCCCGATGCGGAATCGGCGCTGACGCGCTCGCTGCTCGCCGCCGAGGCGGGACGCGATCCGCGCGCCCGCGCCCACGCGCTGATCTGGCTCGTGGCCATCGCGGCGGAGCGCGCGACGTTCGAGCAGGGACACAGCCGCGACGATCACGCGACGGCCATCTTGAAAGGGCTCGGTGGCCTCCGCGGGGAGGACGACTTGACGGCGGAGCTCGCGTTCCATCGCGGCAACTTGCTGCTGCGCGAAGGCAAGCTCGACGCCGCCGAGCAGGCGCTTCAGCAAGCGATCGCGCTGCGCGAGAAGCAGTACGGCGCGAACGATGCGCGCGTCGCCGAGCCCCTCGCGCTCCTCGGTGTTGTCCACGTCACGCGGAAGCAGTACAGCGAGGCGAGGCGCGTCCTGGATCGCGCGATGGCGATCCAGCTCGCGACGTTCGGTCCGCAGCATCCCACCGTCGCGAAGACGCTGCACACCGTCTCGCAACTCGAGGCGCGTAGCGGGAACCTCGACGCAGCCCTCGCCGCGCAGAGGCGCTCGTACGACATCCTCGTCGCTGCGTATGGCGATCATCATCGCGACGTCGCGCTCTCGGTCGGGCTCGTCGCGGCGGCATACATGCTCGCCGGCAAGTACGCCGAGGCCGTCCCGTTCGCGGAGAAAGCTGTGGCGCTGATGGAGCAGGCATCGGGGCCCGATCATCCCGACACCGCCCTCGCGCTCCAGACGCTCGCCGCCACGCAATCGCGCGCCGGGGATACCGACGGTGCACTGGCGACGCATCAGCGCACGCTGGCCATCCAGATGAGGACGCTCGGTCCCGCGCATCTGCTGACGACGCAGGCGCAGCTGAACGTGGCGATGGCGCTGCGCATCAAGGGGCGTTGCGAGGAGGCGCTCCCGCTCCTGCAGGCGGCGCTCGAGGCGCGAGTGAAGCTGTTCGGCGAGCACCACGCCGACGTCGGACGCGTGCTCCACTCGCAGGGCGATTGTCTCGTCGATCTCGGCAAGGCGCAGGAGGCGCTCGCACCGCTCGAGCGCGCACTTCAGATCCGCGAAGCGTTGCCGCTGAGCACTGCGGACGATCGCGTCACGCTCGCGATGGGGCGATACGCCCTGGCGCGTGCGCTGTGGGACGCGGGCGGTGCGCGCGATCGCGCGACCTCGCTCGTGCGCGCGGGGTATGCGGAGCTGACCGTGTTGAAGGACAAACGCGCGGACGGCTTGAGGGAGTGGGCCACGAAACGCGGAGTGAAGATCGATCGCCCGAACGCCAACGAGCGCCCGCGCTGAGGACGATGCTCGGGGGG
>JAGSPR010000692.1 GCA_018262455.1 Deltaproteobacteria bacterium | reverse complement strand
GCCCTCCCCCGGCGACGTGTTCCTCGACTTCGAGGGCGATCCGTTCATCGGCGACCACGGCCGCGAGTACCTGTTCGGCTGGCACACCGCGGATCGCGGCTACGAGTGCGCGTGGGCCACCGACGACGCGGCCGAGCGCGCCGCACTCGAGATCTTCGTCGCGTTCGTGATGGCGCGGTGGGACGCCGATCCGGGGATGCACGTCTATCACTACGCGCCGTACGAGCCGACCGCGCTCAAGCGGCTGGTCGGCCGCCACGCCCGCTGCGCCGACGAGCTCGATCGCCTGCTCCGCGGCAACCGCCTCGTCGACCTCTACGCGATCGTGCGCCAGACCGCGCGGATCGGCGTCGAGAGCTACAGCATCAAGGACCTCGAGCCGCTGATCGGCTACAGGCGCCCCGTCGAGCTCGCGGTCACCGGGCCGCTCCACCACGCGGTCAAGCTCGCGCTCCAGCGCGGCTTCGTCGACGCGATCGCGCCGGCGTGGCGGACCGCGGTCGAGGCCTACAACCGCGGCGACTGCGAGAGCGCCTCTGCGCTGCAGACCTGGCTCGAGGCGCGGCGCACCGAGCAGCTCGCGGCCGGCCACGCGATCCCGCGCCCGCCGCTGCGGTCCGGCGAGCGCGAGTCGATCACCGAGGTCCGCTCGACCGCCGCGGTCACCGCGGCCCGCCTGCTCGACGGCCTCGGCGCGGCGCGCGCGGACCGCACGGGGCTGGAGCAGGGGCTATGGCTGCTCGGCCACCTGCTGGAGTGGTATCGCCGCGAGCAGGCCGTGACGTGGTGGGAGTTCTTCCGGCTCGCCGAGACCTCCGACGACGACCGGCTCGCCGAGCCGCGCGCGCTCGCCGGCCTCGTCCACGTCGAGCGGATCCCCCACAAGCGGATCCCGATCGATCGCTACCAGTTCCCGGCGCAGGACGTCTACCTGAGCGCCGGCGACGACGCGCAGCTCGACGCCGAGCACAAGCTCGGCACGATCGCCGCGATCGATCCGGTCGCGCGCACCGTCGACATCAAGAAGACCCAGAAGACCCTGAACCACCACCCGACTTCGCTGTTCGGTCACAAGCTGTTCGGCGCCAAGCCCAAGGACACCGCGCTCGTCGCGCTCGGTACGGCCGTCGCCGACCGCGGGTTCGCCCCGACGGCGCGCGTCTCGCTCGCGCGCGACCTCCTGCTGCGTGCCCTGCCGCGGGGCGTCGGCGGCCCCTCGTGGCCACTACGCCACGACGGCGAGTCGAGCGAGGCCTGCGCCCTGCGGCTCACGCAGGCCCTCGACGGAACCGTCCTTCCGATCCAGGGCCCGCCGGGCACGGGCAAGACGTCGACGGCGGCGAAGATGATCCTCGCCCTCTTCGCGCAAGGCCGCCGGGTCGGCGTCACCGCGACGAGCCACGCCGTGATCGAGAACCTCGTCGTCAAGACCGTCGAGCTCGCGCGCGAGCGCGGCGTTCCGCTGCGGGCCGCGCTCAAGTGCGACGAGCCCGCCGACACGCAACAGGACGGCATCGAGTACATCGCCAGCGCCGCCGACGCGGAGGACCGCATCGCGAACCTCGATCTCCTCGGCGCCACCTGCTGGCAGTGGGCGCGCAAGGGCATGGCCGGCAGCGTCGACGTCCTGTTCATCGACGAGGCCGGCCAGCTCTGCCTCGCCGATGCGCTCGCGGTGACGAGCGCGACGCGCAACCTCGTCCTCGTCGGCGATCCACAGCAACTCGAGCAGCCGATCCAGGGCACCCACCCCGATGGCGTCGCGGTCTCGGTCCTCCAGCACATGATCGGCGATCGCCCGACCATCGCGTCCGACCGCGGCCTGTTCCTCGACAAGACCCACCGCCTCCATCCGACGCTCGCGGCCTTCACCTCCGAGCAGTTCTACTCTCGCAAGCTCCGCCCGGGCGACCACGTCCGCCTCCAGGGCCTGGCGACCGAGCCGTTCGCCCTGCCCGGCCTCTACTGGCACCCGGTCGAGCACCACGGCAACCACAACCGCAGCCTCGAGGAGGCGGCCGCGGTCGCCGAGCTGATCAAGCGGTGCGTCGTCTCGAGCGCGATCTGGACCAACGATCGCGGCGAGTCCCAGCCGCTCACGGCGCGCGACGTGCTCGTGGTCGCGCCCTACAACGCCCATCTCGCCGCGATCCGCGACGCGCTCTCTGCGCGTGGCCTCGCCGACGTCCGCGTCGGCACCGTCGACAAGTTCCAGGGCCGCGAGGCCGCGATCGCGATCTACTCGATGGCGACCTCGCGCCCCGAAGACGCGCCGCGTGGGCTCGGCTTCCTCTACGACCGGCACCGCCTCAACGTCGCCACCTCGCGCGCGCGCTGCGCGAGCGTGATCGTCGCGAGCCCGGCGCTGTTGCGCCCGGTGTGCACGACGCCGCAGCACCTTCACCTGGTCAGCGCGCTCGCGCGGTTCGTGGAGCTCGCCTCCCCGTCTGCGAGCGTAGGACGGGGAGAGATCTGAGGTTGTTCGTAGGCGCGCCGCAGTTCAGAGCTTGTGCCCACGCTCGCGTGCCCACGCCCGCGCGTCGCTCGCCATCAGCTTGAGAGCGGCCGAGACCTTCGCCCCCCACGTCGACCGCGTGTCCCGTAGATTCAGTGGTGGGCTCCAGCGCTTGAGCACCGCCACCTCGACATCACCGAGCGCCGTGCAGTCCGGTGACTTCGGCCATACCGCGATCTCGAGGTGAGTGGTCATCCAGTCCGTGAGCAGCGCATCGTGCTCCTCGCTCAGCGCGAAGTCCGCCAGCCGCTCGGGCTTGGTCTGGTTGCGCGGGATCCCACGCAACGAGAGGTGGTCGCGCAGCAGCGCCGCAAACGAGCGGCGCACCGTCGACTGTCCCGTGCGGCCGCCCA
>JAGSPR010000321.1 GCA_018262455.1 Deltaproteobacteria bacterium | reverse complement strand
TCGACATCCACCTCGACATCGTCCTCGTCGAGCTCGAGCGACGGCTCGGGCTTCGCGCTCGCATCGAGGTCGATGCCCGCGGCTTCCCCGTCATCGTCCGCCATCATGGCGTCGATCCGTGATGCCAGCCCATCCCGCCCCTCAGGCGTCATGGCCGGCGTCTCGAGCGCGCCCTCATTCGCGCCCGGACCGTCTTCGGGTAGCGATCCCAACTCGAGTAGACGATCGCGTACGCGCTCAAACGTGTCAACGCAGGGGCGCGTTGTTTCGGGGATTTGGCCGAGATTGGAACGCCGTCCACACTTGCCCTGCACGTCGGATGGCGCAATACCTCAGCGCCGTGGAACCGCCTCTTGTCCTCGGTGACGACGACCTGACCCTCGAAGCCCTGGCCTCGGTCGCACGCGGCGTCCGCCGGGTCGAGGTCGGCACGCGCTCGCACGCAGCGATGACTCGCGCACGGCAGGTCGTCGATGCCGTCGTGGCGGGTGGCGATGCAGCGCCGGCGGTGTACGGGGTGAACACCGGGTTCGGCGCGCTCGCCGAGGTCCGGATCTCGGCCGCGCAGGTCACGCGCCTCCAGCAGAACCTCGTGCGGTCGCATGCGGCCGGCGTTGGCCTGCCGTTGCCGCGCGACGCTGTTCGAGCAATGATGCTGCTCCGCGCCGCCGTGCTCGCAACCGGCCGAAGCGGGGCCCGCCCGGTGTGTTGCGAGCGGCTCTGCGAGCTGCTCAACGCGGGTGTCCATCCGGTGATCCCGGCGCGCGGTTCGGTTGGTGCCTCGGGAGATCTCGCACCACTCGCCCACCTGGCACTCTGCATGATCGGAGAAGGTCATGCCGAGCATCGCGGCCAGACGCTGCCCGCCGCCGAGGCGCTGAGGCTCGCCGGCATCGCGCCGCTCGTGCTCGAGGCCAAGGAGGGCCTGACCCTCCTGAACGGCACCCAGCACATGACCGCGGTCGGCGGGCTCGCGGTGTTCGACGCCGAGGCGACGTGCCGGATCGCCGACATCGCCGGCGCGTTGTCGCTCGAGGCACTCAAGGGCACCGCGCGCGCGTTCGACGCGCGGGTGATCGCCGCCCGCCCCCACCCTGGCCAGATCGCCGTCGCCCAGGTCCTCCGCGAGTTGCTCGCCGGCTCGCCGATCGCCGAATCGCACAAGGACTGCGGCAAGGTCCAGGATCCGTACTCGCTGCGCTGCATGCCGCAGGTCCACGGTGCCAGCCGCGACATGCTCGCGTACGCCCGCACCGTGCTCGAGCGCGAGGCCGGCTCGTCGACCGATAACCCGCTCGTCTTCCTCGACGGTCCCGACGGCGACGAGATGATCAGCGGCGGCAACTTCCACGGCCAGCCGGTCGCGATCGCGCTCGACGCCGCCGCGATCGCCGTCGCCGAGCTCGCGAACATCAGCGAGCGGCGCATCGAGCAGCTCGTCAACCCGCAGCTCTCGAGCGGGCTCCCGCCGTTTCTCGCCCCCGACAGCGGCCTCAACTCGGGCTTCATGATCGCGCAGGTCAGCGCCGCCGCGCTGGTCTCCGAGAACAAGATCCTCGCCCACCCCGCCTCGGTCGATTCGATCCCGTCGTCGGCCGGCCGCGAGGATCACGTCTCGATGGGCGCGACCGCCGCGCTCAAGCTCGCGACGATCGAGAGCCACGTCCGCACCGTCCTCGCGATCGAGCTGCTCTGCGCGGCGCAGGGCCTCGACCTCAGGCGCCCGCTCCGCACCACCCCGCGGCTCGAAGCGATCCACGCCATCATCCGGTCTCGCGTCCCCGCGATGATGGTCGACCGCCCGTTGTCCCCCGACATCGCCGCCGTCCGAGCGTTGATCGACGACGGCTCGCTACTCGGCTAGTCCTCCGTAGCTCACCGATACGGCGGGTTGCCCTTCTTGCCGATCGGCGCCCGGCCCGCGCGCGCGAGGGCGTCGCGCAGCACGAACTCGATCTGCGCGTTGAGGCTGCGCAGATCATCGGCCGCCCACTTCTGGAGCGCCTCGAGCACCGCCGGGTCGGTGCGAAGCAAGAACGGCTTGCGCTCGGCCACGGGCCCCTCGCTAGTAGAGTGATCCGGTGTTGATGACGGGCTGGGTGGAGCGCTCGCCGCACAGCACGACGAGCAGGTTCGACACCATCGCCGCCTTGCGCTCGGTATCGAGCTCGACGATGCCGCGCTTGGCCAGCTGCTCGAGCGCCATCTCCACCATCGAGACCGCGCCTTCCACGATCCGCTGCCGCGCCGCGATGATCGCGCCTGCCTGCTGGCGCTGTAGCATCGCCTGGGCGATCTCCGGCGCGTACGCGAGGTGCGCGATCCGCGCATCCATCACTTCACAGCCGGCCGCATGGATCCGCTCGTCGACCTCCTTGCGCAGCTGATCCGCGATCGCCTCGGACTGACCGCGCAGGCTCATCACGTTATCGTCGTGGGAATCGTAGGGATGGTGCATCGCGAGCTTGCGCATCGCGCTCTCGGTCTGGATCTGCACGTAGTTGGTGTAGCTCTCGACATCGAACGTCGCCTGCGCCGTGTCGAGTACCCTCCACACGATCACCGCGCCGATCTCGATCGGGTTGCCGTCGAGGTCGTTGACCTTGATCTTCGCGGTCTCGAAGTTGCGCGCCCGCAGCGAGATCGGTCGCTTGTTGGTGAACGGGTTGATCCACCGCAGGCCCGAGGTCTTCACCGACCCCGTGTACTTGCCGAAGAACGTCAGCACCCGCGCCTCGTTCGGCCCGATCACCATCAGGCCCGACATCAGGATGATCGCGAACACCACGAGCCCGATGCCGCCCCCGATGTACATCGCGGGCTCGTGGGCATGCGCCTTGGCCAGGCCGAACGCGACCACCGCGGACGCGAGCGCCCCGAGCCCGAGGAGCAACGCGAGCCAACCCGAGAACGAAACTGCATCACGTTCTTTCATCGCCATCGATATCCTCCGAGATTGCCTGACATCAAAGTGATATCAGTTTGGCGCGTGTCAAGGTCCGATCTCGTCGGGATCGCGCTAGTCGCGGGGGCGCATCGTGACATGCGTGCCGGCGACGTACGTGTCCTCGACGAGATTCGAGCCGTAGTGGTACGGCACGGTCGCCGGGTCGGTGCAGCGCCAGATCACGAGGTCTCCCGGTGCACTGACGACGAGCGTGCCGAGCCCCGCAAGCCCGAGGGCCCTCGCGGCGTTGCGGGTGACCCCGAGCCACGCCTCCTCGACCGTCATCGCGAGGTGCGTGGTGGCGAGCCAGAGCTGGAGCGGCAAGGACTCCGAGTAGCTCGAGCCGGGGTTCAGGTCGGTGGCCACCGCCATCGCGACCCCGGCCCGGCGAAGCCGCTCGACCGGCGGCACGGGAAGCCGGAGCTGGACACACGCTCCCGGCAGCATCACCGCGACGACACCAGCGCCCGCGAGCGCGGCGATCCCGGCATCGGAGACCTGTTCGAGGTGGTCTCCCGACAGCGCACCGAGCTCGCCCAGTAGCTCGGCCGCGCCGAGATCCCGAAACTGGCCGACGTGCCCGCGCACCGCGAGGCCGGCCCGGCGCGCGGCTCCGAGGATCGCGCGGGTCTCGTCGAGAGTGAACGCGCCTTCATCGCAGTAGACATCGACCGAGGTCGCGAGCCGTTCTCGGGCGACGGCTGGTACGAGGTCCTCGCACAGCTCGCGGAGATAGCGCCCCCGGTCGGCCTGGCGTTCGACCGGCACGAGATGCGCGAGCAGCGTCGGGATGATGCGCGGGGCGGTCGCCTTCGCCGCGATCGCAAGGCACCGGAGGAGCCGGAGCTCGCCGTCGATCGTGAGGTCGTAGCCGCTCTTGATCTCGATGGTCGTCGTTCCCCCGGCGAGTACCGCGTCGAGCCGCGGGGAGAGCAGCGCGAGGAGCTCGTCAGCGCTCGCGGCCCGGGTGGGCCCGAGGGTCGCGGCGATGCCTCCTCCTGCGGCGGCGATCTCGAGGTAGGTCCGGCCGGCGGCGCGCATCGCGAACTCGTTGGCACGGTCGCCCGCGAAGATCGCGTGCGTGTGGCAATCGACGAGCCCGGGGGTGACGAGCTGCCCGCGCGCGTCGATCACGTTCCAGTCCGGCGCCGTGAAGTCGAGCGTCTTGCGGCGGGGCAGCTCGCCGCTGCGGACCGGCGCGCCGAGCGCGACCGCGGCTGCGGGCCATGTTTCATCGTCGCCGACCCACGCGATCGTGCCGTCGCGAACGACGATGGCGCCGCGCGCGATCAGCCCGAGCCCGGGCTGGCTCGGATCGCACGTCATCACGTGCGCGTTGCGGATCACGAGGCCGGTCATGGTCGATACGATCGCAGCGCTCAGGTGGCGGACTTGGCCGCCAGCGAGTCCTCGACCATCGCGAGGTACTTCGGATGCAGGCCGTCAAAGATCTCGCGTCCGGCGCCGGCATACGCGCGCCCGAGATCTTCGGCCGCTTGCTTGTCGCCGATCTCGAACCGGACCTGGCCGAACAGCAGGTGCACCCACGGGTTGCCGACGGTGCCGGGACACTTCATCGCATCTTGCAGCGGCTCGAGCGCGTCCGCGAATGCACCGGCGCGGATCGCGGTGGTCCCCATCGCGACGAGCAGCCAGCCGCTCGCGTTCCACACGGTGTGCGGATCGGGCAGCAGATCGAGGGCCTTGTAGAACGCCTCGAACGCCTCATCGGGATCACCGTCGTGGAGATAGCGCTGGCCCTCCTCGGCGAGCTGCTTGATCTGGGTGAACAGCTCCGGAGCCAGGCGCGTGTCGCCCATTCCTTCGGCTCGGTCATCGAGCCGGGTTCGCGGAAACTCGAGACCACTCGAATCGAGGAACGTGCGCGGTGTCATTCGGCCCTCCGTCGCGGGATCACGACCCCGTGTTGTTCGGCCGCGCGGATCGCCTCGTCGTAGCCGGCATCGGCGTGGCGGATGATGCCCATGCCCGGATCCGAGGTCAGCACGCGATCGAGGCAGCGTGCTGCCCGAGGCGTGCCGTCCGCGACCACGACCATGCCGGCGTGCAGCGAGTAGCCGATGCCGACGCCGCCCCCATGATGGAACGAGACCCAGGACGCGCCCGCGGCGGTGTTGACGAGCGCGTTCAGGATCGCCCAGTCGGCCACGGCGTCGGTCCCGTCCTTCATGCCCTCGGTCTCGCGGTTCGGCGATGCGACCGAGCCGCAGTCGAGATGGTCGCGTCCGATCACGATCGGCGCCTTGACCTTGCCTGTCCGCACGAGCTCGTTGAAGCGCAGCCCGACGCGCTGCCGCTGGCCGTAGCCGAGCCAGCAGATCCGCGCCGGCAGCCCCTGGAACGCGATCCGCTCGCGCGCGAGCTTCATCCATCGGTGCAGCATCGGATCATCGGGGATCTCGGCGAGCACGGCCTCGTCGGTGACGCGGATGTCGTCCGGATCGCCCGACAGCGCTACCCAGCGAAACGGCCCCTTGCCTTCGCAGAACAGCGGCCGGACGTAGGCGGGCACGAAGCCGGGGTACGCCGCGCCATACTGCGCGCCGGGGTTGGCCAGCTCGGCCTGGGCGCGCAGGTTGTTGCCGTAGTCGAACACGTGCGAGCCCGCGCGCTTCATCGCGATCATCGCCTCGACCTGCACCGCCATCGACGCCCGCGCTCGTCGCACGTAGTCCTCTGGATCACGCGCGCGCAGCGCAGCGGCCTCGGCGAGCGTGAGCCCCTGCGGGATGTATCCGACCAGCGGATCGTGCGCGGAGGTCTGATCGGTGACGAGGTCCGGCGTCACCCCGCGGCGCACGAGCTCGGCGTAGACATCGGCGGCGTTGCCGACCACCGCGATCGAACGGGCGATCCGCTGGGCCTTGCACTCCGCGGCACGTCGCAACGCGGTGTCGAGATCGGGCGCGACCTCGTCGAGGTAGCGGGTCTCGAGCCGACGCTGGACGCGGGTGGGATCGATCTCGACGCCGAGAAACACGGCACCCGCCATCGTGGCCGCGAGCGGCTGTGCGCCCCCCATGCCGCCGAGGCCACCGGAGAGCACGAGGCGGCCCGCGAGGTCCGAGCCCCAGTGTTGCTGGCCGGCAGCGGCGAACGTCTCGAACGTGCCCTGCACGATGCCCTGCGAGCCGATGTAGATCCACGAGCCCGCCGTCATCTGGCCGTACATCATCAGGCCGCGCTGCTCGAGCTCGCGGAAGTGCTCCCAGGTCGCCCACTTGCCGACGAGGTTCGAGTTCGCGATCAGGACGCGGGGCGCCTCCTCGTGGGTCCGGAACACGCCGACAGCGCGCCCCGACTGGACCAGCAACGTCTGGTCGTTCTCGAGCCTGCGTAGCTCGCGCACGATCACGTGGAAGTCTTCCCAGCTCCGCGCAGCCTTGCCGGTGCCGCCGTACACGACGAGATCGTCCGGCCGTTCGGCGACGTCCGGATCGAGGTTGTTCATCAGCATGCGCAGCGCGGCCTCCTGCTGCCAGCCCTTGCAGGACAGCTGGGTGCCGCGGGGGGCGCGAATCGTCTCCGCCATGATCTCCGTCCTATCACGGCCTCGTATCACGCGCCGAGTCCGGCGGGACCGACGAGAATCCCCCCGACCGATCGGGGAGTGAGACACGCCACGCCGAAACGCAAACGGGGCGCCGGAGCGCCCCATTCACTGCGGGATCGCGAGGTCTGGTGCCTAGGCGACCTCGGGCTTGGCGATCGCGGCCTTCGGCTCCTCGGGGTTCCGGGTGAGCGCCATCGGTCCGACATTGCCGCGCTCGACGATCGTGCCGATCCGCATGCCGTAGAACGAGCGCCATGCGAAGAACATCGAGATCACGAGGCTGACGCCTGCGACGACGTACTTGATCGTGTCGTACATCGGCTCGAGCTGCTGCACGCCGTTGACGAGGATCGCGTTGCCGTGGTGATCGAGGCCGAGCGCCTTCTGGTGCAACTGGTTCGCGAGGCCGACGGCGAGCACGCCGAACAGCGTCGTGAACTTGATGACCGGGTTGAGCGCGACCGACGATGTGTCCTTGAACGGGTCGCCGACCGTGTCGCCGACGATGGTCGCGGCGTGCAGGTCGGTGCCCTTGGCGCGGAGATCGGTCTCGACGATCTTCTTCGCGTTGTCCCAGGCGCCGCCGGCGTTCGCCATGAAGATCGCCTGGTAGAGCCCGAACAGCGCCATCGAGATCAGGTAGCCGATGAAGAAGTACGGATCGATGCAGGCGAACGCGAGCGTGGTGAAGAACACCACCATGAAGATGTTCTTCATGCCCTTCTGCGCGTAGATCGTGCAGATCTCGACGACCTTGTTCGAGTCCTCGACCGAGGCCTTCTCGGACGTGCCGTCGAGCTTGATGTTCTGCTTGATGAACTCGACCGCGCGGTAGGCGCCCGTCGAGACCGCCTGCGTCGAGGCGCCGGTGAACCAGTAGATGATCGCGCCGCCGACGATGAGGCCGAGCAAGAACGGCGGGTGGATCATCGACAGCTTGGCGACCTCGGTCGACTGGAGGCCGTTGGTGACGAGCATGATGAGCGCGAAGATCATCGTCGCGGCGCCCACGACGGCGGTGCCGATCAGCACCGGCTTCGCGGTGGCCTTGAAGGTGTTGCCCGCGCCGTCGTTCTCTTCGAGCAGGGCCTTGGCGTTCTCGAACTGGGGCTTGAACCCGAAGTCCTTCTGGATCGACTCCTCGATGCCCGGCAGGCTCTCCGTCACCGGGCCCATGCCCAGGAAGCCGAACGCGACGAGGCCGAACGCGAACACGGTGCTCGCGGCCTGATACGCGAACAGCTCGCCGCCGCCCATCGGGGTCCCGGCGACGCCGTTGAGGTCCTGAAGCACCTGCGTGAGGCCGAGCAGGCTGGAGAAGTAATACGCGAGGGCCATGAGGGCCGCGATCGTGAGCCCCATCCAGTAGGCCGAGAAGTTGCCGGCCGTGAGACCCGACAGGATGTTGAGCGACGGCCCGCCTTCTTTCGACGCGGTCACGACCTCGCGGACGTGGCCCGAGTTGACCGACGTGAACACCTTGACGAGCTCGGGGATGATCGCGCCGGCGAGCGTGCCGCACGAGACGATCGCCGAGAGCTTCCACCACAGGCCGTACGGCAGCGCCGAGTCTCCCTGGCCGATCAGCGCGTAGGAGACGAGGAACGTCAGGGCGACCGAGACCAGCGAGGTGAGCCACACGAGGACGGTGAGCGGGTGCTCGAAGTCCATCTTGTCGGCCTTGGCGTAGCGCGCCTTCGTCAGGGCCTCGTTGATGAGGTAGCTGCCGACCGACGCGAGGATCATGACGATGCGGAGCGCGAACAGCCACACCAGGAGCACGGTCTGGGTCCATGCCCCGAGGTCGGCGACCGAGCCGTCCGCGTTGCGGATGCTGTCGAGGTGGAGGTTCGGGAACGCGACGAGGATGAAGGTGATGAGCGCGACGCCGGTCACGCCGTAGGTCTCGAAGCCGTCGGCGGTGGGGCCGACCGAGTCACCGGCGTTGTCACCCGTGCAGTCGGCGATGACGCCCGGGTTCCGGGCATCGTCTTCCTTGATGTTGAAGACGATCTTCATCAGGTCCGACCCGATGTCGGCGATCTTGGTGAAGATGCCGCCGGCGATCCGGAGTGCCGCGGCGCCGAGCGACTCACCGACCGCGAAGCCGATGAAGCACGGGCCGGCGTAGTCGCCGGGCAGGAACAGCATGATCGCGAGCATCAGAAACAGCTCGACCGAGATCAGCACGGTGCCGATGCTCATGCCGGCTTCCATCGGGATCGCGTACACGCCGTACGGCTTGCCGCGCAGCGACGCGAACGCCGCGCGCGAGTTCGCGAAGCAGTTGACGCGGATCCCGAAGAACGCGACGAGCGAGCTGCCGAGGATGCCGATCACGGAGAACGCGGCGATCGCGATCACCTTGCCGGTCGGCACCTGCTCGAGCGCGGCGAAGTAGATCACGATGATCGTCGCGATCAGGATCCACAGCTGGGCGATGAACTTGCCCTGGGTGCGCAGGTAGGTCTTGCACGTCGTGTAGATCAGCTCGCTGATCTCGAGCATCGACTTGTGCACCGGAAGGTTCTTGAGCTTCTGGTACTTGAACAGGCCGAACAGCAGGCCGATCGCGCTGACCGCGAGGCCGAGTGCCAGGATGTTCCAGCCGGTGGTTCCGAGGAACTGCACCTGCTTGAAGTCAGGCAGAATGAGGTCGGCTTCGCTTCGTGGCCGGACAGCTACGCTCGTTGCCGCCTGGGTGGCGCCTTCGGCAAGCCAATGAATGATCGAAGTCATGGTGGGGTCCTCGGGGTCGCTTAGAAGCGGGCGTTATAAGGAACCGGCTCTCCCGTGACAACCCCTTCCGTGGCCCAAGTACACGACGAAAAAAGCTTTGTCAGGGATCCCCGGCACCAGGTGTGCTATGGAACGCTGCCCGGAAAGGTTCACCCCGCACGGCGCGCCCGCCATGAGACGCCCCGAGATCCTAGCGCCTGCCGGTGACCGCGACGCCCTGGCCGCTGCCCTGGCCGCGGGTGCCGACGCGGTCTACTTCGGGCTCGATGATGGGTTCAACGCGCGGGCACGCGCCACGAACTTCTCGTCCGATGCGCTCGCCGAGATCGTCGCCTGGGTCCATCGCGCCGGCGCGCGCGCGTACGTCACGCTCAACACGCTGATCTTCGAGCCCGAGCTGGTGGTGGTCGAACAGCTCGTGCGCCGGATCGCGGCCGCCGGGATCGACGCGATCATCGTGCAGGACCCGGCGGTTGCGCTGATCGCGCGCGCGGTGTGCTCCGGGCTCGAGGTTCACGCGTCGACCCAGATGACCGCCTCGAGCCCGCTCGCCGCCGAGCTCCTGCGTGGCCTCGGCCTGACCCGCGTCGTGGTGCCTCGCGAGCTCTCGGTCGCAGAGATCGGCGCCTATGCTGCCGGTACTTCACTGCCGCTCGAGGTCTTCATCCATGGCGCGCTGTGCGTCGCATGGTCCGGACAGTGTCTGTCGTCGGAAGCGTGGGGTGGTCGCTCGGCGAACCGCGGCCAGTGCGCCCAGGCGTGTCGCCTGCCGTATGACCTGGTGCTCGACGACGAGCCGCAGGACCTCGGCGAGGTCGAGTACCTGCTCTCGCCCAAGGACCTCGTCGGCCTCGACGCAGTTCCTGCGCTCGCCGCGCTCGGCGTGGTGTCGCTCAAGATCGAGGGCCGCCTCAAGGGACCGAGTTACGTCGCGACCACCGTCGCCCAGTACCGCCGCGCCACGTTCGAGGCCGTCGGACTGGCGGCGCCCGCACCGGCGCTCGAGCTCCCGACGGACCCGGCTGCCCTCCACATCGCCTACAGCCGCGGCATCTCGCCGGGCTTCCTGGACGGTGCCGATCATCAGACCCTCGTCGAGGGCCGGTTTCCCCGCCATCGCGGCCTCCCGCTCGGCCGGGTCACCAAGCTCGATCGGGACCTCGTCTACGTCGATGCCGCGCCTCGCCCGGCGGGCCGAGCTCCGCGCGCGAAGGGGCCCGCCGAGTCCGCCGAGTCCGCCGATCCGGCCGCGGCCGCGGCCGCGCTCGTGATCCCGCGGGCTGGCATGGGCGTCGTGTTCGATCGCGGGCGCCCCGAGGACCACGAGGAAGGCGGCCCGATCTTCGCGGTGGACGAGATCGTCCGCGGCGCCTACCGGCTGCGGTTCGGCAACCCGGGGCCCGATCTCGACCGCGTGCGCGTCGGCGACTTCGTGTGGGTGACCTCGGATCCACGCGTCACGCGCGCGGGCGAGCAGGCTGCCGAGGCGGGCCGGGCGCCGCTCGGCCGGATCGCCGTCGAGCTCGCCGTGCGAGGCGCACCCGGCCAACCGCTCACGGTGACCGCTCGCGCCGGGAGTCGGCAGGCCCACGGTCAGACCTCCTCGGCCCTCCAGCCGGCGCGCGGTGCCGGGCTGACGCCCGCGGTGCTGGCCGACAAGCTCGGCGCGTTCGGCGGCACCACCTTCCACCTGTCGTCGATCGATAGCGACGGCCTCACCGCGGGCCTGCACGTGCCGGTCTCCGAGCTCAAGGAGCTCCGCCGGGCGCTCGTGATCCAGCTCGATGCCGAGGTCGCGCACGTCGAGCGAGACGTCTCGCAGGGCTCGGTGATCGAGGCGGTCCGCGCCAGCCTGCCGGCCAGTGAGCCTGGCCGCCAGCCGATCGCCGCCGCGCCGATCGTCGTGCCGTTGTGCCGTACCGACGCGCAGCTCGACGCGGTGATCGCCGCGGGCGCGCGCGAGGTCGAGCTCGACTGGATGGAGCTGGTCGGGCTCGGCAAGGCGGTCGAGCGCGCTCGCCGAGCGGGGCTGCGCGTCGGGGTTGCGACCGTCCGCGTCCAGAAGCCGGGCGAGCAACGCATCGATGCGCACCTTGCTCGCCTCGAACCTGACCACGTGCTCGTGCGCAGCTGGGGCTCGCTCGCCTATCTCCAGGCGCTCGGCAAGCCACCGGTGCTGCATGGCGACTTCTCGCTCAACGTGACGAACTCGATCACCGCGGGCTGGGTGCTCGGCCACGGGCTCGCCAGCGTCACGGCCGCCCACGATCTCGATCGCGATCAGCTGTTCGCGATGCTCGCGACCTCACCGCGCGGGCGGATCGGCGTCACGGTCCATCATCACATCCCGACCTTCCACACCGAGCACTGCGTCTACGCGCACCTGCTCTCGACCGGGCGCGACTACAAGACCTGCGGCCGGCCCTGCGAGCAGCACGCGGTGGCGCTTCGCGATCGCGTGGGTCACGTCCATCCCGTGGTGGTCGACGTCGGCTGTCGCAACACCGTGTTCAACGCCCAGGCGCAGAGCGCCGCGGGGCTCGTTCCCGACCTGATCGCGAGCGGCGTGCAGCGGCTTCGCGTCGAGCTCGTCCGCGAGACGGCCGACCAGGCGACCGCGATCTTTGCCGCCTACACCCAGCTCGCCGCGGGGACG
>JAGSPR010000691.1 GCA_018262455.1 Deltaproteobacteria bacterium | reverse complement strand
GCCACCTCGCGGGACACCGGGACCGGCAGCGCACAGATCGCGCAGCGCAGGTCGCCGTCCTCGATCGCCGTCATGCAGCGCGTGCAGTCGGTCATGTCAGGTGCGGCAGAGATGGCGGGGGTGGAGGTGGAGGTGGCTGGCCGGCGCGGACGAGCAAGATCACCGCCGCGATCACCGCGATGGCGAGCACGATCGCGAGCGTGACCTTCCACCACGACAGCGGCGCCTTGCCGCTGACCTTGCCGGTCTGGCCATTGATCACGACGCGGAGCGCCGGCTTGTCGGCCCGATAGCGGACCGCGAACACCCAGATCGGGACGAGGATCGGATCGAGGGACTCCCACTCGATCGCCGAGCGCCAGACCAGATCGCTGAAGCTGTTGCCCGGCATGAACTTGCGCAGCCGCATGCCGATCTCCTCGATCGCGTCGCTCCGCGAGGACCGCCTGCACTCGTCCGCTGGACGCGAGAACTCCTCGGTGATCCAGCCCGAGATCAGGGCCGGCGAGAACCGCCGCAGCCAGCAGAGCTCGAACGGCTCGATGCGCGTCAGCTCGGCGTTCGAGATCCCCGCGGAAGCGCTCACGATCACGTCCGTGACGTAGCCCACGTGACGTCCGGCGAGCGGACGGTACTCGCTGCGCGTGACCGTGCGTGTCTTGGTCTGCTTGTTGCCGTCCTTGTCCTTGGTCTCGTAGGTCTCGGTCTCCGTGTAGTGCTCGCCGATCTGCGCGGTGTACTCGGTGCGCGCGACCGCGCTGTAGAGGTAGGCCGGGAGGTAGACGCCTCGGAGATCCTCGATGGTCGCGTGCTCGATGGCCGAGTCGGCGAGCAGCGAACGCGAGCCCAGCCAGCGATCCAGGTTCCGCTTGGCGACCGCGGCGTCCCCGGTGAACGTCACCGCGAACATCGGGTCGGGCTGGTTGGCCGCGGGAGGACGTTCGACGAAGTTCGGGCTCGCGCAGTACGGGCAGGTCTCGGTGCGGACGCGCTCGAACGCCAGGCCCGCGCCGCACTGACCGCACGCGAACGTGATGGCACCGGCGCGCTCGCTGACCACACTCATCGAGCCCGGATAGTAGCGCAGGACCTGACGATGTTCGCCGGTCTGCTAGCTGCACGCATCCGACGCGTGGTACGCGGACCAGATGGGCGCGAGGCACCGGCTCTCTACGGCGATCGCGTTCGGCGCGTTCTGCACGTGCTGGGGGGCCCGTGCGTCCGCCAACCCGTTCGAGGTGCTCGGCCTGACCTCACGCCATGCCGGCCAGGCGAGTGCCGCGATTGCATCGGTGGATGACGCCGCCGCGCTCTATTACAACCCCGCCGGGCTGGTCGCACGGCCCGGGATCGAGCTCTCGCTCGGCACGATCGGGGCCTACGCGCATCTCGAGCACGGCGGACGGCTCGCCGATCCGACCGGCGCGCAGCTCGCCATCCGCGCCCCGCTGCCGCTCGCCGGCCGCTGGCAAGACCGCATCATCATCGGGATCGCGCTCCACCTGCTGCCGCGCGAGGTCGCCCACATCATCGCGCCGTCCCCCGACGAGCCGTACTACCCCTACTACGGGGATCGGATGTCGCGCATCGTGGTGTTGCCTGGCGCGGCCGTGCAGCTCGGCCGGCTGGCGCTCGGGGCTTCGCTCGACGTGCTCGCCGGGTTCGCTGGAACGCTCGATGCATCCGAAGGCGCGACCCGCGCGATCGACGCCCGTGCCGATGAGCGCATTCCGACGGCGGCGCGGCTGATCGCGGGCGCGACGTGGCAGGCGACTCCGTGCCTGCGCCTCGGCGCCGTGGTCCGCCAGCACTTCGAGCTCGCGTTCGCGACCTCGGCGAACACGACCGTTGCCGGGGAGCCGATCGATCTCGATCTGCGCGCCGCGGGGTTGTTCACGCCGGATCAGCTCGGGCTCGGCGCCGCCTGGACCCGCGGCCCCCATGTCGTCTCGATCGATCTCCGCGAGGCGCGGTGGTCGGACTACCGCGGTCCGTTCGTGCGGGTCGACAGCCGGCTGCCGCTGGTCGGAGACATCCCGGCGCTATCGCCGCGCGTCCCGTTCACCGACACCTACGGTGCGCGCTTCGGCATCGAGTCCCACGTCGGCCGCTGGATCGTGCGTGGCGGCTACGGGTTCGAGACCTCACCGGTCCCCGCGCGCCAGACCGGGGTCACGAACCTGCTCGACGGCCCGCGCCACACGTTCGCGCTCGGCGGTGGCCACGCGTGGGGCCGGATCCGACTCGACGCCCACGTCCAGCTCCAGGTGGTGCAGCACCGCGAGCTCACCAAGCTGCTGGATGATGGCAAGCACGCCTACGATCCGTTCACGAGCCTGCGCGACGAGGACACCGCCACGCCGGACGTCCAGATCACCAACCCGGGCTTCCCCGGGATCCGCGGCGGCGGCCAGGTCGTCTCCGGGGGCCTGACGATGGCGGTCGCGCTGTGAGGCGGCTCGTGATCGTCGTGGCGCTCGCGAGCCCGGCCGCGGCCGATCCTCTCGACGAGCTCGGGTTCGGCGCCGCGGCGACCGGCATGGCGAACGCGCGCACCGCGGTCGCGATCGGAGCCGAGGCGATCCACCTCGACCCGGCAGGCGTCGCGCTCGCGACCCGGCCCGAGCTGCTGATCGGCTGGCAGTACTCGCACGATCGGCTGACCCTCGATGGCAACGACGCCCGCATGATCGATGCCCATGGCTCGACGCTGGGCCTGGCGATCCCGTTCACGGTCGGCGACGTCCGGCTCGGCACCGGGGTCGCGGTGTACCTCCCCGATCAGTACCTGGCGCGCATCCAGCTCACGCCGATCAACGAGCCGCATTATCTACGGTTCGAGAGCGCGACCCACCGCGTGGTCGTCGAGCC
>JAGSPR010000690.1 GCA_018262455.1 Deltaproteobacteria bacterium | reverse complement strand
CTGACCGATCGCCGGCCCCGGCGCCACGACCTCGCTGCCCTTGGTTCCCATGTCCGTGGTCACCACCCCGAGGTGGAGGTTCGGCAGGCCGCCCGGCACGGACGCCAGCACGCTGATGAAGTTCGGGAAGTTGTTCGCGAGGTTGTTCTGCTTGTCCTGCATCGACGGCGAGTCGTCGATCACGAACAACAGGTCGAGGTTGCGGTTCGGCGTGGCCGGGACCTCGGCGACCACGCGGCGCGGATCGGGGCCCGGTGGTGCATCGATCGCGGCATCGACCGCGGCATCGACCGCGGCATCGACCGCCGCGTCGATCGGCGCGTTCGCATCGTCACCACAGCCAAGTGCCAGGACCGCGATCAACAAGCTCACCCGGTTCATCATCGGCCCATCGTACCTCGGGCCGCGAATGTCCGGGTGTGATCGATCCCGCAGACGGGTTCGGCCGTACGATGAGCCGCGATGAGCCAAGAGCTACCCGGTTCCACAGGAGCGCCGTTCGTCGGCGAGGCATTCACGTTCTTGAAGGACCCCTTCGAGTTCACGATGTCGCGGACCCGGAAGCACGGGCAGGTCTGGAAGACGAAGATCCTCGGCGACACGGTGGTGTTCTTCGCCGGCCCCAAGGCGTTCTCGTTCTTCACGAACCCGGAGCATTTCACCCGGCAGTCGGGCTCGCCAAAGTTCCTCCAGGAGCTGCTGCACCCCGACGCCGTGCCGTTCCTCGACGGCGATCGGCACAAGAACCGCAAGCGGCTGCTGCTCTCCGCGTTCACGGATCAGGCGCTCGGCAGCTACCTGCCGAACATCTTCAAGATCCTCGAGCGGTTCGTCGCGACGTGGGTCGCGAAGGGCGAGACCGCGGTCGCGGGTGATCTCTCGCAGCTCTGCTTCGATGTCGCCGACATGATGTTCGCCGCGAGCGATCCGGCGACCAGCAACGTCGAGAGTGCGAATGACTTCGCCGCGCTGGTCCGGGGGGCGTTCGCACCGCCGATCAACCTGCCGTTCACCACGTACGGCAAGGCGATCCGCGCCCGCGATCGGCTGCGCACGTACATCAAGGCCCAGGTCGCGGCGAACGACGGCGCGGGCACCGCGCTCGGTGTGCTCAAGGACGCGCGGGGCCCGAACGGCGAGCAGCTGTCGGCGACCGAGCTCGAGATCGAGCTGCTCCACTTCTTCTTCGCGGCCCACGGTGGGTTGACGGCCGCGCTCGCGTGGCTGCTCGTCGTGCTCGGCGAGCACCCCGAGCTCGCGAAGCGGTTGCGCGCCGAGGCCGATGCGAAGCTGGGCGAGGGCACCCCGACGCTGGCCCAGGTGCGCTCGCTCGATCAGGCGCGCGCGGTGTCGCGCGAGGTCCTGCGCTCGTATCCGATCGTGCCGGTCACGTTCTTCGGCGTCGCGAAGAAGGACCTCGAGCTCGACGGCTATGCGATCCGCGCAGGGTGGAAGGGCGCCGGCGCGATCTGGGCGACGCTCCAGGACGGCACGACGTTCACCGATCCGACGACGTTCAAGGATGATCGGCTCACCGATGCCGCGTTCAAGGCGTTGCCGGCGAACGCGTTCGTCCCGCAGGGCGGTGGCACGACGGAGGGCCATCGCTGCCCCGGCGAGGTGTTGACCCACCTCGTGATGCCGGCGTTCCTCGGCTGGTTCGTGCGCACCTACGATCTGACGTTCCCGGCGCAGGACACGGCTCCGGCCGGGGGCGGCCTCGGTCCGCTGCCGCGCAGCGGCGTCCGCATGAAGATCGCGCCGCGCGCCACGAACGGCTAGCCTCGACCGCCGCGCGGACGCCGAGCTAGCGGAACGGCTGGTCCTGGCCGCGTGTGGGGAGCCACGCGGGGCCCCCGCGCAGCTCGGCGTCGACGTTCCGCGCGAGCTCGCGCGCCTCGGCGATCGCCCACACGATCAGCGAGGCACCTCGGTGGGCGTCGCCGGCGCAGTAGACGCCCGGCACCGACGTCGCGTAACGCGCATCAACGGCGATGTTGCCGCGTGGGTCGAGCGCGACGCCGAGCTGGTCGACCAGGGGCGCGACGCTCGGTCCGAGGAACCCGAGCGCGAGGATCAGCGTATCGACCTCGATCCGGACCTCGACGTGCGGCTCGTCGACGCGCACGCCGACGAGCGCGACCAGCTTGCCGCCATTGCCCTCGAGCCGCGTGGTGCGGAACGCGAACACGCGCTCGCCGCCTTCCTCCTGCGAGCTCGACGTGCGGAACACCAGGGGCCACGCGGGCCACGGATTGGTGACGTCGCGCGTGGTCGGCGGCGCGGGCATCAGCTCGATCTGTGTGACGTGCGCGGCGCCCTGGCGAAGCGCGGTGCCGAGACAATCGGAGCCGGTGTCGCCGCCGCCGAGGATGACGACGCGCCGGCCGCGGACGTCGTACGCCGACGCGGCACGCTCGCCCCCAATGACCTGGTTCTGCTCGGTCAGGTAGTCCATCGCGATCACGACGCCGGCCAGGTCGCGTCCCGGCACGTCGAGATCGCGCGGGCGCGAGGCGCCGATCGCGATCACGACCGCATCGTGATCCGCGCGCAGCTGTGACCACGTCGGATCGACGCCGACGGTCACGCCGTGGCGGAGCTGGACGCCCTCGGCCTCGAGGATCGCGAGCCGGCGATCGATCACGGACTTCTCGAGCTTGAAGTCGGGGATCCCGTAGCGCAAGAGGCCGCCCGCGCGCGCGGCGGCCTCGAAGACGATCGCGGTGTGGCCGACGCGGTTGAGCTGCGCCGCGGCCGCGAGCCCCGCCGGCCCCGAGCCGACGATCGCGATCCGCTTGCCGGTCCGCACGCGCGGCGGGACCGGCACGATCCAGCCCTCGGAGAACGCGCGCTCGGCGATCGCCTTCTCG
>JAGSPR010000320.1 GCA_018262455.1 Deltaproteobacteria bacterium | reverse complement strand
GAGGTGACGAGCGCGAAGTTGGCGAGCCGGTCGATCACGGCCGTGCGATCGAGGGTGGCGACCGCGTACGCCAGGTGATCGACGACCTCGGACCACCGCCGCACCGGCCCGCAGATCTCGACGCGCTTGGTGGCGGGATCGGCGCGCAGATGATGCGCGAGCGACGCGGCGTGTGCCTCCGCTTCGACGAGGATCACCTGCGCACCCCTGAGCCGGCGCTCCTCGATCGCCTGCATGATCCGCTGCTCGCCGATCTTGCCGAAGCCGGGCAGCTCGCTGATCACGCCGGCCCGGCACATCGCGGCGACCGCATCGAGGTCCGACGGCGACAGCGCCTGGAAGATCTTGCGTGCCTTCTGGACGCCTACCTTCGGCAGCTGCGCGAGCTCGATCACCACGGCGGGCCATTGCGCACGCAGCCTCTCGAGCACCGTGACCGTGCCGCGCCGCGCCAGCTCGGCCACGATGCGCGCGATCGAGGGGCCCACGCCGGGCAGCTCTTCGAGCCGGCCCTCCTCGACCAGACGATGCAGCCCGGTGGCCGCCTCGACCGACCTCGCGGCGCGCTCGTACGCGAACGCGCGATGACGGTCGCCATCCAGCTCGTAATACACGGCGAGCTCGCGAAGCTGGGCCGCGATGGTCGCCGGTTCCATACCGGGTTCTTAGCCCGGGGGACCGCCGTCAAGCACCCGTCCGGCGTCGAGAACGTCGCTGTCGTCGGCCGGCATCTGGGGCAGGGTGGTCGGCGCGGGCGCCAGCGTCGGACCGGCCGTGCCGGTGATCGGTCCCGAGTGCGCCTCCCCGACCCCGGCCGCGTCGGGGGGCGGCACGCTCGGGTTGTCCGGCCCCGAGGCGGTCGACTCGCCGAGGCGCGGGCCCACCACCTCGGGCTGGCTTGCCTGTTTGCGCGCGCACGCCGCGACCAGGCCGGAGATCGCGACGAGCGCGCCAAGGACAGTTCGGAGCTGCGTGATCGTCATGTCACCTGCACCCGTTGCGAGGCGTGTGCCCGCGGGGGAACCACGCAACCCACGGCGACCCCGATGACCGCGTGCGCCCGCGCTCATCGGGCCTGCACGCACGCACCGTGCCGCGCCTGGGCCGTGGAGGCCGGTGGGACAGCGGATCGCGCGAACCAGGTGGCGCTTCCCGCTAGATGAATATAGATTCATTTCCGTGAATCTTCATTCACCGCGCCGTCGACTCGCGCTGCGCTCCCAGCTGCGCGAGACCGTCCGGGCCACGATCCTCGACGCTGCCGAGGAGCTGATCGCGGCCCGCGGGCTCCATGCGGCGGCGCTCGCGCAGATCGCGCGCAAGGCGGGCGTCGCCGTGGGGACGCTCTACAACTACTTCACGGACCGCGACGCGCTGATCCGCGCGCTGTTCGAGAGCCGACGCGCGGCGTTGCGGCCACAGCTGCTGGCCGCGGCCTCGATCGGCCTTGACCTGCCGTTCGAGCACCGGCTCCGCGGCTTCGTCCACGAGGCCCTCGCGGTGTTCGAGCGCCATCGCCGCTTCATCAAGGTCGCGATCGAGACCGAACACCTCAAGCTGACCCCGTCGACCGCCGCGCAGGACCTCGAGCGCGGGCTCGCCCCGATCGTCGCCAGCGGCGTCGCCGAGCGGGCGCTGTCGCCGGCCACTGCCGCGCTGCTGCCGATGCTCGTCACGAGCGCGATCCGCGCCGTGGTGATGCGGGGCACGGCCGAAGGCACGGCCTTCGTCACCGACGCCGACGCGATCGTGTCGATCTTGCTCGACGGGGCGCGGAGTCGCCGGTGATGCCGGCGGTGGCTCCCCCACGGGTCGTCGGCAAGTGGACGGTCGCGGTCTCGATCGCCTTCGGCTCGCTGATGGCCACGATCGACACGTCGATCGTCAACGTCGCGATGCCGCAGATCCGTGGCCAGCTCGGTGCCTCGCTGCAGGAGATCACCTGGGTCACCACGGCCTACATGATCGCGATGGTGCTGATCATGCCGCTCACCGGCTTCCTCGGCTCGCTGTTCGGCCAGAAGCGCGTGTACCTGGCGTCGCTGATCCTGTTCACCGCGGGCTCGCTGCTGTGCGGCACCGCCCGCTCGCTCGAGATGCTCGTGCTGTGGAGGATCCTGCAGGGGATCGGCGGCGGCGCGCTGCAGCCGACGCAGCAGGCCATCCTGCGCCAGACGTTCCCGCCGGCGGAGCAGGGCATGGCGATGGCGGTGTTCTCGATGGTCATCATGGTCGGCCCCGCGGTCGGGCCGGTCCTCGGCGGCTGGATCACCGACAACATGTCGTGGCCGTGGATCTTCTTCGTCAACCTGCCGGTCGGGCTGCTCGGCATCTACCTCACGTACCGCAACGTCCACGAGCCGGCGGACGTGCTCGCGGCGAATCGCGCGCGCGCCCAGATCGCCAAGCGTCACTTCGACTGGGCCGGGATCGCGCTCATGGGGATCGCGATCGGCGCGCTGATGTATGTGCTCGAGGAAGGCGCCGGCGCCGACTGGTTCGACTCGACGCGGATCGTCATCGCCACCTACATCGCGGTGTTCGGCATGGCGGCGTTCGTGATCCGCGAGCTCACCGCGGAGGCGCCGGTCGTCGACGTCCGGTTGTTCCGCGATCCGACGTTCGCGTCGGGCACGTTCATCTCCGGCGTCGTGTTCGCGATGCTCATGGGGTCGATGTTCCTGCTGCCGGTGTTCACGCAGGAGCTGATGCACTACACGGCGACGCAATCGGGCGTGCTGCTGCTGCCGCGCACGCTGGCGATGATGGTCGCCGCGCCGTTCGTCGGCCAGCTGTACAACAAGATGTCCCCTGCGGTGCTGGTCGGGATCGGGATCGTGCTGACAGCGCTCGGGTGCTGGATGCAGGCCGACATCCAGCTCTTGACCGCGGCGAGCGACCTGTTCTGGCCGCTCGCGATCACCGGCATCGGCTTCGCGTTCCTGTTCGTCCCGATCACCACCGCCGCGCTGTCGAACATCCCGCGCCACGAGATGGCTGGCGCCGCGGGCGTCAACAGCTTCGTGCGCCAGGTCGGTGGCTCGATCGGGCTCTCGATCTTCGCCACGCTGTTCACCCGCTACAGCGCGCACGCGTCCGCGGCGCTGTCGAGCTCGGTGACCGTGCTGCGCCCCGAGGTGGCCTCGCAGCTGCTGATCCAGAAGGCTCAGCTCGTCGCGCGCGGCTTCACGCCGGAGCTCGCGGGCGCGATCGCCCAGAAGTCACTCGCCGGCCGTGCTGCGCTGCAGGGCACGGTGATCGGGTTCGATCAGACGTTCATCCTGCAGACGATCGCATTCCTCGTCGTGTTGCCGCTGCTCTATTTCTTGCGCGTCAGGCGCGAGCCGAGCAAGCCGGCGCACGTCGAGCTGGCCATGGAGTAACAAATGGAAGCCGCAAGCAAGGACATCGCAGCCGCCACCGCACGTAGCCGACGCGCGAAGCAGGCGTACCTCATCCTCGGCGTGACCGCGGCGATCGTGGCGATCGCCTGGCTCGGCCACCGCTGGTGGACCGCGGGCAAGCAATCCACCGACGATGCGCAGGTCGAAGCCGACGTCGTGCCGATCGGCGCGCGCGTGCCGGGCGTGATCAAGGCGGCGAAGGTGCACGACAACCAGGTCGTCGCCGCCGGTGACCCGCTGTTCGAGCTCGATCCTACCAACCTCGACCTCGAGGTCGCGCGCACCACCGCGGAGCTCGAGGCCGCGCGCGCGCAGGAAGCGGTCGCCCGCGCCCAGGTCGCGATCGTCCAGTCGTCGTCGCATGGCGGGCTGTCGTCGGCCCAGGCGGCGCTGACCGGTGCCGGTGCGTCGGTGCGCGGCGCCGCCGATACGATCCGCGCGGCGGAGGCGGCGGTCGCTCGCTCGAGCGCCGACCTGCTCACCGCGCAGTCCGAGCTCGCCCGCACCCAGCAGCTGTTCGGCCAGCAAGCGATCACGCGGCGCGAGCTCGAGCACGCGCAGCAGGCGCGCGATGTCGCCAAGGCCGCCCTCGACTCGGCCACAGCCCAGCTCAGCGCCGCGCGCGAGCAACGCCGGATGGCGGAGTCGCGGGTCGCCGAGGCCGAGGGCCGCGTCACCCAGAGTGCGCCCGTCGATCAGCAGGTCGCCGCGGCCGAGGCCGCGGCCACGCTCGCCGCCGCACGGGTCAAGGCCGCGGAGGTCGCGCTCGATCGCGCCCGGGTCGATCGCTCGCACGCCACCGTCACCGCGCCGGTCGCCGGCGTGATCTCGAAGCTCGGCGCGCACGTCGGCCAGTCGATCATGGCCGGCCAGACCCTGCTGATGCTGGTGCCGAACGAGACCTACGTGATCGCGAACTTCAAGGAGGGCCAGATCGGCGCGATGCAGCCGGGCGACCTGGTCGACGTCGAGCTCGATGCGTACGACGGCACGTTCTCCGCCGTCGTCGACACGATCTCACCCGCGACCGGCTCGCGGTTCTCGCTGATCCCGCCAGACAACGCGACCGGCAACTTCGTCAAGGTCGTGCAGCGCGTGCCGGTCAAGATCCGGTGGACCACGCCGCCGCCGGTCGCGATGCGGCCCGGCCTGTCCGCCGAGGTCACGGTCCACGTCGGCGCGACACCCTGACCCCAGGGTTGGTCACTCGGGATCGATCGGCTCGACGTGCTCGATCTGGCCGTCCCGGTCGATGTCGCCGTAGAGGCGGATGCCTTCGCGATCGCACGCTGACCACACGAGCCACCGCGAGCTCGGGGTGAGCTTGGCAGCGTGCCTGCGTGCGCTCGGCTCCGCGCGCTGGCGGCAGGCGTTCAGCACGGCGAGTCGCAGGGCCTGGTCGTTGGCGGGCTCGGTCGCGAGGACCTGCTCGGCGAGCGCGAGCGACCGGGCATTCTCGTTCTGATCGTACGCCTCGACGGCGCGCTCGAGCAGCTGCTTGGGGGTCGCCGGCTTTGACCTCGCGGTCGCGACGACCGGCGGGCTTGCGGGCACAACCGGCGGGGTCGACGGCGCGACCGGCGAGCTTGTCGGCGCAGCCGGCGGGCGTGACGGCACAACCGGCGAAACCGGCGCCGATGCGAGCGGTCGGGTCGGTTGCGCGGCAGGCCGCGGCTCGGGCGAGGCGGGCGCGGCACCGCGCGACACCACGAGGGCGATCGCCGACATCGTCAGCGCGGCCGCGCCCCCCGCGCTGGCGAGCCACGGCCAGATGCGACGGCGCGGTCGCTCGAGGGCTACGACGAATGCTGCGACGGTGGGCCAGCGTGCCGCGGGGTCCACCGCGAGTCCGCGCCGCACGCAGCGATCGAGCCACGCGGGAATCGCTCTCGCTCCGGGGCGGATCCGGCCATTGGCCATCGCGCCCCACAGCGCGGACGCCGTGGAGCCTGCAAACGGGTGGTGGCCATGCAGCGCCTCGAACAGGCTGATCGCGAACGCGTACTGATCGCTCCGCACATCGGGCACGGCTCCTGCGACCAGCTCCGGTGCCAGGTACGCGGGCGTGCCAGCGAGCTCGCCGGTGGCGGTGATCCGTGCGAGCCCTGGATCGTGCGGCACGTCGATCATCGGCTCGTCATCCCCCGTCCGCGCCAGGCCGAAGTCCACGACTCGAGCGCGCCCCGTCCGGTCGACGAGCACGTTGTCTGGTTTGAAGTCACGATGCACGAGCCCGCGATCATGAGCGGCCACGAGCCCGCGGCCGGCCTGGGCGAGCATCGCGACCACCGCCGGCCACGCGGGCGACTCGCGCAACCACGTGGTCAACGTCACGCCCTCGACGAGCTCCATCGCGAGGAACGGCGCGCCATCCGCCTCGCCGACCTCGTAGACCGTGACCACGTTCGGATGTTGCAGCTGCGCAGCCGCGCGGGCCTCGCGCACGAGCCGCGCGCGCGCCTGCGCATTCGCGCTTGCATGCAGCCGCTTGAGGGCGATCGCGCGGCCGAGCTCGAGATCGTCGGCGCGGAACACCGCTCCCATGCCGCCGCGCCCGATCGGCGCGCGGATGACATAGCGGCCCACCTGATGGCCGGCGCTCCACGCCCCGACCGGGCGCGGCGATTCGCTCCGCACCAGCGCCGCGAGCACGCGACGGCACGGGCCGCAGTCGTCGACGTGCGCTTCGATGGTCTCCCTCAGCTCGGATGGCAGCTCGCCCTCGACAAACGCCAGCGCGCTCGCGGCGTCGAGGCAGGTTTGCGGCACAGGCGCGTGCATAGCCAACCTTCGCCCGCGAGACAACGCCAATCCACGTTAGGCTGCGCGGATGTCCCTGGGCCGCCGCCTCGCCGATCGCGCGGGCCGCGATCTGTCGGCGACGGAGCTGGCCGCGATCGACCTGGTGCTGGAGTCCGCGATCGCGGCCGCCCGCGCGCGATGGCCCGGCGTCGACACCGCGAGCGCCGACTTCGTCGAGAAGATCGCCGTGCGGGTCGAGGGCGAGCCCGAGCTTGCGATCGCGGTCGGTCGCCTCGCGCTGTCCGATCTCTACCTGGTCGCGGGGTGTCTGCATGGCGACCGGAGCGCGGAGGCGGCACTCGAGCAGCTGGTGCGCGGCGAAGCCGCACGCGCGGTCGCCCCGGGGGGCGAGTCCGCCGCGGTCGAGGATCTCGTGCAGGAGCTGCTCGTGAAGCTGCTCGTGAACGGCAAGCTCGCCGCGTTCGGCGGCCACGGCGCGCTCCAGGCGTGGCTTCGCGTCGCGACGATGCGCACCGCGATCAGCCTCGGTCGGCGGCGTCGCGAGGTCGCGGTCGATGACGACGCGCTGCTCGCGATCGCTGATGACCGGGACGATCAGGCGCTCGCGTTCATGAAGGCGAGCTACCGCGGTGAGTTCAAGCGTGCGTTTGCCGCGGCCCTCGGGGAGCTCGCCCCCCGCGCGCGCACCCTGCTGCGCCTGCAGATCATCGATCAGCTCACCCTCGAGGAGATCGCGGCGTTCTATCGCGTGTCGCGCGCGACCACCGCGCGCTGGCTCGCGGATGCCCGGGCGCAGCTGGTCGAGCAGACCCGGGCCCGGGTGGTGGAGGCCCTCGGGATCGACGCCGCCGAGCTGGCGGAGCTGATGCGCATGGTCGCCTCGACCCTGTATTCGACGTTGCCGAGATTGCTAGCAGGTTCCAGTACTTGAGCGCGCGATGAGACGGCCACGCCGGTGGCTGCGTCTTTGGTACGTGTCACCCGAACGGCCTCGTTGTATGTCGCACGCCCTCGTGATCTGGAGATCGAACCCATGATGCGTCTCGCCGCCGCGGTAGGCCTCGCCGCCTGCCTGCCACCGACCGGTCCGCAACGTGAGCCCGCCGAGCCAGCGGGGTTCCGCGCTCCCGAGACGTCCAGCGCACCGCCGCCGCCGACGCCACCTCCACCGCCGAGCGATCCGTTCGCGACCGCAGCATGTCCCGAGGACCTCTCGCTCGCGGTGGCCCGCAAGCTCGACGGCCGCATCCCGGCCGACACGCAACCGGGGCCGTACACGAAGGAGCATGGCAAGCCCGTGACGGCGAACCAGCTCGTGGCCACCGACGAGGCGATCGCGAAGGTGATCGCGCTCGAGACCGCGACGCCGGGCGTCGTGCCGAGAGGCTTCCGCGCCGAGCTCGCCGCGCACGCCCGCGATCCCCACTACCGGCTGTTCATGGCCCGCTGCGAGCTCGACTCGCCGATCACGACGCGGCGCGCAGGCTACGACGCCGGCCTCGCGCTCCTGCTGGGTGCCAGCCCCGCGGACGTGCTGCCGCTCGTGCTGAAGTCGTTCTATCCCGGCGGCACGACGTCGATGTCATGCACGCGCGCGGCCGATTGCGGGCCGAGCTCGTGCGATCCGGTGACCCGCAGCTGCATGTCCAAGGCGGAGCACAC
>JAGSPR010000689.1 GCA_018262455.1 Deltaproteobacteria bacterium | reverse complement strand
CCCGGCGTGCGCGCCGCGCTGACGTCGACGTCGCGCGCGAGCGGGAGATAGCCGGGCATCTTGACCGTCAGCTTCCATGGGCCGGGGACGAGCGGCCCGAGCTTCCAGCGCCCGAGCTTGTCGGTCGTCGCCTCGGCGGTCGCCGCCCCGGGCCCGGCACCGGTGATCGTGATCCCGGAGAGTGGCGATCCACTGGCGGCCTCGATCGCGGCGCCCTCGATCGCGCCGCCGAGGGGGAGCCGCAGGCGCACGCGCTCCTTGCCGCCACTCGACGCATGGGTCTCGAGCTCGTGCTCGGGATAGTCGGGGTGACGGATCCGCACGCGCAGCGGACCGGCCGGGAGCATGTCGAGCGAGAAGGTCCCATCGACGGCGACGATCGCGTGGCGGCCCTCGCCTGCCCCGCTCGTGACCTCGAGATGGGCCGCGGCGACCGCGGTCCCGTTCGCGTCATCGAGCGTGCCGGCGAGCGTCGCGTCGGCGACGACGAGCACGAAGTCCTCGCGCCGCTCGTCCGCCGTCTTGCCCTTCGCGACCGGGACCTCGAGCGTGCGCCGCGCGTCCCCGTGACCGTACGCGGCCGCGACGAGCTCGATCGCGCCGACGACCGGACCGAGCTTGTACGCGCCGGCCTCGTCGGTGAACGCGTCGATCGGTGCGCCGATCGCAGGGCGCGCGGTGATCTGGGCGCCGATCACCGGGACGTTGTGCTGATCGGTCACCTTGCCGATCACGAACGTGCCCGGCGACAACACGACGTCGACATCGGTCACGAGCTGGCCGACGTCGAGAGCGATCTCCTTCGAGCGGCCCTCGGCGAAGCCCGGGGCGACGGCGAGCACCGCGGCCTTGCTCTTGCCGAGCCCGCGGATCCGGTAGCGCCCATCGGAGCCGGTCATCCAGATCGAGGCGTACGTCGGATCGACGGGGAGCGGCGGCGGATCGCCCGCGAGCTGCGCCATCGGACCGGTGCTCGGATCGACGACCGCGGGGCGCGCGGCCACCGCACCCGGCGGCGGGATCGGGGGGATCGGACCGACGGTGACTCCGAGCTCGCCACGGGCGATGAACTGCGGATCCGCGCTCAGCGTGCCCGGCGCAGCCTTGGGCGCGGCGATCCGGCCGCTGAACCGGCGCAGCATGTCGGCCTCGACGAGCTCGGACGTCTCGGCACCCGACGTCCCCGCGCCGAGCGCGCGGACCGAGGCGCCGGCGACCGGCGCCCCGGTGCCATCGAGCACGCGCCCCTCGAGGATCGCCCCCTTCGACAGCACGAGCTCGGGCACGCCCCTGCCGGCCTCGAGCTCGATGCCCCCCGTGCTGAGGAAGCCCGGCGCGAACGCATCGGCGATCCAGCGGCCGTTCGGCACGCCCTCGATCCGGAACACGCCATCGGTGCCGCTGCGCGCGTAGCGCGGCGCCTGATCGTCGCCCACGGGCCGTAGCTCGATCGCGCCGGCGATCCCGGTGCCCTCGGCGCGATCGAGGACGCGGCCGACGACGATCGCCGCCGCCTCGAGGCGCAGCTCGATCGGCGCGAACGGCCCGGAACCGAGCCGATTGACGCGCACTGCGCGCGCCGCGAGCGAGCCGTGCCAGGCGAACAGCTGGTAGCGCCCCTCGGGGAGATCCTCGAACGTGAACCCGCCGGTCAGCGAGCTCTTGACCTCGATCGCACCGCCGATCGCGTCACCGCGCAGGCCGATCGTCACGTTCGGTGCGAGCGCGCCGCCATCGACGACGGTGCCCGCGATCGCGACCCGGCGCGCGACGACGATCCGCGCGGCATCGGAGGGGACGGGCACGTAGCGCACCTCCGCGGGCAACAGGCCCGGGCCGGTGACGCGGATCCGGAACCGGCCGGGTTCGAGGCCGACGATCGCGAACCGCCCGTCGGTGCCGGTCGGAGCGGCGACGAACACGCCCGGCGCGACGCCGGCATCGGTCACCCACGGCATCGGCATCGGCGACGGTTTCGGCGCAGCGCTGCCCGCCGCGGAGCCGCTCCCCGCAGGCGCGAGCGCGCGATCGACCGCGCCCTTCTCGAGCTCGGCGGTGACCTCGGCGCCGACCACCGGTGCGCCGGCCCCATCGATCACGAAGCCGGTCAGCCGCACGCCCGCCGGATCCCCGGGCACGCTCGGTCCCTCGGGCGCACGGATCGCGGCGCCGCCGTCGCGCTTGAGGACGGGAGAGGTCGCCACCTCGGCCCGGCGCTGCGAGCGCCGCACGACGATCGCAGCGGCGATCACGGCGGTGCCGAGCGCGAGCAGGATCGCGATCCGCAGCGCGGGCCGGATCCGGCGACGAGACAGCGTCACGGCGGGCGGTGCGTCGGCAGGCGCCGGCGAATCGGCAGGCGCCGGCGCATCGGCAGGCGCCCGCTCGGGCGCGGACGCGCGTGCGTCGTCGTCCGGCAGGTCGTCGCTCATCGCCCCAACGATAGCGCGTTCCGGGGTAGGCTTCGGCCGTGCCGACCTCCGCCCTGTTCGCGAATCAGCGCGAGACGAATCTGTCCTCCACGCTCGCCCTGGTCGAGGACGTCCTCGCGGAGCTCGGCCACCCCGCACCCGGCAGCCGGAGCTCCGATCCGACCGCGCTCCACGCGTGGCGGATCCCCAAGGGCTCGGCGGTCACCCACGTGGCGCTGATCCACCGCGCCGAGTTCACGCACCTGCGGGTCTCGGCCATCGTCATGACCCTCGACGCCAAGGTCGATCGCCCCGCCCTGTTCGCGCACCTGCTCGGGCTCAACACCACGCTGTGCGGCACCGCGTTCGGCAGCGCCGGCGACCAGATCGTGCTCGTCAGCGAGCGCACGACCCTCGATCTCGATCGCAGCGAGGTGCTCGACACGATCCGGCGCGTGACCAC
>JAGSPR010000688.1 GCA_018262455.1 Deltaproteobacteria bacterium | reverse complement strand
GCGCCGCGTTGCCGTTCGAGCCGTGGCAGCTGTCGCACGGCCGGTCGGTGTTGACGTCGACCTTGCCGTCGATGTGGAGCGCCGGATACGCGATCGTCAAGCCGCCGCCCGCGATCATCGTCTGGTGACACGATCCGCAATCGCTGTCGACGGGGTGCGGCGGTGGTGGCGGCGCGCCGTGGCACGAGCCGCACTGGCTCTGCGTGCCGTCGACCTGCGTCCACACCGGAGACGTGTGCGAGCCGCCGGCGAGTGGGCTCGTCCCACCGCCGTGGCAATACGTGTTGCTGCACGTCGAGCCGTTGTACGTGCCAGCGCCCGCAAACGTGCTGAACACGATCTCCGCCGGCAACGGCGTGTCGACGTGACCCTGATCGTTGACGCCCGCGGGGATGCGGTGACAGTCGGTGCACGCCATCGCCGCGTGCCACGTCGGATTCGTGACGAGGTGCTGCGCGTGCGCGCCGACACCGCGTTGCGACGTCGCCACATTTCCGGCGGTGTCCTTCGGCGGTGCCGATTGCCCGTTCGCGCCGTGACAGCTATCGCACGCGGCCGTCTCGATCACGTCGAGCCGGCCGTCGACGTGGAGCTCCGCATACGCGAGCTCGCGGTCTTGGCCCGGATTCATCGTCGGGTGACACGTCCCGCAGTCCGGGTTCTGTGGGTGCGGTGCCGGCGGTGGATAGCCGTGGCACGACTCGCACTGCCTCTGCGATCCATCGACGAGCGTCCACACCGGCTCGGTCGCAGCACCGCCCGCCGACCCACTCGAACCACCGATCGTGTTCGTGAGCGACGCGCCATGGCAGTAGTTGTTCGAGCACGTCGCGGTGTCGCGGTTCCACACCGAGCCGTCCGCGATGCCGCCGAACGTCAGCTCCGCCGGGAGCGCGGTATCGATGTGACCGGGCGCGCCGATCTCTTGCGGCACCATATGGCAGGTCGCGCACTCGATCCGCTTGTGCATCTTCGAGCTGCCGATATGCGCGCGGTGCGCACCGACGCCGATCGCGTCCGTGTTCGCGCGGCCGATCGTGTCGCGCGGCGGTGCCGCCTCACCACCTTCGCCGTGACACGTGCTCGAGCACGCGGTGGAGGCTTGCGTGGGATCGGGCTCTCCCTCGACCACTTCATGACGCCCGAGATCGCAGGCGGCGACGAGCACGATGATCAAGGTCCAGATTGGACCGAGCTGTACAGTTTTCGCACAACGCGTCGCGCCGCGTTCGCGACATGTGGGCGAACGCAACCATTGGACGTTGTTCAAGACTTCCCTCATTGCAGATGCCGAGCTCGGTCCACCCGAGCGCAGCGTTTCCCCTGCCGAGGAAGTGCTGCAACGGGTGTTCCGACTCACCGCGTCGGCGATCTGCCGGGAGCAAACATCTCGACGAAGCGTGGCTCGTCAGTCGGCACGCAGGACGAGGGCGGGCGGCGTCAATGCGCGGCGATGCCGCCCTCGGTGAGCTTCTCCATCACGCGGTCGAGGTTGAACGACGCCGGCTTCTGCCGCGGTGGGTAGTGGACGAGCGTCTCGAGCACCTGGCCGACGTACGCCTGCGCCGGCACCAACAGGAACGCGTGGTCGAGCAGCCAGTCGTAGTACGTGTTCGAGTTTTCGTCCGCGCGCTCGAACGGATCGCGACGCAGGTGGAAGATCTTCGGCACGCGCAGCTCCACGAACGGCTCGGCCCACAGCGCCATGGTCTTCGCGCGCTGCTCCATGAACACGACCTTCCAGTCCTCGAAGCGCAGCGCGACGAGCTGACCGTCATCGTTGACGTAGTAGTACTCCTTGCGCGGGCTCGCTTCGACCTCGCCCTTGAGGTACGGGAGCATGTCGTAGCCGTCGACGTGGACCTTGTACGACCTGCCGTCGGGTTGATACCCGCGCAGCAGCCGCTCCTTGACGTCGGGCATGCCCGCCATCGACAGGAACGTCGGGAGCCAGTCCTGGTGCGACACGATTCCGTTGAGGACCTTGTTGGCGGGGAGCGTGCCCGGCATCCGCACGAACGCCGGCACCCGGAACGCGCCCTCCCAGTTGGTGTTCTTCTCGCTGCGGAACGGCGTGATCCCGGCGTCGGGCCACGTGTTGAAGTGCGGCCCGTTGTCCGTCGAGTACAGCACGAACGTGTTGTCGGCGATCCCGAGCTCGTCGAGCTTGTCGAGCATGCGCCCGACGTACTGATCGTGCTCGACCATCACGTCGTTGTAGAACCCGCCACCCTTGCTCCTGCCGAGCGACCTCGCGCTCGCGTGCGTGCGGAAGTGCATGTGCGTGGTGTTCCACCACACGAATAACGGCTGCTGCGCGGCGTGGGCGCGGTCGTTGAAGTCGAGCGCGCGCGCCGTGATCTCGTCGTCGATCGTCTCCATCCGCTTGCGATCGAGCGGACCGGTGTCCTCGATCGTGCCGTGCTTGCAGTCGAGCACGCCACGCGGCCCGAACTGCTTGCGGAACTGCGGATCCTTCGGGTAGTCGGGCAGCTCGGGCTCCTCCTCCGCGTTGAGGTGATAGAGGTTGCCGAAGAACTCGTCGAAGCCGTGCATCGTCGGCAAGTGCTCGTCGCGATCGCCGAGGTGATTCTTGCCGAACTGACCGGTCGTGTAGCCGAGTGGCTTGAGCAGCTCGGCGATCGTCGGGTCTTCGCGCTGCAACCCGAGCTTGGCGCCCGGCATGCCGACCTTGGTGAGCCCGGTGCGGAGCGGGTTCTGACCGGTGATGAACGCGGCGCGCCCGGCCGTGCAACTCTGCTGGCCGTAGTAGTCGGTGAAGTTGATCCCCTCCTCCGCGATCCGGTCGATGTTCGGGGTCCGGTAGCCCATCATCCCGCGGTTGTTCGCGCTGATGTTCCAGTAGCCGACGTC
>JAGSPR010000687.1 GCA_018262455.1 Deltaproteobacteria bacterium | reverse complement strand
TGCGCCCGACGACCGACACCGACACGTGGAGCTGGGACTACCACCTCGACTACCTCACCGGGCAGTACTCGTCGGACTACGACAACAACGGCGTCGCGCAGCCCGAGGACGGTGGTGCACAGCTGATCACCGGCGGGCTGTCGGGCCGTTATCACGACTGGGCGGCGGCGGTGACGGTGACCGGGCAGACGGCACCGATCGGGGACACCGCCGACATGTTCACCGCCGATGCGCTGCGGCTGCGCTACATGGTCTCCAAGTACTTCCCCGAGCGCGACATCGCCGTCGGGCTCGGTGCGCAACAGGTCATCTTCGCGCTCGGCGCGCCGGGCGAGCCGGCGCTGTTCCAGATCAACGGCGGAGGCCTCGTCGGCGGCATCACCTACGTACCGCGGCTTCGCAACTACCGCGTCGCGGGCGGCCTCGAGAGCCAGATCCTCGGCGGCAACGTGGTGACCAACAGCTGCGATCCGCTCGACTGCAACGGCTACATCCTGCCCGAGAGCGTGGTGTCCCCCGTGCGCGGCATCGTCGGGTTCGCGTACCGGTTCGCCGACACGGCGTGGAACCAGCAGGTCGGCGGCATCTTCCGCGATGAGAAGTCGCTCACGCTCACGGCCGATGTCCTGGTGACCGGCAACTCGCCCAACGCGTACGGCATCGAGGCGTTCGGGATGCAGATGCTCCAGCGCTCGGGCGAAAGCGTCGCGATCAGAGCGCGCGGCGGCGTCGAGATCGAGCCGCTTCCCGGCCGGCTGCGCGTGCGCGCGGGGACCTACTGGGAGCCGGCGCGGTTCGAGGGCGTCGGCGGGCGCATCCACGGCACGTTCGGGCTCGAGCTACGCATGCTCGAGTTCCAGGCGTGGGGACGCCGGCGCGGCCGGATCTCGTTCACCGGCGACGTCGCGTCGCGCTACAAGAACCTCGCCTTCTCCGTCGGCTTCTGGCACTAGCGTCCGGTCAGGCCGACCCATGGGAAGGTCGCGGCCGTCTGCACGGCGTAGATGCCGATCTTCGTCGCGGTGAACTCGATGATCTCATCCGCGCGTAGCTCGGCCTTCATGGCCGCACTGCGCGCATCGCAATGAAAGCGTCTGTTGTCATCCTGGTAGAGCTGGATCCACACGTCGCCGCCCGCATCGAACTGCACCGAAAGCTGGGGCAGACCGGGAACCTCGAGCACGACCAGATCCGAGCCCGATGCATACTGATACGAGCAGCGCGCGAGCAGCGACGCACCGGCGTAGAGCTCGATCCCGGCGTTCGCATTCAGCACGAGCGAGCTGGTGTCCAGGATCCGGGTACGGACCTCGGGGTACGAGGTGGCGTCGATCATGCGGTCGGCACGGCCGCCGCCGGGATCCACCGCCAAGGAAAACCCCGTCACGGCCCAGCTGCCCGCGGTCGGTCGCCAGCCGTTCGTGTCGTCGTGGAAGCCATCGAAGATGACCCAGTGCTGCGGGAGCATCGGGGCGAACGCGACGTCGCACGCGTCGCCCACGCCGTCGCCATCGCCGTCACTGCGGGTACCGGCGGCATCGACGTCTGCAGGGCAGATGTCGCAACCGTCATCGATCTGGTCACCGTCCTCGTCGTCGGTGAGGAGCGCGTTCCAGCACGCCGAGACCGGCACGTCCCGCGGCACGTCGGGCGTCACCGGGCCATCGGGCGGGTCGACGCCGAACACGAGGTTGCACCCCGTCAGCGCCAGCAGTCCGACGACCCGCAACATCGGCATCCAGTGTACCGTGCCGGCATGGCGAAGGCCTACTCCTCCTGGACCGTCCTCCCGCACCAGCCGATCGAGAAGCTCGCCGACAACCTGTGGCGGGTCAGCGGCAAGATGTCCGACGGCAGGGTGCAGCGGCAGATGGTGCTCGCGAAGATGGGCGACGGTCGCGTGATCGTGCACAACGCGATCGCGCTGAACGACGACGAGATGCGCGAGCTCGAGGCGTGGGGGCCCCCGTCGGTGATCTTCGTTCCGAACGGCTTCCACCGCCAGGACGCGTTGATCTGGAAGCAGCGCTATCCCAAGGCGCAGGTCATCGCGCCCAAGGGATCGAAGAAGCGCGTCGAGCAGGTGGTCGCGGTGGATGCGGTCACCGAGGACGCACCACACGATGACACCGTGCGCCTGGTCCCGCTCGACGGCGTGCCGATGGAGAGCGTGCTCGAGGTGCGGTCGGGCGACCGGACATCGCTCGTGTTCTGCGACGCCGTGCTGAACATGCCGAAGCTCGGGTTCCCGATGAACCTGTTCCTCGGGCCGACGGGTCGGATCAGCGCGCCGCGCGTCATGCGCCTGCTCGCGCTCAAGGACAAGCGCGCGTTCGCCGCGCAGCTCGAGAGGCTGGCAGAGACGAAGGGGCTCGAACGGTTGCTGTTCGGTCACGGCCAGCCGATCACCGACGACTGCCGGGGTGCGCTCCAGTCCGTGGTGACCCAGCTACGCGGCTGATCGCGGCCGAAACTACCGGGCGAAGGCCGCGGGCGAGTTGGCTACTGTCCGCGCCCATGCGAAGCGCGCCGCTCCTGTTCGTGACGCTCGTGGCCGCGTGTAGCGGCGGTTCCGACGACGAAGCGTTCGACCCGGACGGCGGAACGACCAGCGATGGCGCGCACATCGACGGTGGCGGGTCGCCCGATCAGGGAACGCAGCCGCCCGGGGTCTCCATCCGGTTCGACTATCGCTTCGACCACGCGAGCTGGTTCACGCCCGCACGACGGCTGGTCCTCGAGGCGGCCGCCACGGAGTGGAGCGATCGGTTCGGCGACGACTTCCCCGACATTCCGCTCGGGACGAGCCTGCGCACGCGGGATCCCGAGAATCCGACCGCGGCGGCGACGAGCTTCGACTCGACCGAGGTGATCGACGATCTGCTGGTGTT
>JAGSPR010000686.1 GCA_018262455.1 Deltaproteobacteria bacterium | reverse complement strand
TCGGGATCGCTGCCGCACGCGATCGCGGGGCAGATGCCGTCGGGGATGTTGTTGCACTCGCAGCCGATACCGAACGGGGAATTCGGCTTGTCGACGCACTCGAACCCGAGCCCGCAGTCAGACAGCCCGCCGAGGCCCTGCAGGCAGATCACGCCGTTCCGACCGCCGAGGCAGAAGCCCTCGCTCTCCGCCAGACTGCCACAGTCACACCAGCGGAACTGGTCCTGGCTGTCGGTGTCCGTGAACACGCCGCACGAGGCGGCGAATGCCGTGCAATCGAGCGTATCCGGCTCCTTGTCGCACGTCCGCGAGAAGCCATCCCGACAGTCCGCGAAGTCGCAGCGAAGCCGCGGGGGAGGCGGCGCGTCAACCGGCGGCTCGGACGGCGGGGGTGGCGTGCCCGGACAGCCAGCCAAAACGAGGATTGTGATCCAGATCGCCTGGCGCATGGCCGTCATGTTAACGGAGGGCCCCCGGGGATGCCACGACGATCGATCGGCCCCCCCCGGATCACCCTCCGCGCGACAACCAGCCCCCGCCCTGACGGTCGTAGAGCGAGCGCATCTCCTTCGCCGCGCGTCCGTGCGAGATCCGGTGGTCGACCAGATCGCGCATCACGCTCCGTGACTTGCGCCGGCGTCGGATGCTGTCGATCGGATCGAGGAGCGCCTCGAGCTGGCCGACGAACCGCGACCACAGGTCGTGTCGAGTGGCCTGCTCGAGCGCCTGCCGCCGGAGCTCATGGAGGGTGCGGACTCGCTCGAGCGCGCGGCGCGTGGACGCCGCCTCTTCCTCCTCGAGCGGGTGCGCGGTCCGCTTCGCGAGGGCGATCGAGGCGAGCCCCGCAGCGAGGATGCCGTAGTCCTCGAACGACTCGAGCTCGCGCAACGCCGCGAGCCGTGCGGCCCGGTCGTCATCGTCGAGTCGCGCGAGGCGAGCCACCGTGTGATCGAGCGCGAGCCAGCGGTAGACGAAGTCGAGCCCGGTTCCCTTGATGTTCTGGATCCCGATCACGCTGACCGCGGTGCCGGGGGGGACGGCGCGCGCGCAACGATCGATGATCTGGTCGCCGGTCTCGCCCTCGTCGTCGATGACGATGAGGAGGTCCTCGAACAGCTCGCGGTAGGCGCCGGCCACCGTGGCGTTACATGCCGCGAGGCGTGCCGCCGCGCTGGAGTCGCGTGCCGCGGGCGCGAACAGGGCCTCGACCTGGGCGGCCAGTCGCGCGTGAACCGCGATCCGCGACGCTTGACGAATCACGTGGCCGACGACGTCCTTGGCATCGGCGGGCGCGATCACCTCCGGCACCGACGGACAGCCAACGGCGAGCTCGACCAACATCGGCTCGAGAGGCGCGAACAGCACGGCCATCTCGCGGCGGACCTCGGCGAGCGCGAGCCGCGAGCTCGCGGCGGAGCACGCTTGCTCGGCGAGCTGCTCGACGGCGGTGCGGTGATGGGCCGAGATCGCGAGCCCTGCACCGGCCGCGTAGCAATCGATCCGCGCGAGGAGCTGCTGCGGCGCTGGCGTCGGGATGCGGAGTCGAGCGAGCAGCCTCGCGAGGCGACCGCGCGCGCGCTCGGAGCCGCGGTGTGGCGCGAGATCATCCGCGAGATCATCCGCGATCACCACCTCGATCGTCGCGCAATACCTTCGCAGCGCCTCGTCGATGTAGCGCCGCAGCCCGCGCAGGTTGGTCCCGATCAGGACGTGCGCGTCGGCGACAGCATCCTCGACCGTGATGCGCGCGAACACCTCCGACCGCGAGACGCGATCCCATCGGTTGTTGACGACCGTGACGATCGTCTCGCCGGGCAGGGCGTCGACATCCTTGTGGTCGAGCTCCATGCGCTGCCAGTTGTTGAGGAACCCGGTGCGCTCGTTCGCGGACATCCCGTTGATGAACCGCAGGACGCGGCCGCGCACCCGTGCGGGCGGGTACGCCCTGAGCACGCCGAGGTCGGGCACGACGTGCTCGGCCATCGTCGCGATCGCGAGGTGACGGTCGACTTCGAGGTGGGCCGCGACCTCGGCGACCAACGCGATGTTGCGCGGGTGCTCGTTGTACGGGAACAGCGCGAGCAGATCGTCGGCGATCAGGTCTCCCGCGTAGGGTGCGACCGCGTGGAGCTCGGTGCCGCGTTCGCGCGCGCGCTCGCCGAACAGCGGCAAGAAGTTGAGCTCGCTCGTGAACAGCTTGGAGTCGTGGGGAATGAACGCCGAGATGCACTCGGCGACATCGGCACCCGACGGTCCCTGGACGTCCTCGTGATCCGGGAACGCGTTGGTCAGCGTCACGAGGTCGTCTCGCATCCAGTCGTGCTGGAGCAACTCGACGAACGTCGGCTGGAGCGCCATGCACTCCCAGAGGAACACCTCGCTGCGCAGCGCCGCGGCCGTCTCGACGGTGTCGCGCTGCTCCCAGATCGTGGCCTTGTCGAACGATCGGAAGATGAAGATCTCGTGCGGCGGGTCGTCGGGGACCGAGTGGATCAACATCGCCTCGCACCCCGTGGTCTTGACCGCGACCTCGTACCCGAGGCCATGAAACATCGCGGCCTTGAGCCGCTCGGTGCCCGACTTGCCGCGGGTGCCCCAACCGCCGATCGAGAGCGGGATCTTGTTCCGCGCGCAGGCGATGCGCGCGCGCTTGCGGTAGGCGCCGATGAAGAACACCGCCGCGAACCCGACGAGGAAGATCGCGAGCGCGAGCTGACCGTTATCGCGCAGCGTCAGGAAGTAGTGACCCTGGCGCTCGAGCCAGGCGCGCAGGTCGTCGAGGCTCGTCATGATCTTGACTCGATCTCGACCCCGAGGAGCTCCACGCTCTCGGGGTGCGGCCGCACGAACAGCTCGGTCAGTCGTCTTGGTGCGAACGCGCGGTGGTCCGGG
>JAGSPR010000085.1 GCA_018262455.1 Deltaproteobacteria bacterium | reverse complement strand
CGTACTTCTGCTCGAACACGGCGGGCATCGGCTTGATCGCCTCGAGCTCCGCGCGGAGCGGCTCGAGGTGCTTCGCTTCGAGCACGCCAGCGCGGACTGCCGCCTCGTACGCGTTGTCCGGGAAGATGTCCCAGCCGCCGAACACGATGTCATCGAGCTTCGCGAGCGAGATGTAGTCCTTGATCGCCGGATTCGATTTGTCGGTCCGCTTGCCGAGCCGGATGTGACCCATCTGGGTCAGCGAACCGATCGGCTTGCCGAGCCCGCGGCGGATCGATTGAACACCCGCGATGAACGTCGTCGCGACCGCGCCCATCCCGGGCAGCAGGATGCCGAGCTTGCCGCTTGCCGGCTTGACGTCGACGCCTTTCTTGAGAGCCATGTGCGCGAACTCCGAGTGAGGGAAAGGGTGAAATTGCACCACGGAGCGGTGGCTCGCAAGAGCTGGAGAACGGAACCCTTGGTGGTGAAACTTCGACAGGAACGACGTGAATGGTATCGGCGCGCTAGCCCGCGCCACGTCGAAGCCGGCCGACTGCGGGAGCGGTCATCCGGGCGGCAGCGGGCGATCACGTCGCATAGAACAGCGGGCGGATCGCGCGCGGATCGTTCGTCATGATGCCGTCGGCCCCGAGCGCGAGCAGGCGCGTCGCCTCGGCCGGTTCATCGATGGTCCAGAAGTCGACGCGTAACCCCAGGCTGTGGCACTTCGCGATGAACGTCGCGCGATCGAAGCGCAGCCGGCCGTGATGGGTCGGGACCTGCGCGGCGTTGCCGGTGAACGGCAGCTGCCGCCAGAACAGCGACGGCAGCGACAGCAACGACGCGACCTCGTACCTCGAGAGCCCGGTGGCGCCGGCGTAGCCGCCGCGGCGGACCGCGACCGCGGTGCGCGTGTGGAAGCTGGCGAGCGTGACGCGATCTTCGGCGTGTTGCTCGCGCACGAGCTTCAGCATCTCCTGGACGGCGCGCCCGCCCTTGAGATCGACGTTGATCGACGTCGTCGGAAACCGCTCGAGGACCTCGGCGAACGTCGGGACGGTGATGCCCTTGCCGGCGAACGGACGCGAGCCGTCGGTGGCCACGAAGCCCCAGCCGGAGTCGAGCTCGCGCGCCTGGGCGAGATCGATCTCGGCCCAGCTCGCCTGAGCGCCCGTCGTGCGAGCGCAATGATCATCGTGCACGACGATCAGCTGTCCGTCTCGCGTGAGCTGGACGTCCATCTCGAGCACGTCGACGCCGATCTCGACGGCGCGCTCGAACGCCGGCATCGTGTTCTCCGGCAGCTCCGCCGAAGCGCCGCGATGAGCGTAGAGACGCCGGACGTGCACGGCTACTTCTCTTCTTCGAGATCGAGGGCTGCGCTCGGCATCGGCGGCGGACGCGGGTCGGTGACCTGGATCACCTCGGCAGCGTACTGGATGTCCTTGTCGGCGAGCGGGTGAACGAACCGCACCTCGACCGTATCGCCGGTGATCTTCTCGATCAGCAGCACCACATCCATGCCGTTCTCGCCCTTGGCAGCGAACTTCTCACCCGCGGTGATGTTCGCGTCCTTGGGGAACTCGGTCCGCTTCATGTTCTTCGGCGGGAGCTTGGTGGCGCCGAACGCGTCCTTGGCCTTGATGACGCCCTCGCGCTTGGCGCCTTTCTCGAGCCCTGCGAGCACGGCCTCGAGGCCAGGCAACATCGTGCCTCCCCCTTGGATGTACTCGACGGTACTCTTCTCGAGCGACGCGCCTCCGACAACGGAGAGGTCGACCTTGACGGTGACTCGATGGCCTTTCTCGATCTTCACGGCGGCGACGTTACACGTGCAGAAACCCCGACAGCAACGCCCTGGAATGTGAACAGTTGGTGTGGTTTTAGGCCTCGCCCCCAGTGCTTGCAACAGGTTGCGCGCTGGCACGCCGGCCGCATGACGTTTCGCCGTCGATGGTTCTCCCCCTCCTCACTCGCCTGGTCCTGACCGTCGCGTTGGTTGCTGGTGTCGTCGCCTGCCACGGTGCCAGATCGCCCGAGCTCCGGGTCATCGGTGTTCACGAGGCCCCCCGACACGAGGTCGTGTTCGTCCAGGTCACGAACCCTGCGAAGCGGCCGATGCACCTGACCAAGCTCGAGTACGTGTTCGCGGCCGGTCGCGCGAAGATCTCCGAGGGCGAGGTCGCGCTGGAGCGCGAAGTGCCCGCCGGGGCAGCGATCGTGGTCGAGGTGCCGTTCGATTCCAGCTCGGCCGAGCTGCCGATGACCCTGCAGGGCAAGTTGACGACGGAGCTCGATCAGATCGTCCGGATCTTCCGGGTCTCGGCCGCGATCGCGCCGCGCGCAACTCCCTGAACTCACAGGCACGCGCACACGGACGCACCCTGAAGCTTGCATCCATACCCCCACCGGGCCGCACGATGGTGGGATGCGAAGCATCTCCATCCTGGGCATCGTGTTGGCGGTCGTGATCGGGTCGTCGACCGCGTACGCCGATCGCAAGCAGGTTCGCTACGTCGGGATCCACCCGGTCGCGAAGTCCGAAGGCGGGGGCATCTGCTACATCGAAGGGCCCCACGTCCACGTCTTCGGGGCGGACAAGGTCCAGTACCGCGACCACGCGGGCGCCAACTACTTCGTGGGAGATCCGGTCGCCTACGGCTACGACGGCCCCAAGTTCACCTACAAGGGCCACCACCCGATCCACGTCAACGTCGTGGTGGGCGATGACAACGATGACGTCGAGTACTGCTACCTCGACGGCCCGCACTTCCACTACTTCGCGCCTCCCGAAGGCCCGGAGTTCAGGATCGTGGGTGACGCGTACTTCTACGTCGCCGAGCCGCCGGCCGCCTACGTCGAGGCGCGCCCCGCGATGATCAGCATCAACGCGGTCTATCGACCCCTGGTGTACACGCGGCCGGTCGTCACGATCGAGGCTCCGATCGGCTGGATCGGCGCGCGCGTCGACCTCGGTGGCCCGGCGGTGGTCGTCGAGCGGCCGGGTGCCGCGGTGATCGTGCCGAGCGGTGGCATCCGCGTCGATGCCGAGGTCCGGATCCCGATGCCGAGCGTGCACGTCGACATCGGCATCGGCTCGGGCCCCGTGTTCATCGGCGGCGGAGGTGGCGAAGGTCGCGGCCATGGCAAGCACAAGAAGCACAAGCGACGGTAAGGTCTGATCATGCGTCATCCCATTCTCCTGACAATGATCGCCGGGCTCGCCGGGCTCGTCGCGATCGCCGGGCTTGGCTGCGGCAAGGCCGATGACAAGCCCGCCAGCGGTGGTGGTGCCGGTGGTAGCGGAACCGCACGCGATGCCCTGGTCGAGGCCTGGAAGAAGGCGGGCCTCACGCCTTCTCCGATGACCCCGGCCACCGTGTCGTTCGGCAAGGACTGCCAGAGCGGCACGGTCAACAACGTCGATGTCATCGTGTGCGTGTACCCGTCGGACGCGGATGCCAAGGCGGCCGAGCAGGCGGGCCTCGAATGGGTCGGCAGCACGACCGGTGCAGCGTGGTCCAAGGGTGGGGTGCTGGTCAGCGCCGCGGACCGCCGCAAGACCGATCCGAGCGGCCGCACGATCAACCAGCTGATGAAGCTCTCGCCGTAGCTCGCGCGCGCGTTTTGCGACGAAGTGTGAACGAGCCGGCCTGGCTCCGACACGTGCGTGACCGGCTGGACAGTTGTGCGGCCTCAGGCACACTGGCGGCCGGATGTGGCTTGTCCGCACGGCACTGCGCCGCCCCTACACGTTCGTGGTGATGGCGCTCGTCATCGCGTTTGGCGGCGTGATGTCGATCCGCAAGGCGCCGACCGACATCTTCCCGCCGATCGACATCCCGGTGATCTCGGTCATCTGGAACTACAGCGGGCTCCCGCCCGAGGAGATGGAGAAGCGCATCGTCAACAACTTCGAGCGCTTCGCGACGACGATCGTCGGCGACATCGACCACATGGAGAGCCAGACGCTGACCGGCGTCTCGGTCATCAAGATCTACATGCAGCCGGGCGCCAACGTCGCCCAGGCGATCGCCCAGCTGACGGCGGTCTCGCAAACCGCGGTGCGGCAGATGCCGCCGGGCGCCGTGCCGCCGCTGATCCTGCGCTACAGCGCGACGAGCGTGCCGATCATCCAGATCGCGCTCGAGAGCGACTCGCTGTCCGAGCAGCAGCTGTTCGATTACGGCATCAACTACATCCGCGCCGAGCTGACGAAGATCCCCGGCTCGCAGATCCCGTATCCGTACGGCGGCAGGCAGCGCCAGATCATGGTCGACATCGATCCCTCGCGGCTGCATAGCCGCGGGCTGTCGCCACGAGACATCCAGGTCGCGCTCGGACAGCAGAACGTGATCCTGCCGTCGGGCACCGCGAAGCTCGGCGTCAACGAGTATCCGATCATCCTCACCTCGTCTCCCGAGACGCTGGACGAGCTCGCCGGCATCCCGATCAAGACCGTGGCGGGCAGCACGATCTACCTGCGCGACGTGGCGAACGTGCGCGATGGCAGCATGCCGCAGACGAACCTCGTGCACGTCGAGGGACGGCGCTCGGTGTTGATGTCGATCATGAAGAACGGGGACGCGTCGACCCTCGAGATCACCGACGCGGTCCCTGCCGCGATCCAGCGCGGGCTCGACCGCCTGCCGAAGGAGGCGCGCGGCAAGGTGTCCGTCAAGCTGCTGTTCGATCAGTCCGTGTTCGTGCGGGCCTCGATCGAGGGGGTGGTGAACGAGGCGCTGATCGCCGGCGCGTTGACCGCGCTCATGATCCTGCTGTTCCTCGGCAGCTGGCGCTCGACGCTCACCGTCGTGGTCAGCATCCCGCTCTCGATCCTGTTCTCGATTACCGTGCTCCACGCGCTCGGCTACACGCTGAATGTCATGACGCTCGGTGGACACGCGCTCGCGGTGGGCATCCTCGTCGATGACGCGACGGTCGCGGTCGAGAACATCCACCGGATGATCGGGACCTCGAGGAGGTCGCGCGAGACCACGCTGCCGCTGTTCATCCGCGCGATCATCGATGGTGGCCAGCAGATCGCCATCCCGGCCCTGGTCTCCACGCTGTGCATCTGCATCGTGTTCGCCCCGATCGTGTTCCTGTCCGGCGCCGCCAAGTCGCTGTTCGTGCCGATGGCGCTCGCCGTGGTGCTCGCGATGCTGATGTCGTACGTGCTGTCGCGGACGCTCGTGCCGACGATGGTGCGCTACCTGCTCGCGCGCGAGGCGATGGCCCACGCCGCGCCGAACCGGTTCGCGGCCGCGTTCGATCGCGGGTTCGCGCGGTTCCGCACCAGCTATGGCCGTGCACTCGCGTGGTCGCTCGACAACCGCGGGTTCGTGGTCGGGCTGTTCGCGGTGTTCGTCGCGGTCTCGCTCGCGATGCTGCCGATGGTCGGTCGCGACTTCTTTCCCTCGGTCGATGCCGGGCTCATCAAGCTGCACGTCCGCGGCGCGCCGGGGACGCGGCTCGAGGAGAGCGAGAAGCGGATCGCGTCGATCCAGCAGACGATCCGCGAGGTCATCCCGCAGGGCGAGATCGAGACCATGCTCGACGTGATGGGCACGCCGTACTCCGGGATCAACCTGTCGCTCAGCGAGGGTGCCTTGATCTCGTCGGCGGACGCGCAGATCTTCATCGCGCTGCGACCGGGACACCGACCGACCGCCGAGCTCGTGCGGGCGCTGCGCGAGCGGCTGCGGCGCGACCTGCCCGACACCACGTTCTTCTTCCTCGCGCCCGACATCTCGACCCAGGTCCTGAACTTCGGGCTCGCCGCGCCGATCGATCTGCAGGTCACAGGTCCGGTCGGCAGCGAGGACAAGACGCTCGCGTTCACCGAGCAGCTCGCCGCGCGGGTGGTGCACGTGCCGGGCGCGGTCGATGTTCACCTCGCGCAGGTCACGAACGTGCCGCAGATGCGGATCTCGATCGATCGCACGCAGGCCCAGCAGGCCGGGCTCAGCGAGCGCGACGTGGCGAGCGACGTGCTGGTGTCGCTGGCCTCGAGCGGGCAGGTCGCGCCCACGTTCTGGCTCGACAAGCGAGGCGTGCAGTACCTGGTCTCGGTGCAGACGCCGCAGTACGCGATCGACTCGCTGGACGCGCTGCGTGCCACGCCGATCTCGACGCCCGACGACCGGCTCCAGACGCTTGGCAACGTCGCGACGATCAAGCGCGCGCTCGGGCCGGCGAACGTCACCCACTACGACGCCGCGCGTACCTACGATGTCCAGCTAGGGGTCGATGGTACCGATCTCGGCTCGGTCAGCGATGAGATCCGCGCGATCGTGGCGGAGCTGTCGGCGACCGCGCCGCCTGGCACCCGCGTCATGATCAAGGGCCAGGCCGAGAGCATGGACAGCTCGTTCGGCGGGCTGCAGTCGGGCCTGGTGTTCGCGATCCTGCTCGTCTACCTGCTGCTCGTCGTCAACTTCCAGTCGTGGCTCGACCCGTTCATCATCCTGATGGCGCTGCCGGGCGCGCTCGCCGGCATCGTGTGGATCTTGTTCCTCAGCGGCACCACGCTCTCGGTGCCGGCGCTGATCGGATCGATCATGTGTGTCGGTGTCGCCACCGCGAACAGCATCCTCGTCGTGTCGTTCGCCAACGAGCAGCGGGTCACCCGCAACCAGCGTGACGCCGCGCTCGCCGCCGGCATGACGCGGCTGCGGCCGGTCTTGATGACCGCGCTCGCCATGGTGATCGGCATGATCCCGATGGCGATCGGCGTCGGCGAGGGGGGCGAGCAGAACGCCCCCCTCGGCCGCGCCGTGATCGGCGGGCTGGGGCTGGCGACCGTGACCACGCTATTCTTCGTGCCCGTGATGTACAGCCTGCTGCGGCGCCGTCCACCGGCCCACCGGGAGATCGACGCATGACCGCGGCATCCAACCCACCCGGCAATCCACCGGTCGACCCCGCCGGAGACCCCACCGGAGACCCCGCCGACCACGAGCTCGGGTTCCCGCTGCCGGCGGCCGCGCGGTCGTCACGGATGCGGATCGTCATCGTCGCGGCCGTCGTGGTCGCGGGCGCGTTCACGTTCGGTTACGTGCAACATCGCAAGGCGGTGGGGCAGGTCCCGACGATCGCCGCGCACACGACGCTGCGGGTCGACGTCGTCAAGCCCGGGGTGCTCGCCACCGATCGCGCGCTCGAGCTGCCGGGGACGGTCCGCCCGCTCGAGGAGACCAAGGTCTATCCGCGGGTCTCGGGCTACGTGAAGCGATGGCTCGTCGACATCGGTGACAAGGTGACGGAGGGCCAGCTGCTCGCCGAGATCGAGACTCCCGAGCTCGAAGCGCAGCTCGCGCAGGGCCGCGCGCAGCTCGCGCAGGCACGCGCCACCGTGACGCAGGCGACCGCGCAGCGCGACTATTCGAAGTCGAACACCGCCCGCTACGAGACCCTGGCCAACCAGCAGCTGGTGGCGAAGTCCCAGCTCGAGCAGACGCGCGCGCAGGCGCAGACCGACGAGGCCAACCTGCTCGCGGCGCAGTCGAGCGTCGCCTCGCAAGAAGCCAACGTGCGCCGGCTCGGCGAGCTGTCCGGCTTCGCGAAGGTCACCGCGCCCTTCGCCGGCACCGTGTCGTCGCGCACGGTCGAGCGAGGTGCGCTCGTCACCGAGGGCAAGGGCTCGCCGATGTTCACGATCGTCGCGATCGATCCGGTGCGCATCTACGTCGACGTCCCGCAGTCGATCGCGCCCATCCTGCGCGCGGGCACCGCCGCCTCGGTCACCGTCCGCGAGTACGGCGCCAAGCAGTTCACCGGGACCGTGACCCGGATGTCGGGCTCGCTCGACCCCGAGCTCCACACGATGACCGCCGAGGTCCGGATCCCGAACCCCGACGGCATGCTGCTCCCTGGCATGTACGTCCAGGTCCAGCTGATGCTGCCGGTGCCGCACCACGTGCTCGAGATCCCGGCGACCGCGCTCTACAACGACGCGCAAGGCCTCCGGGTCGCGGTGGTCGACGCCCAGAACCAGATCGCCTTCGTGCCGATCACGATCGAGCGCGATACCGGCTCGAAGCTCCACATCGCCACCGGGCTCACCGGCAACGAGCGCGTGCTCAAGATCGCGATCCCCTCGCTCGCCGCGGGAACCGTGGTCGAGGTCACTCCTCCGGCCACACCGGTCGTACCGGCCGGATCTGCCGCCGGCAAGCAGTAGTCGCGAAGTCGGGTGGCCACGCCCCCCCGATCATCAGCTGTAATCCGTGACCTGCGGCCGGCTCACCGGGTATAGGTTCGGCCCATCATGTCCACGACCTGGTCGGCCCTCGCCGACGAAGCCCTCGCGACCCCCAGCCAAGTGATCACGCGCGAGCAGGCCCGCGCCGTGTTGCACGCGCCGGCCGACGAGCTGCTCGCGCTCCTCGATGCTGCGTTTCGGGTCCGCCGCGCCCACTGGGGTCTTCGCGTGTCGCTGCACGTGCTCGAGAACGCCAAGCAAGGCGCGTGCCCCGAGGACTGCAGCTTCTGCTCGCAATCCTCCAAGCACAGCTCGCCCGGCGGCGAGGCCCCGATGAAGTCTGTCGACGATCTCGTCGACGGTGCCCGCCGAGCCCACGCCGCGCGCGCGAAGCGCTACTGCATGGTGACCGCGACTCGCGGGCCGTCGCAGCGCGATCTCGACACGATCTGCGAGGCGGCGACGCGCATCAAGGCAGAGCTCGACATCGAGCTCTGCGCCTCGCTCGGCCTGCTGACCGACGCCAAGGCGCAGCGGCTCGCCTCCTCGGGGGTCGATCGGTTCAACCACAACCTCGAGACCAGCGAGCGCCACTACGAGCAGATCGTGTCGACGCACAGCTGGAAGGATCGCGTCGAGACCGTGCGCATGGCGCAGCGGGCCGGCATGGATACCTGCTGCGGCGGGATCGTCGGGCTCGGCGAGAGCCTGGAGGACCTGCTCGACCTCGCGTTCGCGCTGCGTGATCTCGATGTCGATTCGGTGCCGGTCAACTTCCTCGATGCTCGCCCCGGCACGCCGCTCGCGGGGTCTTCCCTGGTCGAGCCAGGTTTCGCGCTGCGCGCGCTCTGCATGTTCCGATTCGTCCATCCGCGCACCGACTTGCGCGTCGCGGGCGGGCGCGAGCTGACGCTGCGCGCGCTCCAGGCGTTCGCGCTCTACCCCGCCAACTCGATCTTCACGCAGGGCTACCTGACGACCGGCGGCGCGACGGCCCAGGCCGATCACCAGATGATCCGCGATGCCGGATTCGAGCTCGAGCTCGCCTCCGGGGAGTCGATTCCGGCGGACCCCGACGCGATGGCGCGGCTGGCGCGGCGACCGTCGCTGCCCGTCGCCCGCGACTGAGCCGGAGCGATCACGTCGAACGTGCTCCACCACGCGTCGACATGGTGGTCCTGAGCGGCGTCACCGCGCGCGCCAGGCGGCGGGCGGCCTTACGGCGAGCGGTAGCTTCCACGGCCGTCCGCTGCGTGGCAAAGGTAGTTGAGTGTTGCGCCGGCGGTCGCTGCACGTTGCGGCCCTCCGCTGTCACCCGCGAGACGAAGGCCGACCCGCCGCCCAGCGCGCGGGTGCGCGCTCTGCTCGGAGTCCGCGCCGTCGATCGCCTCGCGCGGTGAGGAATTGCCCGGAGATCACTGGCCGTCCGGCGGCGAGCGGACCAAACTGCGACATCGTGTCACTCGGCTTCATCCGCGAGACGTTTCGTCCCATGCCATCGGTCCCGGCGGGCGCTTACTCGATGTGGTGGTCCGCGGACGACGTGTGGTTCTCGAGCTCGCCGATCCGGCCACTGATCCGCCGTGCCTTCGAGACGCTCGATCAGATCCACAGCTACGTGTTCGCGGATCTGTGCAACGCGCTCGACGGCGGCCGCGCGTCACGCATCGATCTGCCGGACGACATCCGGACGTTCCCGCTGGTCGACAGCTACAACATCCCGCTCGTCATCTCGGTCTCGAGTGCGAAGGGGATCCGGCTTCACCTTCCGGAGACGACCTCGAGCCTCGATCACCGCATCCTGATGTGGACCGGCTTCGCCGACTACGCGACGCACTGGCTGTCGGAGGTCAGTGCCACCGAGGGCATGGGCGATGCACCGGCGCCGCCCAAGCCGATCGACTGGTGGACGCAGACCGAGCGCTTCGTGCTCTCGCTCGAGGCCCGCAAGGACCCGGCAAATCGCATCGGTACGATCCAGGTCTGATCGCGGTCGTGGCTTCGGTGCGAAGCCGCGGCCCAAGGGCCATGGTACGTCACGGTCATGCGAATCGATCGCGTCTACACGAGGGGTGGAGATCAAGGTCAGACCTCGCTGATCGGCGGCGAGCGGGTCTCCAAGGCCTCGCTCCGCCTCGACTGCTACGGCACGGTCGATGAGCTCAACGCCACGATCGGCCTCATCGTCGAGGCGCTCGCGAGCTCGGCCGCTGGCGACCACCTGACCCCGATCCTGCGCCGCGTTCAGAACGAGCTGTTCAACCTCGGCACCGAGCTCGCGACCGCCGATGCCGAGACCCGGGCGAAGCTGCCGCGCATCGAACAGCGCCACATCGACGCGCTCGAGCGCGACATCGACGCGGTCAACGACGAGCTGCCGGTGCTGGGCTCGTTCGTGCTGCCCGGTGGCGGCTGGCCGTCAGCGTACATGCACCTCGCGCGGACGGTCTGCCGGCGCGGCGAGCGGCTCGTCGTCGAACTCGCCGCCAGCGTGGAGGTGGGCGCGCTGGCGGTGCAGTACCTCAACCGGCTCTCCGACGCGCTGTTCGTGTGGGGGCGTTGGTGTGTGCTGAAGGACGGCAAGGCCGAGCCGCTGTGGGACTCGCGCGCGACGTAGCTTCGACCCTGGGGTCAGCCTCGCAACACGCGATCGACCCCGTCCCACGCATCGATCGCGGTCGCGAGTGATTCGACCCGTGCGGCCGGCGCGCCAGCCCACCGGACATCGGCCAGGGCGGGCCGTGCGGCGCGGCCGAGCCGGTGGATCGCCGCGGGCCTGCCCAGCGGGACGCGGCGGAGCTCGTCGCGGCCGATCCACAGCGCGACGAGCAAGGCCGGGAGGGTGAGCAGGTCTGTCCAGTCCTCGTAGAACGCGGCCCGGCGGCCGAGGTGGCCGAGGCCATCGGCGACGTAGCCGGCGAGCGCCGGGCTGAGCTTGACCGCGGCAAAGCCGGCACCGGTGGCTGCGATGCACGCGACGAGGCGCCGTCTCGACAGGCTCGGATCGATGCGCGCACCGAGCCGGGCCGCAAGGTGGAGGACCAGGCCGATCGCCGAGGACAGCACCACCGGCGCGAACGCGAGGCCGGCAACGTCGCTCAGCTTGCCGGTGATCACGCTCGGGCCGAACCGGGCCTTGAACACCCAGTCGTTGAGCACCAGCAGGGCGATCGCGGCGAGCGTGACCGGGTGCATGGCCTCGCCAATTGGCAGCGCGGGCACGTCCGCGCGGTCGGTCCCGCGGAGGACGCGGCGGAGGGTCTCCCACGCGGGCTTGAGCGCCGGCATGCCCACACTCTGCCGGTGGGCCCGAGCCGAAAGTCGATCAATTTCGGTCCGCAGCGAAGCAAGGAACGAAATCACCCTGGGGCGAGGGTCCGCCTTGGCGGGCCCCCGCAAGGGGGACCCCTCGCCCAAGGTGGTTTCGGTCCTCAGGACGCGGACCGAAACCGATCGAGTGGCTCGGGGCCCGAGCCGAAAGTCGATCAATTTCGGTCCGAAGCGAAGCAAGGAACGAAATCACCCTGGGGCGAGGGTCGGACGGCCCTCGCCCGTATACTCTGCGCTCGTGGCGGAGTCCGGCAAGCAGTCAGAAAGTGCCAAGCAGCTCGCCGAGGCCGAGCGGCAGGCGAAAGAGCGCTTCGAGAAGGCGATGACCGAGCTCCGCGAGGGCGCGTATCGCTTCTCGTCGCGAGCGCGCGGCCAATCCGAGCTCATCATCGAGGAGCTGATCGACCCCGAAGGGGAGACGGTCGCCTCGATCGCCGAGGTCGAAGGCGACCAGGGAGCGGTCGCGCTGGCGCAGTCGCTCGAGCTGATCACCTTCGATACCTGGCTGTTCGGCCAGATCGGTGACAAGGACGAGCTCGACCTCAAGGCCGAGGATCACTGGGAAGTCTGGTTCACGTTCGGCGCGTGGATCGGCGAGACGATGCGCCGCCGCCATGGCGGCCACTGGCTGATGATGGGTGACGATCCGCACACCTGGCGCATCGGGTTCTCCAAGATCTTCCTCGAGATCGCACCGATGGTGTTCGCCGAGCAGCTGCTGCGCATGGGCTCGGGCGCGACCCGCAAGATGGTGACCGAGATCGAACGGATCCGGCAGCTGCACGAGGATCAGCGAGAGAAGGACAACGATCGCTCGCTCGATCGGTTCCTCGCGCAGCACTACATCCGGCTCCACACCGTGCCGCTCGGCCAGTGGATGTCGATGGACTTCGGCCGGCTCGCCAAGCTGTGGAACGAGGAGCCGGTCGCCAAGCTCATCGAGGCAATCAAGGAGAGCGGTCCGCGGCTCGGGCCTGCAAACCAGCAGGTCGTCGAGCAGGTCGTCGCCGCGATCGGCCGCGCCAAGCAGGACGAGCCGATCGCGAAGCAGACCGGCGATCGCGGCCTGTTCGAGGCGATCGCGCAGATCATCGCGCTGCGCCGCGCCACGGCCCCGGTCGCGATCGATATCCTCGAGCGCGTCGTCATGCCGGCGCTGCACGTCGGCATGCCGGATACGTTCCCGCCGCTCGACGACGATGACCTCGGGAATCTTCGCAAGGGCATCGAGCTGTTCGCGTTCTTCGTCGAGGTGGTCCCCCACAAGTTCCAGGCGGACGACGAAGGCTTCCTGGGCACGATCCCGCACGAGCAGCTCACGACGCCCTACGCGGATCGCAACGTGCTCGAGATCGGTAAGGGTGACTGGGTGATCGTCAACCCGGAGCACTTCATCCCGATGCTGACCGAGTACGATCCCCAGAAGCTGCTCGACAAGTACGACGAGTTCGTCAAGTACGTCGGCTCGATCCCGGATGCGCCGCGCCGCCGCGATGACGGTCGCATGCTCGCGGAGACCGCGATCCGCGCCCTCGCCGATCTCAAGGAGTGCGTCGCCGTGGCAGCGAAGAGCCAGGACGCGCTGCTGTTCCGGCTGCTGCCTCCCCCGGGCTAGATCGTCGTCGAGTGACCACCTGCGCTGGCCCTCGCCGATCAACACTGGATACACGCCTGGTCGGTGTGGTGGCTCGTGGATCTGCCACCCGGCCCGATCGTTCCGGAAGCCTGCTACTCGAGGCCGTGTAATCGGTGACTTGGTCGCGTGACGCCTTGGCATCGGCCTTGCTGAAAGAGGGCTTCATGTCGCCTCCGCTGAACCGCCTTGTGGTTGGAGCGCTGTCGCTCGGGATCGTGCTCGTCGGCTGCGTGTCCCAGGAGGCAGGAGAGGAGGAGGGAACGGTCGGTGACGGCAAGGCGGACGGCATCTCCGAGTTCACGCTCAAGCTCAATCGGCTCCAGGACGGCACGCTCCGCGCGAAAGAAACGCCCAAGCTCGTCGGTGCTCCGTCGGGTTCCACCAAGTTCACCTGCCCGACCGAAGGCCGAACGCCAGATGGCTGGCGTCTGCTGTGCGAGCGCGGGGATGAACAGCTGACCCTGACCTTCGGCCCGGAGGGGCTCGCCGGTGCTGCGATCTACCGCAAGTCGTCGCTCGCTCCCGACAAGCGGTCGTACTACCACTGCTCCGCGACGACCGCCGCGACCGACGAGTGGCCGACAGAGCTGCAGTGCAGCGCGAAGCAACCCAAGACGCTCGTCAACGGGCAGATGATCTCGCCGTTCGCGCCGTCGCTTGCTGGGGTCGGCATCTCCAACGCACACTTCGTCGCGGAGGACGCGTCGAGCGGCGCGAGGCTCCTGCGAGGCATGAAGCCGTTCCGCGACGCGGACTTCGAGGATCTCCAGAACCTGGGAGTGGGCGCCGTGCTGATCTTCAAGCGACCCACGGCATCGACCGAAGTCGACAAGGAGATCGCCGCGCTGACCCCGATCGGCATTCCCGACACGCGGATCGTCAACGTCGAGTTCCCGTGGAAGGACTTCGCGGACTTCCGGGAGCCGTGCCGGATGACCGTGCAATCGCTCAAGCTCCTCAGGGACTGGACCGCGGGCGGCACGACGGCGTTCTTTCACTGCACCGTCGGCGAAGATCGAACAGGTTATCTCGCCGGGCTCTACCGCCTGCTGACCGAGACGGCCGCGGTGGACACGATCTTCGAGCAGGAGCTGTGCGAGCGAGGCTACTCCGCCGGCAACCCGCAGAAGCCCTACGCGGGCGTCGTCAAGGAGATCGACAGCGATCTGACGCCGCTGTTCCTCAAGATGGCGTTCAAGATCGCGACCGGAGAGCTCACCGAGTCCACGCTCGATGAGAGCGTGTGCGACGTGGATCCGGCCGGCGACCCTGCATTTGCCGACGCGCAGTGGGATGCGGCGGGGTTCCAGTGCCTGGTGTCGACGCGCTACCGCCTGTGAGTTGCGAACTTGCCTCGTTGGTTCGTCAGTTGGCGAGCGAACCCAGCCGCGCGCGCACCGCCTCCAGGGTCTTCGAGCGCCGCTGGCCGTAGGCTTCGATCGCCGCGTTCCAGGCCTTCTGCACCGCGCGCTGCTGTCCGACGCACCCGTTGTAGACGGCGGCCGACTGCTTGTCGCGCAGATCGGCGGCGCGGTTGTTGCGCGTCGCGATCGTGATGTTGGCGATGTCGTTGGCGCGAAACTTCGCTTCGTAGGACTTGGTGATCCGCTCCGAGCACGTCTGGGCGGCGTGGCCGGCCGCGGTCAGTGATTGTTCCAGGCTCGCCGGCAGCACCTTGCTCGCCACCAGCGCGTGGAGGTCCTCGGGCATGAGCACCAAGTTCTGGGGCGCCTTGGGGATCGCCGCAACACTCGGCCGACCGTTGACCAACGCCCGCAAGGGCCCGACATAACGCCCACCGTCGAGGGTCACCAGGATCACGCCCCCGTCGGTGGTGTTCCACAGAAGGCCTGGGGTCTCCGCTCCCAGCGCCACCGGGTTGCCGCGAACATAGAAGTAGTCGAGCGTCTCGTAGCCATTCCACGCAACGAAGACGCCGAACCTGGACGGATGCTTGGGATCATCGTCCCCGTTGCCGCGCTCGTGCACCTTGTTCGCGGGCTGGTACTGGAAGCGACCCACATCGTCGCCCTTGCGGATCATCACGAGATCCGCCGGATCGACCTCGGCAAATGCCTGGGCGATCTTGTCCTGGTCGAGCGAGTCCTCCGCCCTGTACTTGCTCGGGAACCGAGCGGTCACGGCGCCATCGAGCATGCGCTTCTCGGCGGCGGCGGTGTCAGCCAGCCCCTTGCGTAGCCCCAGGTCCGACATCACGTGGTCGAGCGTCGAGAGGTTGGACGAGATCCTGCTCAGGTGGGGATTGGTCGCCGCCGCGGCCGCGAACTTGGCCTTGAATGCCTCGTAGCGGGCCTGGATCTTGGCGTGCTGATCGGGTGGCGCCTGGTTGATCGCGACCTTCAGCGCCTCCATCTCCTTGTCCAGCGCCTCGAATTCCTGCAGTTGCTTGTGAGCGCCGTCGGCCCAGTCGAGGAGCTTCTTGGCGATGTCGCGATTCTTGAGCAAGAGCCCGTAGTCGGGCGATTTCTTGACCGGCGCGGTCTGAAGACACGCCTGCGCGTCGTCATAGAACTTGCGGGCCAGCGCGATCCGGCGGCCCGCGCTCTCGAGATCCGAGGGTGAGCTGAACGCGGAAGCTGGCAGGTTGTTCTGTACGTTGACGAGCTTCATCTGGCAGTCGTCGACCGGATCGGCGTTGGCCACGGAGATCAAGGCGAACAGCGTTGCGAACGAAACGATGCAGGCAAGACGGGACATCAGCAGGCTTCCTTTCGACCCAGCACGACCGTGCCGAGTCTGTTGTCTTCTCGTGAACAGCCGCCCGCCTGCGACGAGGGCAGAGGCCAAGCCAGAGTCGGGGCGTGTTCGTTACTCAACGACCGGCCTTGTTAGCAAGCTCCGATCCACGAGCAAGCCGGCGGAATCATGAGTCGAGAGTCTCGCTGCACCCGTGCAGCCGAAGGTGCACCCGAGGTGCGATCCGTCAGCGAACGGGTGTCCTCAACGCGTCACGCGGCGGGTGAGTCGGGATCACCTAGCGGCAAAGACACGACGAAACGTGCGCCGCCAGTGGGCGCGCGGTCGGGAGCGACGGCGAGCTCGCCACCGTGCTCGATCGCGAGCTTGCGCGAGATCGCGAGCCCCAGCCCGGTCCCGGTGGCCTTGGTGGTGACGTAGGGCTCGAAGATCTTCTCGCGGTCGGCGTCCGCCACGCCCTTGCCATGGTCATCGACGGTGATCGTGACGAAGGCTCCGTGTTGATCGGCGGACCAGCCGATCACGACCTCGCCCGGCGTGCCGGCCTCCTGGCCCGCGTGCATGCCGTTCTCGACCAGGTTGACGAGCATGCGCTTGAGCAGCAGCTTGTCGGCACGCACGGTGACCGGATTCGCCGGCGGGTTCAGCGTGAGGCGCCGCGCCATCGTCGGATCGAGCTTGAGCTCCTCGATCACCGAGGCGAGCGGCAGTGGCGCAGCCAGGACCTTGGGCAGCGCGCCGAGCGTGCGGAACGTGTCGACCAGCCGGCGCAATCCTTCGATCTCCTCCTCGACGATCTCGCCCGTGTCTGCGAGCAGCTTGCCGAACCGGGCGTCATCACCCTTGTACGCCGACACGCACTGCTGCACCGCGAGCTGGATCGGCGTGAGCGGATTCTTGATCTCGTGGGCGAGCCGGCGGGCGACGTCCTGCCACACGCCCATGCGCTGCAGGTACTCGACGTGGCGCCGCGTCTCGTCGAGATCGTCGAGCATCGTGTTGAACGCGTTGCCGAGCTCGCCCATCTCGTCGTTGCCGCGTAGCTCGACGCGGGCGTCGTGATGGCCATTCGAGACCCGGCGGGCGGTCGACACGAGCGCGGCGATCCGGCGGGTCACGAACGTCGACGCCCAGACGCCGAACCCGGCAGCCGCGAGCGCCGCGATACCCATCAGCATCAGGAACGCGGTGCGATACCCATCCGGCAGGGCCGACTTGATCTGCACGAACATCTTGGTCGCGTCGATCGCGCTCTTGAGCGCCTCGAGGTCCTCGTTGACCGTCGCGGACACCTCGAAGGTGAGCCGCAGCGTCGCGCCGCTGTCTCCGATCGGCTCGTCGACCACCTTGGCCCGCCAGGTCGGTCCGGCGAGCGGACGCTCGGCCTCCGCGAACACGGTGCCGTCTGCTCGCAGGATCGCGATCCCCGACATGCCGGCCTGCGCGGGCTCCGCGAGCAGCTTGCTCAGCTCCCCGGTGACATCGAGGCCCACCACGTCGACGAGCTTGGCGACCCCCAGCTCGGGGTCGAACGCGAGCAGATCGGGGCGGTGTGCGAGCCGGCCCGCCACCTCGCCGTGCAGCCGCTTCGTCGTGTTGATCATCTCGTGATAGGTGTCGATCGACTTCTCGAGCACGTGGATCCGTGCCGAGGCCTCGCCCGCGGCCACGTTGGCCGCCGCCTTGCCGAGATCGCCGAGGAAGTACGCGGCGACCCCGAGCGGCGCCATCACGATCAGCACCAGCCCGACGGTGAGCTTGAGCTGGAGCGAGACCGGGCTGTGCGCGGGCTTCATGGCCGCGGCCTGAAGAACGGTTGCGAGCGGATCCTGAGCACGCGATCAGCTTCGGCGATCTTGGGATTTACGAACACCGACACGAACGAGCCGAAGAACGCGCCGCCGCGATCGAGCCCACCGCCGGTGCCCTGGGAGAGCCAGCGCCGGACCTCGGCCAGCGTCTCCTTCGAGACCGGGTTGAGCTCGACCTGCATCGCGAGCAAGTAGACCTGATCGTACGGCAGGTTCGCGAGCCGGGCGACTGGCAGGTTCTCGATCGAGGTCAGCCGCTTCAGCGCGTCGGCCTGGCGCTTCTCCTTGAGCTTCTTGCGGCCGCCCGGCTCGTCGAGGTTGAGGTAGAAGATCTCGTCCCACGGCTCGTACGAGACCTGGCGCTGGATCAGCACGAACGACACCGGGTCACTCGAGCCCTGGGGGTAGATCCAGATCCGGATCACGACCGTCGAGGACACCCCGCTATCGAGGGCCGCGTACGACGTGCTGTCGAACAGCTTGGTGAGCGCACTCGACGTGATGGTGAGCACGTCACCGGTCTCCACGAAGCGCATCCGCTGCACCTCGGGCTTCTCGTCATCGGCGAACGCGCCTCCGCGCAGCACGCCGAGGACGAGCCATGCG